>CBFGZI010000054.1:0-22201 GCA_965653225.1 uncultured Propionibacteriales bacterium | reverse complement strand
CCGGTGCGAACGCCGCGCTACGGGTGCCGCCCACCACTCGGCTTGCGCCGGTGAGCACCCGCAGGAACGCGCGGTAGCGCGCAGCCGGGCCGAGGTCGGCGGTGACCACGGCCACCTCGCCGGCGGCCCCGGCGTCCTGCCGGAGACGCTGCCGGAGCGCGTCGGCGACCCGGGCCACGTCGCGTTGGTCCGGCAGGCATACGACCGAGCCGCGGCCCCCGGCCAGCTGCGCCACCGCGGCGTCGGCCAGCGCGTCCACCCAGTCGGGTCCGGGCAGCGCGGTCCACACCGCCCGCGGCGCCAGGCCCTCCCGCAGCCGGTGCAGGAACGCCGGGCCCGCGGGGTAGCGGTCCCAGGCCCGGCCGGGCTCGGGCCCCGGCGGAACCCCCCGCAGCCCCTGGCCGGGCTCCTCCCCCGGCGGCGGGAGCTCCTTCTCGACCCGCGCGTGCCGCGGTGGGACGGCCAGCCGCACCACGTCGGAGGCGACGCCGGCGTAGCGGTCGGCCACCTCGCGGCACAGCCGGGCAACGGACGGGGTCAGGACGGGCACCGGGGACACGACCCGCCGCAGCGGCGTGAGCGTGCCGGTGTGCTCGGAGGTGTCGGTGCGCTCGAGCACGAAGCCGTCGACGTCCTTGCCGGCGAACCGCACCTTCACCCGGCACCCGGGCCGGGCGTCGGCCGAGAGGGCCTCGGTGACGGCGTAGTCGAAGGGACGGTCGAGGTGGGCGAGGCCGACGTCGACCAGCACCCGCGCCACCGGCCGGTCCTGTGCGGGCGCGGGAGCCGGCCGCTTCCGCGCGGTAGCGCGGGCAGAGCGGACCTGGTCGCGGGTCAGCGCCAGCTGCTGCTGGCGCGACCGGGCGTCGGCGGGCTCGGACTCGCTCACGGGACAGTGGTAGCAAGTGACGCGGACACGGCGGTCACGCGGTCGGGTCCTAACGGACGCCTCCCGCCACCTGTGCGGCCTTCCCACCCCCTGCAGGAGGCGGGAACCTCCGGGAACGGACGGTTACATCCCGTCCGCGGAGGGCCGGCCTGCGACCAGTCGGCCCGATGTCTCAGACGCCGGCTGCGGCCTTGAGCGCGTCGACGCGGTCGGTGCGCTCCCAGGTGAACTCGGGCAGCTCGCGGCCGAAGTGGCCGTACGCCGCGGTCTTGGCGTAGATCGGCCGCAGCAGGTCGAGGTCGCGCACGAGCGCGGCGGGACGCAGGTCGAAGACCTCCAGGACGGCCTTCTCGATCGTCTCGACCGGCACCGACTCGGTGCCGAACGTGTCGACGTAGAAGCCGACCGGCTTGGCCTTGCCGATGGCGTAGGCGACCTGCACCTCGCACCGCTTGGCCAGCCCGGCCGCGACGACGTTCTTGGCGACCCAGCGCATCGCGTAGGCGGCGGAGCGGTCGACCTTCGACGGGTCCTTGCCGCTGAAGGCACCGCCGCCGTGGCGGGCCATGCCGCCGGAGGTGTCGTTGATGATCTTGCGCCCGGTCAGGCCGGCGTCGCCCTTGGGCCCGCCGAGCTCGAACCGCCCGGTCGGGTTGACCAGCAGGCGGTAGTCGGTGTGGTCGATGTCGAAGCGCTGCAGCACCTCGTCGACGACGTGCTTCTTGATGTCTGGTGCCAGCATCTCGTCGAGGTCGATGTCACCGGCGTGCTGGGTGGACACCACCACGGTGTCGACGCGTACGGCCTGCTCACCGTCGTACTCGATCGTGACCTGGGTCTTGCCGTCGGGACGGAGGTAGGCCATGGTGCCGTCCTTGCGCACGTCGGACAGCCGCTCCGCGAGCCGGTGCGCGATGGTGATCGGCAGCGGCATCAGCTCGGGCGTCTCGTCGCAGGCGTAGCCGAACATCATGCCCTGGTCGCCGGCGCCCTGGCGGTCGAGCTCGTCCTGCGAACCCTCGCTTCGGGTCTCGTGCCCGGCGTCGACGCCCTGGGCGATGTCGGGCGACTGCGAGCCGATGGAGATCTGGACGCCGCAGGAGTCGCCGTCGAAGCCCTTCTTGGAGGAGTCGTAGCCGATCGCCAGCACGCGCTCACGCACGATCTCGGGAATGTTCGCCCAGGCGTCGGTGGTCACCTCACCGGCGACGACGACCAGGCCCGTGGTGAGCAGGGTCTCGACGGCCACCCGGCTCTTGGGATCCTGGGCCAGCAGGGCGTCCAGGATGGAGTCGCTGATCTGGTCCGCGATCTTGTCGGGGTGACCCTCGGTGACGGACTCGGACGTGAACAGTCGGCGGGACAAGGTTGGGCTCCTCGTGGGCTACGGCTGCGTGCAGGCGTAACCCTATATCAGAGAAGGTCGTGGACCCGGTCCCACACCACATGGGCGAGACGGGCTTTCGGACCGGCGGGGACGGGGGTGGTGGAGCCGTCCGAGGCGAGGATCACCGCCTCGGTGTCGGTGCTCCCGAAGACCTTGCCGCCGCTGACGTCGTTGAGCACCAGCAGGTCGCAGCCCTTGCGTGCCAGCTTGGTGTGGGCATGCGCGAGCACGTCGGCCTCGGTGTCGCCGGTCTCGGCGGCGAACCCGACCACGACCGGGCGGGCGCCGTCACGCTGGGCCACCAGGGCGCGCAGGATGTCGTCGTTCTGCACCAGGTCGAGCGTCGGCGCGGAGTGGTCGTCGGTCTTCTTGATCTTGTGCTCGGCGCGCGCGGCGGGCCGGAAGTCGGCGGGCGCGGCGGCCATCACGACCGCGTCGGCGCTGCCGGCGGCGTCGAGCACCGCGTCACGCATCTGCGCGGTCGACTCGACCCGCACGACCTTGGCCCCGGCGGGGTCGGGCAGCGCGACGTTGGCCGAGACCAGGGTCACCTCGGCGCCGCGCGCGACCGCGGCGCGGGCCAGTGCGTAGCCCTGCCGGCCCGAGGACCGGTTGCCCAGGAACCGCACGGGGTCGAGGAACTCGTGGGTGCCGCCGGCGCTGACCACGAGGTGCCGGCCGGTGAGGTCCTGCGTCAGCCGGCCGCGCAGCAGGACGTCGCGGACGACCTCGAACAGCTCCTCCGGCTCCGGGAGCCGCCCGCGTCCGCTGTCGGCGCCGGTGAGCCGCCCGACCGCAGGCTCGACCACCACGGCGCCGCGCTCGCGCAGCGTGGCGACATTGGCCTGGGTGGCGGCGTGCTCCCACATCTCGGTGTGCATCGCGGGGGCGTAGACCACGGGGCACCGGGCGGTGAGCAGGGTGTTGGTCAGCAGGTCGTCGGCCAGGCCGTGCGCGGCCTTGGCCAGCAGGTCGGCGGTGGCGGGTGCGACGACCACGAGGTCGGCGCTCTGGCCGATGCGTACGTGCGGCACCTCGTGCACGTCGTCCCAGACCTGGGTCGAAACCGGCTGCCCCGACAGCGCCGCCCAGGTGGGCGCGCCGACGAACTCCAGGGCACCGGCGGTGGGCACGACGCGTACGCGGTGACCGCTCTCGGTCAGGAGCCGCAGCAGCTCACAGGCCTTGTACGCGGCGATGCCGCCGCTCACCCCGAGGACGACGCCGGCGGCGGACATGCAGAGCCCGGTCCTACCTCAGTCCTGCTGTTCCGTCTCGGGTTCGGCAGGCTCGAGGGTAAGCAGGTCGTCGTTGATCTCACGCAGCGCGATCGACAGCGGCTTCTCCTGCACGTGGGTCTCGACCAGCGGGCCGACGTACTCGAGCAGGCCCTCGCCGAGCTGGGAGTAGTACGCGTTGATCTGACGCGCCCGCTTGGCGGAGTACAGGACGAGCTGGTACTTGGAGTCGGTCTTGGTGAGCAGCTCGTCGATCGGAGGGTTGGTGATGCCCTCGGCCACTGGCTGGGTGCCGGACACGCGGAAATCCCTTTCGAGAGGGGCTGGGGGACTACGAGGTGTGCATCAAGGCTACCAAGTCCTTGCAGACCTGCCCGATCTCGGTGGCGACCAAGGTCACATCGAACTCCGGCTCGTGCGCCAGCTCGTCGCGGGCGACCGCCAGACGGCGTTCGACCACCTCGCTCGACTCGGTGCCCCTGCCGACCAGGCGGCGCACCAGCTCGTCCCACGACGGGGGCCGCAGGAACACCAGCCGCGCGTCGGGTACGGAGGTGCGGATCTGCCGCGCGCCCTGCAGGTCGATCTCGAGCAGCACCGGTACGCCCTGGGCCAGCCGCTCGTGCACCGGCGCGCGCGGTGTGCCGTAGCGGTTGCCGGCGAACTCGGCCCACTCCAGCAGCTCCCCGCGGGCGACCAGCCGGTCGAACTCCGCGTCGTCGACGAAGAAGTAGTGCCGGCCGTGCTCCTCGTTGGGCCGCGGACGCCGGGTCGTCGCCGACACGGACACCCAGACCTCGGGATAGTCCCGGCGAAGCTCGTTGACGACGGTGCTCTTGCCGACGCCGGACGGCCCGGACAGCACGGTGAGCCGCAGCCCGGAGCCGTCGTCGAAATCAGCCCCGGCCGTCAAATTCCCGCTCGAGGGCCGCGATCTGGTTGTTGCCGAGCCCGCGCACCCGGCGGCTTTCCGAGATGCCGATCCGCTCCATCATCTGGCGGGCGCGCACCTTGCCCAGGCCGGGCATCGACTGCAGCAGGTCGAGGACCTTCATCTTGCCGACGACCTCGTTCTTCTTCCCCTCACGCAGCACGTCGGCGAGCGAGGCGCCCGAGTGCTTGAGCCGGTTCTTGACCTCCGCACGCTCGCGGCGCGCGGCGGCGGCCTTCTCGAGGGCAGCCTGCCGCTGCTCGGGGGTGAGTGAGGGCAACGCCACGGAAGGTCACCTCTGCGCATTCACTGTCTGGAAGGGAAATCAACACCGACTCACCGGAACCTAGCGATAGCCGTCGTCGGTAGCAAACGCCGGGTCTGCTCCGATGCCCAACTTGTGACGATCCACCGCCGTGGCGGGCCGGCTCGGTACGGGAGGAAGCGGGATCAGCCCTTGCCGAGGTCGAGGTGGCACACCTGCTTGGCGTGCTTCTCGATCGCCTTGCCGGCCTGGTCGAACGTCTGTCCGCCGAGCTGCTGCATCTGGCGCCCGAACTGCCGCAGCTTCTGCGGGTCGACCTGGGCCAGCTTCTTCGGGTTGGACAGGTCCTTGAAGCTGAGGCCGAGGTTGTCCAGCCCGTTGCGCAGGCTGGTGATCGCGCCGTCCAGCTTCTGCCAGTCGTCGGCCACCGCCGGGGGCGCCTGCTGGGAGAGGCTGTGCATGCGGTCGAGGATCTTGTCCAGGTTGCCCGGGGTGACGTCGCCGCGGTTGATGGCGCCGAACTCCTTCTGCGCGGACCTGAGCGCGCTGCAGTACTGCCGGGTGCCGGCGTCGGAGCCTGCCTGGTCGGTGGACCCGCCGCTGCAGGCGGCGGTCGTGCCGAGCAGCAGCGTGGCAGCGGCCAGGGCAATCGGACGCAGCATGTCGTACCTCGTCTCGGTCCGGGCGTGGTCGTCGCGCCGCCGCGCGGCCGACGCCCCCCGGGTGTGGAACTGGTTGGAACCGGGTGTGGGACCCGTACGGCCAGGGTGGCAGACGGAGCCAACCGCCGGGTCTCCCAGGGCGCCCGGCACGCGTGGCCACAAGCCACGTAACCGAGTCTCGCGGGCGCTGCCCCAGGCGCATGACCCGCGGGAAGCGACTACGCGCCATGTAGCCGGGTGTTACGGCGGGGCGGCGCAACCGGGTGGTGTCACGGCGACGCGACGCAATCGGGGTGCTACAGGGATGCGGCCGGCGGGCCCGGAGGTCCACCCAGCAGGTCGGTGAGCTGCCCGGCGACCGCACGCGCCTTGGCGGCCAGCGCCCCGCCGTCGGGACCGGCGGCCAGCACGTCGCGCGAGCTGGTCGGCACGACCAGGTCGAGGACGTCCCCGAAGATCCGGTGGATGTCGGCCGCGGTGCCACCCTGGGCGCCGAGGCCGGGCACCAGCAGCGGCCCGTTCACGGCGAGGTCCTCCGAGGTCTGCCCGATGGTGGCACCGACCACCGCGCCCACCGAGCCCATCGGCTGCGCACCCAGGTTGCGCTCGGCGACCTGCGCCAGCACAGCGCCCGCGACCGTACGGCCGTCGGCGGCGCGGGCGCGCTGCACCTCGGGGCCCTCGGGGTTGGACGTGAGCGCCAGCACGAACACGCCGCGGTCGTGCTTCTGCGCGGTGTCGAGCATCGGGTCGAGCGACCCGAACCCCAGGAACGGGCTGGCGGTGACCGCGTCGGCGGCCAGCGGCGAGGCCGGGTCGAGGTAGGCGTCGGCGTAGGCCTGCACGGTCGAGCCGATGTCGCCGCGCTTGACGTCGAGCAGCACCAGGCACCCGGCCGCGCGCGCGTGCGCGACGACCCGTTCCAGCACCGCGACTCCCGCCGACCCGTGGCGCTCGAAGAACGCCGACTGCGGCTTGAGCATCGCCACCTGCGGCGCGAGCGCCTCCACCACGGTCATCGCGAACCGGTCGAGACCGGCGGCGTCGTCATCGAGCCCCCAGTCGGTCAGCAGCCGCGGATGCGGGTCGAGTCCCACACACAGCGGGCCGCGCTCGTCCATGGCGGCGCGCAGGCGCGCGCCGAAGGCTCCCACCCCGGTCACAGCAGCTCCTCGTCGGGTTTGCGGTGGCCGTAGCCGACGGCGTCGGCGGCACGCTCGAAGCCGCGGTCGGTCAGCTCGTCGGTCAGCTCGCGCAGGATCCGCACCGGCGCGCCCGGGTCGTTGAAGATCACGGTGCCGACCTGGACGGCCGAGGCGCCGGCCAGCATGAACTCCAGGGCGTCGAAGCCGGTGCGGATGCCGCCGACGCCGACGATCGGCACGTCGGGCATCGCCTGGTGCACCTGCCAGACGCAGCGGACCGCGACCGGCCGTATCGCCGGGCCGGACAGCCCGCCGGTGGTGCCGCCCAGGACCGGGCGCAGCGTGTCGGGGTCGATGGCCAGCCCCAGCAGCGTGTTGATCATCACCAGGCCGTCGGCGCCGGCCTCGACCACAGAGCGGGCCACGTCGACGATGCTGGTGACGTCGGGCGACAGCTTGGCCAGCACCGGGATGCCCCGCGGGGTCTCCCGGCGTACGACGGACACCACCCTGGCCGCCTGGTAGGGGTCGCAGGCGAACACCAGCCCGCGGTTCTCGACGTTGGGGCAGGAGATGTTGACCTCGACCGCCGACACCGCCGGGCTGTTGCCGACGCGGCGGGCGAGCTCGGAGTACTCCCCCAGCGTGGACCCGGCGATCGACACGATCGCGCGCGCCCTCTCCTGGGCCAGCCAGGGCAGGTCGCGGGCGAGGAACCCGTCGATGCCGGGGCCCTGCAGCCCGATGGAGTTGAGCATGCCGGACGGGGTCTCGGCCATCCGCGGCGTCGGCCGGCCCGAACGCGGGTCGAGCATGATCGACTTCGTCACCACGGCGCCCAGCTCGGCGACGTCGAAGAACTGCGCCAGCTCTCGGCCCGCCGCGGCACAGCCGGACGCCGTCATCACCGGGTTGGGCAGCGTCGCGTCGCGCAGCCGTGTCGTCAGGTCGACCATCAGCGTCCTCCTCCGACGGGTGTGGCCGACGGCGCACCCAGCGTGTCCTCCGGGATCGTGCCTACGTCGTCCCAGCGGACCGTGTCGCCGCGGAACACCGGCCCCTCCACGCACGAGCGGACCATCCGGGTGATGCCGTCGTCGCCCACCACCGGCAGCACGCAGGTCATGCACACCCCGACACCGCAGGCCATCGACTCCTCCACCGCGCACTGGCTCCACGCGCCGTGCTCGGCCGCCACCCGCGAGACCGCGGCCAGCATGCCCATCGGTCCGCAGGCGTAGACGACCTCGCTGCCGGTGCGCCGGATCAGGTCGGGCAGCGGGTCGGTCACCACGCCCTGGATGCCCACCGAGCCGTCGACCGTGGTGACCAGGGTCGACTTCGCCGAGCGGCGCGCGTCGAGGGTGCCGAACAGCCGCTCCTCGGTGGAGGCGCCCAGCACCATGTGCACGGTGCAGCCGCGCTCCTGCAGCCGCTCGGCGAGCGTGAACATCGGCGCGCTGCCGTAGCCGCCGCCGACCAGCACGCACGAAACCGGCTCCTGCGGGAGCGAGAACGGCCGCCCGAGCGGACCGACGACGTCGATGGTGTCGTGCTGGCGCAGCCGGGACAGCCAGGCGGTGCCGGCGCCGTGCACGGCGAAGACGACCTCGACCGTGCCGCCGTAGACGCCGGTCGCGCGCACCCGGTAGATCGAGAACGCCCGCCGCAGCAGCTGCGCGGACGTGCGGTCGCCGATGGCCAGGGCGGCGAAGTGACCGGGGTTCGTCCGCTCGGCGATGCCGGGCGCCACCAGCGTGAGGTGGAAGTAGGCACCGACGCGCTTGAGCGAGAGCACCTCCCCCGTGACCTGCAGCGCCTGGGTCATCGCGCGCTCCCTTCGCCGACGCCGTCGCGGTGCCGTTCGAGCGCGCGGGACCACGCCTGGAGCGGGCGTACGCCGAGCGCGCCGCTCTGCAGCGCCTCGATCCCCTGCACCGCGGCCGCCAGCCCCTGCACGGTGGTGATGCACGGCACGTCGCGCATCACCGCGGCGGTGCGGATGTCGTAGCCGTCGACGCGCGGGCTACCGCCGGACGTGGTGCCGTGCGGGGTGTTGATGACCAGGTCGACCTCCTCGGCGAGGATGCGGCCGACGATGGTCGGCTCGCCGTCGGGGCCCGGCCCCTCGGTGTGCTTGCGCACCACGGTCGCGTCCACACCGTTGCGACGCAGCACGCGGGCGGTGCCGGCGGTTGCCAGCACCTCGAAGCCGAGGTCGGCCAGCCGCTTCACCGGGAAGATCATGTGCCGCTTGTCGCGGTTGGCCACCGAGACGAAGATGCGGCCACTGGTGGGCAGGTTGCCGAACGCACCGGCCTGTGCCTTCGCGAACGCCATCCCGAAGCCCGCGTCGATGCCCATCACCTCGCCGGTGGAGCGCATCTCCGGGCCGAGCACGGTGTCGACGGTCTTGCCGTCGGGGGTGCGGAACCGGTTGAACGGCATCACCGCCTCCTTCACCGCGATCGGCGACGTCGGCGGGAGGTCGCCCCCGTCGCCCTCGGCGGGGAGCAGGCCCTCGGCCCGCAGGTCCTTGACGGTGGCGCCGAGCATCACCCGCGCGGCCGCCTTGGCCAGTGGCGTCGCGGTCGCCTTGGACACGAACGGGACCGTGCGCGAGGCGCGCGGGTTGGCCTCGAGCACGTAGATCGTGTCGCCGGCCAGGGCGTACTGCACGTTGATCAGGCCGCGCACGCCCACACCGCGGGCGATCGCCTCGGTCGACGTGCGGATGCGGTCGACCTCCTCGGTGCCCAGCGTGATCGGCGGCAGCGCGCACGCGGAGTCGCCGGAGTGCACCCCGGCCTCCTCGATGTGCTCCATCACACCGCCGAGGAACAGCTCCTCGCCGTCGAAGATCGCGTCGACGTCGAGCTCGACGGCGTCGTCGAGGAAGTGGTCGACCAGGACTGGGTGCTCCGGGGTGACCTCGGTCGCGCGGGCGATGTAGCGCTCGAGCGACTGCTCGTCGTAGACGATCTCCATGCCGCGGCCGCCCAGGACGTACGACGGGCGTACGAGGACGGGGTAGCCGACCTCGTCGGCGATCACCTTCGCCTCCTCGAACGACGTGGCGGTGCCATGCTTGGGGGCGGGCAGCTCGGCGGCCTGGAGCACCCGGCCGAACGCGCCGCGCTCCTCGGCGAGGTGGATCGCCTCGGGCGTGGTGCCCACGATCGGCACCCCGGCGTCGGCCAGGCCCTGCGCCAGCCCCAGTGGCGTCTGTCCGCCGAGCTGCACGATCACGCCGGCCACCGGACCGGCCTGCTGCTCGGCGTGCACGACCTCGAGCACGTCCTCGAGCGTCAGCGGCTCGAAGTAGAGCCGGTCGGAGGTGTCGTAGTCGGTCGAGACCGTCTCGGGGTTGCAGTTGACCATCACGGTCTCGAACCCGGCCTCTCCCAGGGCGAGCGAGGCGTGCACGCAGGAGTAGTCGAACTCGATGCCCTGCCCGATGCGGTTGGGCCCGCTGCCGAGGATGATCACCGCGGGCCGCTCGCGGGGCGTCACCTCGGTCTCCTCGTCGTAGGAGGAGTAGTGGTACGGGGTGCGGGCCGCGAACTCCGCAGCGCAGGTGTCGACGGTCTTGTACACCGGCCGCACCCCGAGCGCCTGCCGCACGCCGCGCACGACGTCGGCCCGGGTGCCGCGGATCTCGGCGATCTGCTGGTCGGAGAAGCCGTGCCGCTTGGCCCGCAGCACCAGCGCCGGGTCGACCTCGCCCGCCTCGGCGAGCTCGCGCGCGACCTCGTCGATGAGCAGCATCTGGTCGAGGAACCACGGGTCGATGCCGGTCGCCTCGAACAGCTCGTCGACGGTGGCACCGGCCCGAAGCGCGTCCATCACCAGCCGCAGGCGGCCGTCGTGCGGGACCGCCGCCCGCTGCAGCAGCGCCGCCTTGTCGGCCGGCGCGTTGGCCCAGGAGAACACCGCCGTGGGGCGCTCCAGCGAGCGCAGCGCCTTCTGCAGCGCCTCGGTGAAGCAGCGGCCGATCGCCATCGCCTCGCCGACGCTCTTCATGTGCGTGGTCAGCGTGGGGTCGGCGTGCGGGAACTTCTCGAACGCGAACCGGGGTGCCTTGACCACGACGTAGTCGAGGGTCGGCTCGAAGGCCGCCGGAGTCCACGGCCGCCAGTCGTCCCTCCGCGGAGCGGAGGAGTCCGGGGGGTCCGCGGGGGGTGTCCCCCCGCGCGTGGTGATGTCGTTGGGGATCTCGTCGAGGGTGTAGCCGAGCGCCACCTTGGCCGCGATCTTGGCGATCGGGAAGCCGGTGGCCTTCGAGGCCAGCGCCGACGACCGCGAGACCCGGGGGTTCATCTCGATCACCACGATCCGGCCGTCGGCCGGGTTGACCGCGAACTGGATGTTGCAGCCGCCGGTGTCGACGCCGACCGCGCGGATCACGCCGATCGCGATGTCGCGCAGCCGCTGGTACTCGCGGTCGGTGAGCGTCATCGCGGGCGCCACCGTGATCGAGTCGCCGGTGTGCACGCCCATCGGGTCGAGGTTCTCGATGGAGCACACGATGACGACGTTGTCGGCGCGGTCGCGCATGACCTCGAGCTCGTACTCCTTCCAGCCGATGATCGACTCCTCGAGGAGCACCTCGGTGGTGGGGCTCGCGGCCAGGCCGGCCCCGGCGATGCGCCGCAGGTCGTCCTCGTCGTGGGCCATGCCCGACCCGGCGCCGCCCATGGTGAACGACGGCCGCACGACGACCGGGTAGGACAGCTCGGCCGCGCCCTGCAGGCAGTCCTCCATCGAGTGGCAGATGCGCGAGCTCGCCACCTCGGCGCCGCCGCCGACCGTCAGGGACTCGACGATGCGCTTGAAGTTCTCGCGGTTCTCCCCCGCCTGGATGGCGTCGATGGAGGCGCCGATGAGCTCCACGCCGTGCTTGTCGAGCACGCCCGCCTCGTCGAGCGCGACCGCGGTGTTGAGCGCGGTCTGCCCGCCCAGCGTGGCCAGCAGCGCGTCGGGGCGCTCCTTCTCGATCACCCGCTCCACGAACTCCGGCGTGATCGGCTCGACGTAGGTGGCGTCGGCGAACTCGGGGTCGGTCATGATCGTGGCCGGGTTGGAGTTCACCAGGCTGACCCGGATGCCCTCTTGCCGCAGGATCCGGCAGGCCTGCGTACCGGAGTAGTCGAACTCGCAGGCCTGGCCGATCACGATCGGCCCGGAGCCGATCACCAGGACCGAGGAGATGTCGGTGCGCTTGGGCATCAGGCGGGGGCCCCTTCGGTCGTACGGGACTGCATCAGGTCGACGAACCGGTCGAACAGGTACGCCGCGTCGTGCGGGCCGGCCGCGGCCTCGGGGTGGTACTGCACCGAGAACGCCACCAGGTTGCCGTCGTCGTCGAGCAGCCGCAGGCCCTCGACCACGTCGTCGTTGAGGCACACGTGGCTGACCTCGGCGGTGCCGTACGGCGTGGACGTGGGCCGGTCGAGCGGCGCGTCGACGGCGAACCCGTGGTTGTGCGAGGTGACCTCGACCTTGCCGGTGGACCGGTCGAGCACCGGCTGGTTGATCCCGCGGTGGCCGTACTTGAGCTTGAAGGTGCCGAACCCGAGCGCCCGGCCGAACAGCTGGTTGCCGAAGCAGATGCCGAAGTAGGGCAGGCCCCGCTGCAGCACCTCGCGCAGCAGGCCGACGGCGTGCTCGGCGGTCGCCGGGTCGCCGGGTCCGTTGGAGAAGAACACGCCGTCGGGTGACACCGCAAGCACGTCGTCGATGCCGGCGGTCGACGGCAGCACGTGCACCTCCACGCCACGCCGTGCCAGCTGCTCGGGGGTCATGGTCTTGATGCCGAGGTCGACGGCAGCGATCGTGTATCGGTGCTCGCCCTGGGCGGGGACGACGTAGGGCTCCTGGGTGGTGACGTCGCCCGACAGGTCGGCGCCGGCCATCGGCGGCGCCGAGCGCACCCGCTGCAGCAGCTCGTCGGGGTCGGTCGTGGTGGTCGAGATGCCGACCCGCATCGCGCCCCGCTCGCGCAGGTGCCGCGTCAGCGCGCGGGTGTCGACCCCGCTGATGCCGACCACGCCCTGTGCGCGGAGCTCGTCGTCGAGGGTGCGCCGCGACCGCCAGCTCGAGGGGACCCGCGCGGGGTCGCGTACGACGTAGCCGGCCACCCAGATCCGGCCCGACTCGGGGTCCTCGTCGTTGACGCCGGTGTTGCCGACGTGCGGCGCGGTCATCACCACCACCTGCCGGTGGTAGGAGGGGTCGGTCAGCGTCTCCTGGTAGCCGGTCATCCCGGTGGCGAACACGGCCTCGCCGACCGTGTCGCCCTCGGCCCCGAACGAGTCACCGCGGAACGTGCGGCCGTCCTCGAGCACCAGCAGCGCGGGCGTCGGACGTCCTCTGGGCTTCATGCGGGCTCCTTGGTGATCGTGTCGAGTCGCTCGACCCAGGTGGCGTGCTGGGCGCTGTCGTGCAGCCGGAAGCCGGTGTCGAGCCGGAGGTCGCCGTGCCGCCAGGTCACCACCAGCACCCCGTGCGGCGGCACGACCTTGCCGGCGATGCCCTGGTCGTGCCGGGCACCCGCCAGCGCCGCGGCCGGGATCCGGAACGAGGTGGCGCCCGGGCGGAGCACGTCGAGGCCCTCGCCCGAGAGCGACAGGCGCACCGGGCTCCGGCTGCCCAGGCCGCGCGCGACCACCCGGTCGAGCCAGTCGCCGGCCACCGTGGTGCCGAAGTAGCGTCCGTCGGCCTGCAGCAGCGGCTCCTCGGGCTCACCTGCCGCGGCCAGCGGCTCCAGGTCGTGCCGGCGTGCGCGCCGCCGCCAGCCGCGCAGCATGCCGCCGTAGGCCAGCACGACCAAGCCGGCCAGCACGAACGCCCAGGCCAGCAGGTCGCCGGTGCCGGCGCCGACGCCGACGGCCGCGCTCACTGCAGCTTCCCGTCGAGCACGGTGGGGACGCCCCGCAGGAACGTGCTCACCACCCGGCCGGGCAGCTCGTGCCCGGCGTAGGGCGTGTTGCGCGACAGCGAGGCGGTGTCGGCCGGGTCGACGACGTGCCGGGCCGACGGGTCGACCAGCGTCACGTTGGCGGGCGCACCGACCTGCAGGCCGCGGCCGTGTGCGGCCAGGCGGCCGATCTCGGCCGGCCGGCGTGACATCCGGTCGGCGACGCCGGCCCAGTCGAGCAGCCCGGTGTCGACCATGGTCTGCTGCACCACCGAGAGCGCGGTCTCCAGGCCGAGCATCCCGAACGCGGCCGCCTGCCACTCGCAGGCCTTGTCCTCGGAGGGGTGCGGGGCGTGGTCGGTGGCGACGCAGTCGATGGTGCCGTCGGCCAGGCCCTCGCGCACTGCCTCGACGTCGGCGCGGGTGCGCAGCGGCGGGTTGACCTTGAAGACGGGGTCGTAGGTGGTGGCGAGCTCGTCGGTCAGCAGCAGGTGGTGCGGCGTCACCTCGGCGGTGACGTTCCAGCCCTTGCCCTTGGCCCAGCGCAGGATCTCGACCGAGCCGGCGGTGGAGACGTGGCAGACGTGCAACCGCGAGCCGACGTGCGCCGCCAGCAGGCAGTCGCGGGCGATGACCGCCTCCTCGGCCACGGCGGGCCAGCCCCGCAGGCCGAGCACACCGGACAGCTCGCCCTCGTTCATCTGCGCGTCCTCGGTCAGCCGCGGCTCCTGGGCGTGCTGGGCGATGGCGCCGTCGAACGCCTTGACGTACTCGAGTGCGCGGCGCATCAGCACGGCGTCGGACACGCACTTGCCGTCGTCGGAGAACACCCGCACCCCGGCCTGGGAGTCGGCCATCGCGCCGAGCTCGGCCAGCTGCTGCCCGGCCAGCCCGACGGTGACGGCGCCGACCGGCTGCACGTCGCAGTAGCCGCCCTCGCGGCCGAGCCGCCAGACCTGCTCGACCACGCCGGCGGTGTCGGCGACCGGCTCGGTGTTGGCCATCGCGTGTACGGCGGTGAACCCGCCGCGGGCGGCGGCCTGGGTTCCGGTCAGCACGGTCTCGGCGTCCTCGCGACCGGGCTCGCGCAGGTGGGTGTGCAGGTCGACCAGGCCGGGCAGGACGACCAGCCCGTCGGCCTCGACCACCTCGGCGCCGCCGCTGGAGCCGATCGCGCCGATCTCGGCGATCACACCGTCGCGCAGCAGCAGGTCGGTCGGCTCACCTCCCAGCAGCTGCGCCTGCCGTACCAAGAACGCCGTCACGCGTCGACCTCCTGCATCTGGGTGGTGGCCCCCGTCGCGGATCCCGTGGCCGTCATCCCCCCGAGCAGCAGGTACAGCACCGCCATCCGTACGGCCACGCCGTTGGTGACCTGCTCGACGATCACCGAGCGGTCGGAGTCGGCGACGTCGGCCGAGATCTCCATGCCGCGGATCATCGGGCCGGGGTGCATGACCAGCGCACCCTCGGGCATCTGCGCCATCCGGCGGGCGTCGAGCCCGTAGCGGCGGCTGTACTCGCGGGCGCTGGGGAAGAACCCTCCCCCGGAGAGGTTCATCCGTTCGCGCTGCACCCGCAGCATCATCACCACGTCGCTCTTGGGCAGCGTGGCGTCGAGGTCGTACGAGGTCGCCACCGGCCAGGTGTCGACCCCGATCGGCAGCAGCGTGGGCGGGGCGACCAGGGTGACCTCGGCGCCGAGGGTCGACAGCAGCAGCGCGTTGGAGCGGGCCACGCGGCTGTGCAGCACGTCGCCCACGATCGCGACCCGGCGGCCGTCGAGGTCGCCGAGGTGCCGGCGCATGGTGAACGCGTCGAGCAGCGCCTGGGTGGGGTGCTCGTGGGTGCCGTCGCCGGCGTTGACCACGCTGGCGCGCACCCACCCGCTGGTGGCCAGCCGGTGAGGTGCGCCGGAGGCGCTGTGCCGGATCACCACCGCGTCGGCGCCCATCGCCTCCAGGGTCAGCGCGGTGTCCTTGAGGCTCTCGCCCTTGGACAGGCTGGAGCCCTTGGCGGCGAAGTTGATCACGTCGGCCGACAGCCGCTTGGCCGCCGCCTCGAACGAGATCCGGGTGCGGGTGGAGTCCTCGAAGAACAGGTTGACCACGGTGCGGCCGCGCAGCACCGGCGACTTCTTGATGGGCCGGTCGGCCAGCGCGCGCATCTCCGCGGCGGTGTCGAGCACCAGCAGCGCCTCGTCGCGGCTGAGGTCGCCGGTGCTGAGCAGGTGCCCCTTCATCGTCCGGCCCCCGTCCTCGTGGTCGTGTCGGCGGGAGCGGCTGCCGGTTCCGAACCCTCGGTGATCAGGACGCAGTCGCGCCCGTCGTACTCCTCGAGCAGCACCCGCACCTTCTCCGCGAGCGAGGTGGGGAGGTTCTTGCCGACGAAGTCGGCCCGGATCGGCAGCTCGCGGTGGCCGCGGTCGACCAGGGTGGCCAGCCGCACGGCGTGCGGCCGGCCGACGTCGTTGAGCGCGTCGAGGGCGGCCCGGACGGTGCGGCCGCTGAACAGCACGTCGTCGACCAGCACGACGACCCTGCCGTCGACGCCGCAGTCGGGGATCTCGGTGTGCTCGAGCGCGCGGGCGGGCCGCAGCCGGAGGTCGTCGCGGTACATGGTGGCGTCGAGGGAGCCCACCGGGACCCGGACACCCTCGGCGGTGCCGAGGCGGGCGGCGATCCGCTCGGCCAGGGCGACCCCACGGGTCGGGATGCCGAGCAGCACCAGGTCGTCGGCGCCCTTGTTGCGCTCGAGGATCTCGTGGGAGATGCGGGTCAGTGCCCGGTTGATGTCGGCGGCGTCGAGAACGATGCGCTCGCCGGGAAGAGACTGAGCATGGGCAGGCGTCATGGCCGCCGACCTCCTTCTCCGCCTCACGGGACGGGTCGTTAAAGGATGTCCGTCGGCCCCCGGTCAACGGGAGCGGCGTCAGCGTAGCAGTGGCCGTCGACCGGTCCGCGCAGCGACTCGCGCCCACGGAGCGGGACAGTCCGGCAACGGCCTGGCACGGGCACGCATCACGCGCTGTACAACCGCTGGATGGGCCGGAAATCTGGCAACGGTGGATAACCGTCTGCTCACGGTGCGTCTACACTGGAGGTGGTGGTCACCCTCGGGTCATCAGAATTACGAACTTTCACACTTACCCCGGGGTAAGCGCTGCTACGGTAGTCACACTCTGTCACCAACTACCGAGCCCGCACCGGCGTTCACGCCTACCGGGGGGAGGCACCAATGCCACAGGAATACGCAAAGGCACTCGGCGCCAAGCTGAGAGCCATCCGCCAGCAGCAGGGACTGTCACTGCACGGAGTCGAGCAGCGCTCGCACGGCCGCTGGAAGGCCGTGGTCGTGGGGTCGTA
Organism: uncultured Propionibacteriales bacterium; assembly: GCA_965653225.1. Taxonomy (GTDB): domain Bacteria; phylum Actinomycetota; class Actinomycetes; order Propionibacteriales; family Nocardioidaceae; genus JALZDI01. The sequence goes on along the minus strand of CBFGZI010000054.1, from coordinate 5,400 downwards.
CGAGCGCGGGGACCGCGCCGTCACGGTCCAGCGGCTCTTCGAGCTCGCCGACTTCTACGGAGTGCCGGTGCACGAGCTGCTGCCCGGCGGCTCGCAGATCGGCCCCGCCAGCGAGCGGCCGCACCGCCTCGTGCTCGACCTCGAGCGCCTGGCCTCGATCGACATCGAGGAGGCCGCGCTGCTCGGCCGCTTCACCGCCACCATCCAGGCCCAGCGCGGCGACTACAACGGTCGTGTGCTCACCATTCGTGAGGACGACCTGCGCACGCTCGCGGTGATCTACAACGAGCCGGCCAGCGTGCTCGCCGACCGGTTCGTGTCCTGGGGGGTGCTTCGTCCCGACCCGGGCCGCTCGCCGCAGGCCGACCAGCAGTCGGACAACCACAGCGCCTCGGTGAGCTGACGGAGCAGAGCTAGGTCAACGCAGGAGCCCTCCTCGTCCTGGACGGGGAGGGCTCCTTCGCGTTCTGGGTCCGTGTGGGCGGCGTGCGGGGCGGCCTGTAAGTACGAGGCTGCCGGGGCTGCCGGGGCCGCCTAGCTTACGAAGCCCTTCTGCCGCAGCCAGTCGCGGGCCACCAGCGCCGGGTCGGCGCCGTCGACGTCGACCTTCGCGTTCAGCCGGAGCATGGTCTGCGTGGTGATCTGCTTGCTCACCATCTCGAACACCTTGCGGACCTGCGGGTACTTCTTGATGAAGCCCTCGTCGAAGTTGGCGGCCACGTTGTACAGCGGGAAGAACTGCCGATCGTCGCGCAGCACCGCCAGGTTGAGGGAGAGGATGCGCCCGTCGGTGGTGAACACCTCGCCGAAGTTGCAGACCCCGCCCTTGTCGGTGACCGAGTAGACGACGCCGGTGTCGAGGACGGTGACGTTGCTGCGGGGCACGTCCTTGCCGAGCTCCATGCCGTACTTCTCCAGCATCGGCTTGAAGCCGTCGGAACGGCTGTAGAACTCGGACTCGACGCAGAACGTGCGCTCGCTGACCGGCAGCTGCTTCAGCTGCGACAGCTTGGTGATCCCGAGCTTCTTCTGCGTCTCCACGGGTGTGGCGAAGGCGTAGGTGTTGTTCATCGGCGCCGGCTTGAGCCAGACGATCTGGTTCTGCTTGAGGTCCTCCTTCGCCACCGCCTTCCACTGCGGGATTCGTCCCGGTATGGGCTTGGTGTGGCCCATGTAGGTGATCCACGCGGTGCCGGTGTACTCCCACGCCATGTCGATGTCGCCGGACAGCTGCGCCTGCCTGGTGGCGACGCTGCCGGCCAGGTTGGTCTTGTCCTGCACGTCGGCGCCCATGACCTGGAAGATGGTCTCGGCCATCTTGCCCAGGATGAGCTGCTCGGTGAAGTTCTTGCTGCCCACGGTGACCTGGACGCCGTTGAGCGCCGGGACCGGCTTGATCTTGGCAGGCCCTGCAGGCGCGATGAACGCGTTGGCGCTCTGCAGCCCGCAGGCAGGGACCAGCGCACAGAGCGCCAGACCGGCGACCAGGCCCGCGACGCGGCGCGCGCGCCGGGTGTGCGTGCGCCGGGCGTGCGTACGCCCTCGGCTCAGTCTCGTGGTGTAACTCCGGTTCATCAAAGTCCCTTCGGACGCGCGACCAGCTCGAAGACGCGACCGAGCCAGTCGACGAGCAGGGCGAGTGCGGCGATGAGGATCGCGCCGACGACGAGCACGTTGTTCAGCTGCAGGTTGACGCCGGTGATGATCAGCTGGCCCAGCGTGGGCGCACCGATGAAGGACGCCAGGGCCGCGGTACCGACGATGAGCACCAGCGACAGCCGGATCCCGGTGAGGATCACCGGGGTGGCAAGCGGCAGCTCGACCCGCGTCAGCGTCTTCCTGGCGGACATGCCCATGCCGCGGCCGGCCTCGACCAGGTTGCGGTCCACCTGCTCGAGCCCGGTCATGGTGTTGAGCAGTGTCGGCAGCGCGCCGTACAGCGCCAACGCGACCACCGCGGTCTTGAAGCCGATCCCGATCAGGGTGGTGGCGAGCACCAGCAGGCCGACCGCCGGTGCCGCCTGGCCGAGGTTGGCAACGGCGACGACGAAGGGTCGGGCGCCGCGTGCCCGCGGACGGGTCATCAGGATGCCCAGACAGACAGCCACCACGACCACGATCAGCCCGGTCACGAGCGTGAGCTTCATGTGGGCGACCGTCAGGCTCCACAGGTTGGCGAGGTTCAGCTGGACGCTCTCGGTCGAGTTGAGGTCGGCCGTGGCCACGTAGATGACCACCGCCGCCACCGCGACGAGCACCGCCAGCGGTTGCACGACGAGCGCCGCGATCGGGATGTCCGCCCCTCTGCGCCTCTTCGTGCGTTCGGGCTCGGCGGGCTCGGTCTCCGGTCCGCGGTGCTCGGTCAGCGTGCTCGTGTCACTACTCACGCGTTCCCCCGGGCCGGCTCCTGCGCGGAGCTCTGCTGGTCCTGCATGGCGGCCATGATCGTGTCCACGCGGATGGCGCCGACGTAGGCGTTGTCGCGTCCGCACACCAGCACGACCCCGTGGCTCGACGTGAGCATCTGGTCGAGCGCGTCGTTGAGGGTCGAGGCGGTGCTGACCGTCTCCAGGCCGTCGTCTCGGCGGCTGTTCTGGGTCGCCCCGGCGCTCTCGAGGTCGCGCAGGGACAGCCATCGCAGCGGGCGTCCTCGGTCGTCGAGCAGCACCGCGTGGCTTCGTCCGGCCTGGCGGGCGCGTTGCGCTGCGTCGGCGGCGTCTCCGCCGACCGACACCGTGACCGCCTCGTCGAGCTCGACGTCACGAACGCGGGTCAGCGTCAGCTGCTTGAGCGCGGCACCGGCACCGACGAACTCCGACACGTAGTCGTCTGCGGGGTTGGTGAGGATCTCGGCCGGCGTGTCGTACTGCACGATGCGCGACCCCTGGGCGAGCACGGCGATCCGGTCGCCGAGCTTGACCGCCTCGTCGAAGTCGTGGGTGACGAACACGATCGTCTTGCCCAGCTCGTCCTGCAGCCGGATCAGCTCGTCCTGCAGCCGGGCCCGGGTGATCGGGTCGACCGCACCGAACGGCTCGTCCATCAGCAGGACGGGCGGGTCTGCCGCGAGAGCGCGGGCGACGCCGACACGCTGCTGCTGGCCACCGGACAGCTGGCGCGGGTAGCGGGACCGGAACGCGGAGGGCTCGAGGCCGACGAGGTCGAGCATCTCGTCGACCCGGGCGGTCGTGCGCTGCTTGTCCCAGCCGAGCAGCCCCGGGACCATGCCGACGTTCTGGGCCACGGTCATGTGCGGGAACAGGCCACCGGCCTGGATCACGTAGCCGATGTGGCGACGGAGGTCGTCGACGTCGCGCTCGATCACGTTGTCGCCGTCGAGCAGGATCTTGCCGTCCGTGGGCTCGATCAGCCGGTTGATCATCTTCATGGTCGTGGTCTTGCCGCAGCCCGACGGGCCCACGAGGACGACGATCTCCCCCGCCGGGATGCGCATGGAGACGTTGTTGACCGCCGCCTCCTGCTGGCCGGGGTAGCGCTTGGTGACGTCGACCAGCTCGATGTCCACGCCGTGGGTGACATGCTCGGTCGTTGCGGTGTCAGCAGCAGTCTGGGTCATGTCAGGCACGGATCCCTTTCGAGGTGGTGAGTCGGCCGACGCCACGCAGTGCGAGGTCGAGTATCAGGGCGAGCACGGCGATGCCGAGGGTGCCCGCGAGCGTGGAGTTCAGGGCGTTGGCGCCGCCGAGCCGCGACAGCCCGGAGAAGATCTCGCCGCCGAGGCCGGCGCCCTGGACGAAGGCCGTGATGGCGGCGATGCCCATGATCATCGCGCTGGAGACCCGTACACCGGCGAGCACCACGGGCCAGGCCAGCGGCAGCTCCACCCTGGTGAGGATGCGCATCCGGCCCATGCCCATGCCCTGGGCCGCGTCGACCAGCGTGCTGTCGACCCCGGCGAGCCCGACCACGCTGTTGCGCAGGATCGGGAGGACCGCGTAGAAGGTCAGGGCGATCACGGCGGGGGCGATGCCGAACCCGGTCGCGGCGACGAGAATGGCCAGCAGTGCGAACGACGGGACGGTGAGCCCGGCGGCACTCACCGCGTTCGCGATGCTGACCGCCGTTTCGTTGCGGTAGGCGAGCGCGGCCAGCACGAGCGCGATCACGGTCGCCACGACCAAGCACTGCACGACCATGCTGAGATGCATGAAACCCAGGAACACCAGGAGGTCCTGGCGGTCCTGGAGGTACTCCCAGAAGCTCATGGGTTTCCTTCCGTCGTCGACAACACCCTAATGTCGCGACGGCCGTTGTCCACAACGTCTCAGCCGGAGAGCGTCGGCTTGCCACGTGCCAGGGCGGCCAGGAGGCCGTTCACGAACGGCGGGGACTCGTCGGTGGAGAGCTCGCCGGCGAGGCCGACGGCCTCGCTCACCGCGACCTCGTCCGGGACATCGTGGACGAACAGCACCTCGTACGCCCCGATCCGGAGGATGTTGCGGTCGACGGCGGGCATCCGGGACAGTGTCCAGCCCTGGGCGTACCGGCTGAGCAGGTCGTCGATCTCCTCGCGGTGGGCGGCCACGCCCTCCACGAGGGACACGGTGTACTCGCCGACGGGAGGGTCACCCGCCGCGACCCGCTGCTGGAGCGTCTCGTCGAGTGGCGCCGCGCGCAGCTCGCTCTCGAAGAGGATGTCGAGCGCCCTCTTGCGCGCCTTGGTGCGGGCGCCCACCGGTCAGCTGCTCACGCGGCCGAGATAGCTGCTGTCGCGCGTGTCGACCTTGATCTTCTCGCCGGTGGTGATGAACAGCGGGACGTTGATCTGGTGGCCGGTCTCCAGCCGGGCGGGCTTGGTGCCGCCGGTGGAGCGGTCGCCCTGCAGGCCCGGCTCGGTGTACTCGACGACCAGCTCCACCGACGCGGGGAGCTCGAGGTAGAGCGGGTTGCCCTCGTGCACGGCGAGGACGACCTCCTGGTTCTCCAGCATGAAGTTCTTCGCATCGGCGACGATGTCGGGCATCACGTGGATCTGGTCGTACGTCGTGGAGTCCATGAACACGTACGAGTCGCCGTCGTTGTACAGGTAGGTCATGCTGCGCTTGTCGACGTTGGCGGTGTCGACCTTGACGTCGGCGTTGAACGTCTTGTCGACGATTTTGCCGGACGTGACGTTCTTGAGCTTGGTGCGCACGACGGCACCGCCCTTGCCGGGCTTGTGGTGCTGGAACCACTGGACGGTCCACAGCTGTCCGTCGAGGTTGAGCACCATGCCGTTCTTCAGGTCGTTGGTGGTGGCCATGCGTCGTGTGTCCTGCTCTCTGCTGGTGGTACGGGCTGGCGGTTCGGGCCAGCCCCCGAGTCTACCGGCGCCCCCGGCCGCGGCGTGACGCGCCAATCCCCTCCCACATCGTGACGGGGTCGACGGATTGACGCCTC
>CBFGZI010000053.1:0-23338 GCA_965653225.1 uncultured Propionibacteriales bacterium | reverse complement strand
GGTTCGCCAACGCGATGTTCGAGCCGATCTGGAACTCCAACTACGTCGACCACGTGCAGATCACGATGGCCGAGGACATCGGCATCGGCGGCCGCGCCGGCTACTACGACGGGATCGGCGCGGCGCGCGACGTGATCCAGAACCACCTGCTGCAGCTGATGGCGCTGATCGCGATGGAGGAGCCCACCTCCTTCGACGCGCGCAGCCTGCGCATCGAGAAGCAGAAGGCACTGGGCGCGGTGCACCTGCCACGACGGCTCGACCTGGCCACCGCGCGGGGCCAGTACGCCGCCGGCTGGCAGGGCGGCAAGCAGGTCGTCGGGTACAAGGAGGAGTCCGACATCCCCGCCTCCTCGCGCACCGAGACCTTCGCCGCGGTCACGCTCGGCATCGACAACCGTCGCTGGGCGGGCGTGCCGTTCTACCTGCGGACCGGCAAGCGGCTGGGTCGGCGGGTCACCGAGGTCGCGGTGGTGTTCAAGCGCGCGCCGCACCTGCCGTTCACCGACACCGAGACCGAGGAGCTGGGCCAGAACGCGCTGGTGATCCGGGTGCAGCCCGACGAGGGCGTGACGGTGCGGTTCGGCGCCAAGGTGCCGGGGACCGCGATGGAGATCCGCGACGTCAACATGGACTTCGCCTACGGCGGCTCGTTCGTCGAGTCGAGCCCGGAGGCGTACGAGCGGCTCATCCTCGACGTGCTGCTCGGCGAGCCCCCGTTGTTCCCGCAGCACGAGGAGGTCGAGCTGTCGTGGCAGATCCTCGACCCGATCGTGGAGCACTGGGCCAAGAAGGGCAGCCCCGAGGCCTACCCCGCGGGCAGCTGGGGCCCGGAGTCCGCCTTCAAGATGCTGGCCCGCGACGGACGCGCCTGGCGCCGACCCTGAGGGGAAGCAATGCGGATCGACCTGACCGACACCGACGCCAGCAGGATCGCGGCCGAGCTGGTGCGCGGCCGCCGACGCGTCGGCAGCCCCGCCATGGGCATGGTGCTGACGCTGATCGTGGTGGTCGACGAGAAGGAGGCCGACAGGGCGCTCGCGGCCGCCGAGGAGGCCTCGAAGGAGCACCCGGCACGCATCCTGGGCGTGATCATCGGCTCGCGGCAGCCCGCCTCGACCGTCGACGCCGAGATTCGCATCGCGGCGGGCACGCCCGGGGAGTCGGTGTTGCTGTGGCTGCGCGGTGAGGTGACCGAGCACAGCGAGTCAGTGGTGCTGCCGCTGCTGCTGCCCGACTCCCCCGTGGTGGTCTGGTGGCCGAGCCGCGCCCCCGACGACCCCGCCCGCGACCCGCTCGGCGCGCTCGCGCAGCGGCGCATCACCGATGCCGCGGGCGTCCAGCGCAACAAGCAGGGTGCGATGTCCACGCAGTGCCACGCCTACTCGCCCGGCAACACCGACCTGGCGTGGACCCGGATCACCCTCTGGCGGGCCATGCTCGCCAGTGCCGTGGACCAGTACCCGTCCAAGATCACCGCCGCCCGCGTGCGCGCCGAGCGGATCAGCCCGAGCGCGGACCTGCTGACCGCGTGGCTGTCGACGCGCCTGAAGGTCGACGTCGACCGGGGCGCCTCGCGAGGCCCCGGCATCACCGAGGTGGTGCTCGAGACCGGCGACGGCGAGATCCGCATCGAGCGGCCGGACGGGCGCCTGGCCGCGCTGACCCTGCCCGGCCAGCCGGAGCGACCGGTGGCGCTGAAGCGCCGCGGTATCGCCGAGCTGCTCGCCGAGGAGCTGCGCCGCCTCGACCCCGACGAGGTCTACCAGCAGACGGTCGCGTCGATGGTGCGGATCGAGGCCGGCAAGGCCAAGGGGGTCAAGGGCATCAAGGGGGCCGGGGCCGGCGCGGCCAAGAGGTCCGGCGGCAACACCAAGAGCAGGGCGAAGGGCGGCTAGGAGGTGTCCTCCAGCCCCACGCTGGTCGTGCACCACAGCGGTGAGCTGCTGGCGCAGGCGGCCGCCGCGCGTCTGGTCACCCGGCTGGTGGACGTACAGAGCACCGGCCGCGCCGCGTCGCTGGTGCTCACCGGCGGCACGATCGCGGCCCGCACCTACGCCGCCGTAGCCGACTCCCCCGCGCACGCCGCGGTGGACTGGAGCCGGGTCGACCTGTGGTGGGGCGACGAGCGGTTCCTGCCCGCCGGAGACCCCGACCGCAACGAGACGCAGGCGCAGGACGCGCTGCTGGGGCGGGTCCCGGTCGACCCCGACCGGCTGCACCCCATGCCGGCCACCGACGGGCCGGCGGGCGACGACCCCGACCAGGCGGCCGCCGACTACGCCGAGGAGCTACGGCGCGCCACGCGTCCCGAGGACCACGGTCCGGTACCGATCTTCGACCTCCTGCTGCTCGGGGTCGGCCCCGACGGGCACGTCGCCTCGCTGTTCCCCGAGCACCCGGCGCTGTACGAGGAGCGGGCCGTGACCGCGGTGCGCGGTGCGCCGAAGCCGCCGCCGACGCGGCTGTCGCTGACGTTCCCGACCCTGCTCAGCGCGCGCGAGGTGTGGTTCCTGGTGTCCGGCGCGGACAAGGCGCAGGCCGTGCGGCTGGCGCTTTCCGGTGCCGGACGGATGCAGGTGCCGGCCGCCGGCGTGGGCGGCCGCCAGGGCACGCTGTGGCTGCTGGACAGGGACGCCGCCCGTGAGGTGCCGGCCTCGCTGGCCCGGGTGGCCTCGCCCTGACGAGCGCGTATACGGGCTGACACGCTGGCGGGCCACCGCGCGGACCTGGCGGTCCTGACTTGCGTCGGGGCCCAACCACAAGCCATGTGACCGGGTGTGGCGGGCGCTTCCCATGCGCCGAGGGAGGCAACCACGCGCCACGTAACCGGGTGCTGTGGCTCTGGCGGGTGGCGCGGATGCAAAAGGGCCGGGGCGGCACGGGTCTCCCCGTACCGCCCCGCCTGGTCGTCCAGCGTATTGCTGGGCGCCTGTTCAGGCCTCTGCTCAGCGCTGCACGATGAACGCGTCCACGTCCACGCGGGTGTTCGTCGAGCGCGCCCGCTTGTCGCCGAGCGCCCGGATCTCCACCTGCGAGAGGCGGCCGGCCGGCAGCCCGTCGACGGTCACCAGCAGCAGCCGGTGGCTGCCGTGCGGCGAGGACAGGTCGACGGTGCGCACCCGGTGCCCGTTGACCAGGACCGCCGCCAGGCCGCGCTGCGGCCCGGTGGAGGTCACCCAGGTGACCGACTGCGCCCGCGTCGTGAGGGTCGCGGCCGCGTCGCGGCGGGCGAACCGCAGCGACTTGCCGGACGCGAACTCGGCGGCCTTACGGATCCAGCTGCCGACGTAGTCGACCAGGCTGCTGCTCTGCTGGACCAGCTCCGGGCGGACCTGGGCCACGCGCTGCCAGGCCGACACGTTGCCGGCGCGGTCGGTGGCCCGTACGCGGTAGACGTAGCCGACACCGGTGCGCAGCGCCTGCTGCACACGGGTCGCCTGCGCCTTCGGGAGCGCGACGTCGGCGAACGGAGCGCCGTTACGGCTGACCTGCAGCCGGTACGAGGCGACCCCCGCGCCGGTGTCACGGCCAGACCAGCTCACCACGTTCGGCACCATCCGGGGCAGCCGGCGGGCCAGCCGCAGGTGCCGGACCGGCCGGACCGACGGAGCGGTGACCACCGGCGCGCTGAGGTCCACGCGCAGCCGGAACCGTGCGGCGACGCTCAGCGGACGGCCGAGGCCGTTCACCGCCCGCGCACCCACCGTGTGGGTCCCCGCGGCGAGGCGGGGCACGGTGACTGCGAACCGGCCGGTCGTCGGAGCCGCCTGCGTCTGTCCGGCGACCGCGCCGTCCACGAGCACCTGCACAAGTGCGGCCGGTGCGGTGGTGCCGGTGACCGTCGGCTGAGCCACGTTGGTGACCGCACCGAGGGGCGTGACACCGGTGCCGGCGACCGCGAGCGCGGCCGGGGCAGCCAGCTGCACGGTGACCTTCAGCGTGCCGGCCTGCCCGCTGGCGTTGCCGGCGGCGTCCACCGAGCGGGCCCGGAAGTCGAGCTTGCCGACGGGCAGCTGGGAGGTGGTGACCGCCCAGGCGCCGTTCGTCTGCACCGCGGAACCCACCAGCGCGCCGTTGGCGAACAGCTCCACGTGGTGCGCGTCCGTCGGCGCCGTTCCGGTGATCATCGGCGTCCGGTTGGTGGTGATCCCGTCGCCCGGGGTCCCGGTGTCGCTCTTGGGGTCCAGCGTCAGGCTCTGCGGGACGCCCGGACGGGTCTGGTCCACGACCACGGTGAGCGGAGCCGAGGTGGTGCCGTCGGCGTACGACGCGGTCACCGCGTGCGTGCCCGTCTTCAGGTCGAGCGTGGCCGTCCAGACGCCGCCCGCGTCGGCCGTCACCGGCTGCTTGGGCGGGGTCGCGCCGTCGACCTTGAGCGTCACCGGTGCAGCGGCGGTGCCCACCCCGGTGAACGTCACCCTGGTCTTGTTGGTGATGTTGTCGGCGTTGGAGTAGCCGGTGTCGTCGGCCGCCACCAGGTCGGGCACGCTCGGCCCGGCCGGGGTCGGGGCCGGCGGCGTGACGGTCCCGCCACCGCCGACGACCGCACTGGCGCCGTTCAGCAGCACCCAACCCGGAGTGGCGGTGGAGCCGTCGGGAACCGTGAGGAAGTCCTTCGCGGTGGTGGCCGCGTTCGCCGGCAGGCTGACACCCACGGTGCAGGTGCCGTCGACGGCGATGGTGGCACCCGAGCAGGTGTCGGACGCGATGGAGAACGCGCTGCCCAGCGGCAGGCTCAACCGCCCGACCTTCGCGGGCTGGGCACCCACGTTGACCAGGGTCAGCGTGCGGGTCGACCCGACCGGAACCTGGACGGTGCTCTGCGTGTCCTGCAGCGCGAGCGTGCCCTTGGCCGGAGGCGTCCACAGCTTGCCGGACACCGTGAACTGGTCGGTCTGCACCGAGTCCACGCCCGGACCGCCGATGTTGGGCCCGTCGATGCGGAACATGTTGCCGGACGGGCCGTTGAGCACGGTCGAGTCCGCGTTGGGGTCGGCCACGTAGCCGCCGGTTGCGGGGGCGTTCGCGGTCTTCAGGAACGGACCGATGTTGCTCTGGTTGATCCGGCTGAAGTCGCAGGGCGACTCCAGGCAGCCGATGTCCTCGGTGTAGTTGATGCCGCGGCTGCCGGACTTGCCGGTGAAGTGGTACTGGCCGTACGGCGTGGTCACGGTGTACTGGGCGCCGTCGGTGAGACCGCCGATGCGCAGCCGGAGCCGGCCGAACGCGATCTGGTCGCCGACGACCGGCGCCCCGTTCACGAACGCGGCCTCCTGCCCCATCACCAGCCGGGCGTCGAAGCCGCTGTTGGTGGCCATCCGGGCGTCACCGGACCACCAGAACATCTCCTGCGGGAAGTTGCCGCTGCGCAGTGACATCGGCCCCACGGCGGGGTCGTACGGCCCGGCGAACGGCTGCAGGCACATCTGGTCGTTGGGGTCGTCGCACAGGGCGAGCTTGGTGCCGGCCTCGTCCTGGTACCACAGCGGGTAGCCGTTCTGCAGGCTGATCGGTCCCTGCACGCGCGCGTCCTTGTTGGTGCCCATGCCGTTGCCGCGCAGCAGGATGCGCTGTGCCGCGAAGGCGGGGGCGGTGCTGTCGGCGCCGTTGTCGGTCACCTCGAGGCGAGCGGTGGCGTTGCCCTGGTGCTGCGGGGTGAACCCGATCTGCACGTCGCAGGTCTGACCGGGCGCGAGAGCCACCTGGCAGCCGTTGCTGAGGATCGTGAAGGCCGACGCGTCGGCGCCGGTGACCTGCAGCTGGCCCATCGTCAGCGGCGTGGCACCGCCACCGGCGTTGGTCAGCGTCAGGGTCTGCTGCACCGCCGGCGTGGTCGGCGCTGTCGTGGTGGCGCCCGGTGCCGGCGCCACGTAGAGGCTGCGGCCGAGGTCGACGGTGTTGCGGGTCCCGACGATGCCGAGCATCGGGGCCGTGGGCTGCCACTGCTTGCCCTGGACCGAGAACAGGTCGGTGGTGACCGTGTTCACGCCGTTGCCGCCGGCGTCCGGGCCGTCGATGCGGAAGAAGTTGGTGCCCACGGGGCTGCCGACCACGGTGTGGTCGACACCCGGGTCGCCGACGTACCCGGCAGGTGCGGCGGCGCCGTTCGGGCTCCAGCGCAGGAAGGAGCTCACCGCACTCTGCTCGGACCTGGTGAAGTCACAGGGCAGGTCGAAGCAGCCGACGTCCTGGGTGTAGTTGATGACGCCGTCGTGAGGTGTCGCGGCGCTGCCGTCGGAGTCCTCGGCGACGAAGGTCTTCGTGCCGTACGGGTGCGTGACGGTGTAGGTGGCGCCGGGAACCAGGTTGCTGGCACGGATGCGGATGCGGCCGAAGCCGATCTGGTCGCCGGCCCGCTCCTGCAGGTCAGGACCGCCGAACGCGCCCTCGCGGGAGGCGACGAACGTCGCCTTGGTGCCCTGGGCGATCTTGGCGGTCGCGTTGGACCAGAAGACCTCGCCGGCCGGGTCGAAGTTCGACAGCGTCGGGTCCTCGTCGATCCACGGGCGCCGGGTCTTGTCCGGCAGGTCGGACAGGCACAGCGCGTCGCCGCTGCGGTCGATGCACAGGCTGAGCTTCTGCCCGGAGCTGTCCTGGTACCAGAACGGGTAGCCCGTGTTCGGGTCGATCGGCCCCATGGTCGGGGACGCGGTCGTGGCCGCAACGGCGGACGGTGCGGTGGCGGCCGAGATCGACGGTGCGATCCCGGCGGCGAGAACGGTGGTGAGTGTGGCCGCGAGCATGCGGCGGCGGGCGGTTGCGCCCATGGATTTCCCCCATCTGGTGCACGCGCAACAGATCCCCACCTGTTACGCACTCCTGGGGAAGACTGAGATAGTGGCGTAATACAAACGTCAATTCGACGGTAATGTCCTTTTCACGTGACGGTTCCGCCACCCAGGGTGATTAGCGGCGCTCTGACGTGAACTACTTGCCACTCAGAGTGACAGGTGCCGGCTGCGGATCCGTGGCACGCCTTGGCAGGAGGAAGGTGCGGCGGGGTGGGCGGTTTCGGGGGCCTTGGCGCCGCCGCTTGTCGGTCACCGGGGAGGCGGCGGAAGTCTGTGGGGGTTCTGGCGTTGAGGATCTTCCGCGGCTTGCGGGGTGACTCCCCAACCGCTTCCTAGCGCCGGGCAAGGACCGTGTCACGCGCACCGGCAAGAGACGAGACGACGGCGCCGGCCCGCCCCGGTCGTTTGCCGACACTTCGTGGAAGACGGCACCCAGACGCTCCAGCGGAGCGCCGTCTGCCACCAGTTCGTGGAGAACGGACAGGAGGGCAGCTGACGCCGGCCCGCTTTCACACTTGCGTGGAAGACGCACGCGTCCGAGCGGCTAACCGCGGCCACGGTTCACCCATGTGTGAAAGACGTGCCCGCCGGGGCCCCCTCAACCACGAGAACGGCCAGCAACCACAAGCGAGCCGCCACCTGCGGGTGGGACGTCAGCCCCGCCTCTCCTCACCGCCGCTTTCACCGAACGCGCCCACCAGCGGGCCGCAGCCGGCCAGAGCCAAGCCGCAGACTGCGGACCGCGCTCCAAACGCGAACTGGCGCGGGGATCCCCAGCACCAATAGGTTCGCCGCAGGGGACCGCCGCGCCAGTAACAGTAAGGCAGGCGTCAGAGCAAAGAGCTCAGAAGATGACCTCGCCGTTCTTGCGCCGGTCGCGCAGGGTCTGCAGGGCCTCCTGCAGGATCTCGGCGGCCTCGTCGTCGGAGCGCCGCTCCTTCACGTACGCCAGGTGCGTCTTGTAGGGCTCGATCCGCGGCGGCGCCGGCGGGTTCTGCTCGTCGCGGCTGGCCGGCAGGCCGCAGCGCGGGCAGTCCCAGGAGTCGGGCAGCTGCGCGTCGACCGCGAAGGTCGGCTGGGTCTCGTGCCCGTTGGCGCAGAAGTACGACACCCGCTGTCGTGGCGCGGAGTCACCGCGCTCGGCCTCCCCCATGGGTCCGGCCCCCACGCGACTCCCCCGGATAGCGCTGCCACCAGCCACTGTCGTACTCCTTGTCTCGTCGGGCTCTCAGCCCTTGCTCAGCAGTCCGACGGCGATGATGCTCAGTGTCCAGATCACACCGACCCCGATCGTTATCCGGTCGAGGTTGCGCTCTGCCACCGACGAGCCGCCTAGGCCGCTCGTCATGCCGCCGCCGAACATGTCCGAGAGACCTCCACCGCGACCCTTGTGCAGGAGAACTAGGCCCAGCAGCAGCAGGCTGGTGATGACGAGAACTATCTGGAACGCAAGAACCACAGTAAGAGAGCCTAACCGTTCACTCGGCGATCAGATAAGCGGCATGTCGTAGAAACGGCAGATACCGGAGAACTCGTCGACCTGCAGGCTGGCTCCTCCCACCAAAGCGCCGTCGATGTCGGACTGTCGCATGATGCCCGCCACGTTGGCGGCCTTCACGGAGCCACCGTAAAGGATGCGAACCGACTGTGCGGCCTCTTCGGAGAATGCTTCACCAATCCGGCTGCGGATCGCCGCGCAGACCTCCTGCGCGTCGTCCGGCGTGGCCACCTCGCCGGTGCCGATCGCCCAGACCGGCTCGTACGCGACCACCAGGTCGCCGACCTGCTCGGCCTTGAACCCGGCCAGGGAGCCGTCGACCTGCGCCAGGGTGTGCTCGACGTGCTGCCCGGCCTGGCGCACCTCCAGGCCCTCCCCGACGCACACGATGGGGGTCAGGCCGGTGTCGACCGCCTTGTGCGCCTTGGCGTTGACGAGGTCGTCGGTCTCGCCGTGGTTCTGACGGCGCTCGCTGTGCCCGACGACGACGTAGCGGCAGCCCAGCTTGGACAGCATGGCGGCGGAGATGTCGCCGGTGTGCGCGCCGTTGTCGTGCTGCGACACGTCCTGCGCCCCATAGCCGATCTGCAGCCGGTCGCCGTCGACCAGGGTCTGCACGCTGCGCAGGTCGGTGAACGGCGGGAGCACCGCGACCTCGACCCGGGAGAAGTCGTGCTTCTTGTCCTGCAGCGTCCACGCGAGCCGCTGGACCAGCACCACCGCCTCCTGGTGGTTCTGGTTCATCTTCCAGTTGCCGGCCATCAGCGGCACGCGCGAGTTGCGCCCCGAGGAACCGGCGGAGCGCGAGGAGGCAGCCATGCGTTCAGCCCTTCAGTACGTCGATGCCGGGGAGGGACTTGCCTTCGAGGTACTCCAGGCTCGCGCCGCCCCCGGTGGAGATGTGGCCGAACGCGTCCTCGGCGAAGCCCATCTGCCGGACGGCTGCTGCGGAGTCGCCGCCGCCGACGACCGACAGGCCCTTGACCCGGGTGAGCGCCTGCGCGACCGCGCGGGTACCGCCGGCGAAGGCCTCGATCTCGAACACGCCCATCGGCCCGTTCCAGAAGACCGTGCGCGCGTCCTCCAGCGCGGCGGCGAACGCCTTCGACGACTCCGGCCCGATGTCGAGGCCGATCTGGTCGTCCGGGATCGCGTCGACGGGCACCACCGAGGGGGTCGCGTCCGCGGACACGGCGTCGGCGACCACGACGTCGGAGGGCAGCACGATCTCGACCCCGAGCTCGGCGGCCCGGTCGAGGTGCCCGCGCACGGTCTCGACCTGGTCCTCCTCGAGCAGGCTCTTGCCCACCGAGTAGCCCTTGGCCCTCAGGAACGTGAACACCATGCCGCCGCCGACCAGCAGCCGGTCGGCCTTCTCCAGCAGGTTGGCGATCACCGCGAGCTTGTCGGAGACCTTCGAGCCGCCGAGCACGACAGCGTACGGCCGGTCCGGCGACTCCGTCAGCCGCTGCAGCACCTCGATCTCGGCGAGCACCAGGCCGCCGGGGGCGCTGGGCAGCCGCCGAGCGATGTCGTAGACGCTGGCCTGCTTGCGGTGCACCACGCCGAAGCCGTCGCTGACGAACCCGTCGCCGAGCTCGGCCAGCGCGTCGGCGAACGTGCCGCGCTCGCCATCGTCCTTGCTGGTCTCCCCCGGGTTGAACCGGACGTTCTCCAGCAGCGCGACGTCGCCGTCGCCGAGGCGCTCGACCGTGGCGTGCGCCGAGTCTCCGACGGTGTCCTCCGCCATCGCCACCGGTGCGCCGAGCAGCTCACCGAGGCGACCCGCGACCGGTGCCAGCGAGTACTTCGGGTCGGGCTCGCCCTTCGGCCGGCCGAGGTGCGCCATCACCACCACGCGGGCGCCGGCGTCGCGCAGCCGGTTGATCGTGGGCACGCTGGCGCGGATGCGGCCCTCGTCGCCGATCACGCCGCCGTCGATCGGCACGTTCAGGTCCGAGCGGACCAGGACCCGCCTACCCCGAAGGTCTCCGCCGTCGAAAAGGTCCTCGATCGTCCGCACCGGTCAGAGGGAGTGGCCGACGTGCTCGACCAGGTCGATGAGCCGGTTGGAGTAGCCCCACTCGTTGTCGTACCAGCCGACCACCTTGGCCTGGTTGCCGATCACCTTGGTGAGCCCGGCGTCGAAGATGCAGGAGGCCGGGTCGGTGACGATGTCGCTGGAGACGATCGGGTCCTCGGTGTAGCGCAGCAGGCCCTTCAGCGGCCCGTCCGCGGCGGCCTTGACGGCCGCGTTGACCTCGGCGGTGGTGCTTTCGCGGCCGAGCTCGACGGTGAGGTCGGTGGCCGAGCCGGTCGGCACCGGCACCCGCAGCGCGTAGCCGTCCAGCTTGCCCTTCAGCTCGGGCATGACCAGGCCGATCGCCTTGGCGGCGCCCGTGGAGGTGGGCACGACGTTGATCGCGGCGGCACGGGCGCGCCGCAGGTCCTTGTGCGGGCCGTCCTGCAGGTTCTGGTCCTGCGTGTACGCGTGCACGGTGGTCATCAGGCCCTTGACGATGCCGAACTCGTCGTGGATCGCCTTGGCCATCGGCGCCAGGCAGTTGGTCGTGCACGAGGCGTTGGAGATGATCGTGTGCTTGGCGGCGTCGTAGTCCTGGTGGTTGACGCCCATCACCACGGTGATGTCCTCGTTCTTGGCGGGCGCGGAGATGATGACCTTCTTCGCGCCGTTGTCGACGTGCACCTTGGCCTTGTTGGCGTCGGTGAACAGGCCGGTCGACTCCACCACGATGTCGGCGCCGAGGTCGGCCCACTTCAGGTTCGCCGGGTCGCGCTCGGCGAACGCCTTGAAGCTGTGGGTGCCGACCCGGATCTCGTCCTCGGTCGAGGAGACCTCCGCGTCGATGCGGCCCAGGATCGAGTCGTACTTCAGCAGGTGCGCCAGCGACGCGTTGTCGGTGAGGTCGTTGACGGCGACCACCTCGATGTCAGCACCGGACGCTTGTACGGCCCGGAAGAAGTTGCGGCCGATGCGGCCAAAACCGTTGATGCCTACCCGGACGGTCACGACTAGTGCCCTCTCCCTCTGTGTTCGCCTTCTCCGAAACCCTACCCACTGCCCCGGCGGGGATGAGGGCCCATCTCACCTACGTGCGGGTAACCGCTCAGGGCCCCTCGGCCATCATCTCCGGGGTCAGGTTGGCCTCGGTGTCGGGTACGCCGAGCTCCTCCGCGCGCTTGTCGGCCATCGCCAGCAACCGGCGGATACGGCCGGCGATGGCGTCCTTGGTCAGCGGCGGGTCGTGCAGCTGGCCGAGCTCCTCCAGGCTGGCCTGCTTGTGCTCCAGGCGCAGCGAGCCGGCCATGCGCAGGTGGTCGGGCACCTCGTCGCCGAGGATCTCCATGGCGCGCTCGACCCGGGCCCCGGCCGCCACGGCGGCGCGCGCGGAGCGGCGCAGGTTGGCGTCGTCGAAGTTGGCCAGCCGGTTGGCGGTGGCCCGCACCTCGCGGCGCATCCGCCGCTCCTCCCAGGCCAGCAGGGACTCGTGGGCGCCGAGCCGGGTCAGCAGCGCGCCGATCGCGTCGCCGTCACGGATCACCACGCGGTCGACGCCGCGCACCTCGCGCGCCTTGGCGGGGATGCCCAGCCTGCGGGCGGAGCCGCACAGCGCCAGCGCCGCCTCCGGGCCGGGGCAGGTGACCTCCAGGGCCGAGGACCGCCCGGGCTCGGTGAGCGACCCGTGGGCGAGGAACGCGCCGCGCCAGGCGGCCACCGCGTCGCAGCCGGCGCCGGACACCACCTGCGGCGGCAGCCCTCGCACCGGCCGGCCGCGGCCGTCGAGGAGCCCGGTCTGGCGGGCCAGTGCCTCGCCCTCCTTGACCACGCGTACGACGTAGCGGGTGCCCTTGCGCAGCCCGCCCGCGGACACCACCACGACGTCGCTGTGGTGGCCGTAGACCTCCTGGATGTCCTTGCGCAGCCGGCGGGCGGCGGCGCCGGTGTCGAGCTCGGCCTCGACGACGATCTGGCCGCTCACGATGTGCAGGCCCCCGGCGAACCGCAGCATCGAGGAGACCTCTGCCTTGCGGCAGCACGACTTGGTGACCTGGGTGTTCGCGAGCTCGGACTTGACCTGTGCCGTCATCGCCATGACGCCGATATTGCCATGCGACACACGCGCAGGCCCACGGAAGGTCACGTACGCGCCAAGATGCGCGCGTAGGCGTCCGCCAGCCGCTGGGGGTCGTGCCGGGGGGTCCCGTCGTCCATCGCGACGTCGTCGACGACCAGCTCAGCGCCCAGGGCGGCCGCGGACTCGCGCAGGCTGTCCACGTCGTGGACAGTGCGGTGGTCGGCAAGCACGACGTCGGCCCGCAGCCGGGGCGCGTGGGCGGCCAGCACGTCGAGGTGGTTGGCCGGCGAGAAGCCGTCGGTCTCCCCCGGCTGGGCGGCGAGGTTGAGGGTCACGACCCGGACGGCGTCGGTGTCGCAGAGGGCGTCGCCGAGGCCGGGTACGAGCAGGTGCGGGATGACGCTGGTGAACCAGGAGCCGGGCCCTAGCACGACGTGGGAGGCGGCCTTGACCGCCGCCACCGCCTCGGCGCAGGCGAGCGGGTCGGACGGCTCGAGCGTCACGTCGACCACCCGGCCGCGGGTGGTGGCCGCCTCGACCTGCCCGCGCACGGTCTCGAGCCGGTCGGGGTCGTCGGGGTGCAGCCCGGCGACGTGGGCGACGATGTCCAGCGGTACGGCGGTCATCGGCAGCACGCGGCCCTTCGCGCCGAGCAGCCGGGCCACCCAGTCCAGCCCGGCGACATGCTCGCCGAGCAGCTCCCACAGCGCGACGATCAGCAGGTTGCCCACGGCGTGGTTGTGCAGCTCGCCGGCGCTGGCGAACCGGTGCTGCATCACCCGCGCCCAGGTGCTGCCCCACACGTCATCGTCGTCGCACAGCGCGGCCAGGGCCTGGCGCAGGTCACCGGGCGGGAGCACGCCGAGCTCGTTGCGCAGCCGCCCGGAGGAGCCGCCGTTGTCGGCCACGGTGACCACGGCCGTGGGGTCGTCGACGACCCGCCTCAGCGCCGCCAGCGAGGCGGCCAGCCCGTGCCCGCCCCCGAGGGCGACCACGCGGTGTGGGGCGGCGGCCTCCTGCGGCGCCGTCACCTGCGGTCCCTGCAGGAGCGTGAGCGCAGCGAGGGCTCTTGCGGGGTGGTCATTCGCGCCCCAGGTCGCGGTGGGTTACGAGGGTCGGGATGTCGTGGGCGCGCATCCGCTCGGCCACCGCCTCGGCCATCGCGACGCTGCGGTGCTTGCCGCCGGTGCAGCCGACGGCGACGGTGATGTAGCGCTTGCCCTCGCGCAGGTAGCCCGCCGCCAGCATCCGCAGCAGCTCGTCGTACTGGTCCAGGAACGGCTTGGCGTCGGGATGCCCGATGACGTAGTCGCGTACGTCCTCGTCGAGCCCGGTGTGGGGCCGCAGCTCGGGGACCCAGTGCGGGTTGGGCAGGAACCGCATGTCGACCACCAGGTCGGCGTCGACGGGGATGCCGTACTTGAAGCCGAACGACACCACGGTCGCGCGCATCGCGACCTCGCCCTCCTGGGAGTACGCGTTGAGGACGGCCGCGGCCAGCTGGTGCACGTTGAGGCTGGAGGTGTCGATGACCTGGTCGGCGTCGCCGCGCAGCTCGCGCAGCATCTGCCGCTCGCGCTTGATGCCGCCCAGCAGCCGTCCGACGCCCTGCAGCGGGTGCGGGCGACGGGCCGCCTCCTGGCGGCGCACGAGCACCTCGTCGCTGGCCTCGAGGTAGAGGATCGAGGGCCGCACACCGGCCTGCCGCAGCTCGGCGAGCGACCCGCGCAGCTCGGTGAAGAACCAGCGCGAGCGCACGTCGACCACGACCGCGATGCGCGGCTCGCCGCCGGCCTCCTCCCCCACCAGCTTGACCATCTGCGGCAGCAGCTGCGGCGGCAGGTTGTCGACGACGAAGTAGCCGAGGTCCTCCAGCACCTTCGCCGCCGTGCTTCGACCGGCGCCGGTCATGCCGGTGACGACCACCAGCTCGCCCTGCGGCTCAGCCATCGCGCTCCTCCTCTGTGCCCCCGCCACCGTCGAGGATCTCACCGGTCGCGGTGTTGACCCCGGCCGGAGCCGCCGACGCCGGCTCACCGAGCGCCTGCGCGACCGCCTGTGCGGTGTGTCGGCCGAGCCCCGGCACCTGCACGATCTCGTCCACGGACGCCGCGCGCAACTTCTTCAGCGACCCGAAGTGCTTCAGCAGCGCCTTGCGGCGCACCTCACCCAGGCCCGGCACCCCGTCGAGCGCGCTCGCGGTCATCGACTTGGACCGGCGCTGCCGGTGGTGGGTGATGGCGAACCGGTGCGCCTCGTCGCGGATCCGCTGCAGCAGGTAGAGGCCCTCGCTGGTGCGCGGCAGGATCACCGGGTCGTCCTGGCCGGGCAGCCACACCTCCTCGAGCCGCTTGGCCAGCCCGCACACGCGCACGTCGTCGACGCCGAGCTCGTCGAGCGCCCGCTGCGCGGCGGCCACCTGGGGCGGCCCGCCGTCGACGACCAGCAGGCCCGGCGCGTAGGCGAACCGCCGCGGCCGGCCGGTGTCGGGGTCGATCAGCGCCGGCGAGCCCTCGCTGTCGCTGCCGAAGTCGAGGTCGGAGCTCTCCGACCGCTCCTCCAGGTAGCGCCTGAAGCGCCGCGACACCACCTCGTGCATGGCGGCGACGTCGTTCTGGCCGGTGACACCCTTGACCACGAACCGCCGGTAGTCGCTCTTGCGCGGCAGGCCGTCCTCGAACACCACCATCGACGCGACCACCTGGGTGCCCTGCAGGTTGGACACGTCGAAGCACTCGATGCGCAGCGGGGCCTCGGGCAGCTCGAGGTTGCGCTGGAGCTCCTCGAGGGCACGGGTGCGGGTGGTGAGGTCGCTGGCCCGCTTGGTCTTGTGCAGGGCGAGCGCCTGTCCGGCGTTGCGGGCGACGGTGTCCATCAGCGCCCGCTTGTCGCCCCGGCGGGGCACCCGGATGGACACGCGGGTGCCGCGTAGCTCGCACAGCCACTCGGTGAGCGCCTCGACGTCGTCGGGCAGCTCGGGGACGAGCACCTCGCGTGGGAGAGCGTCGCCGAGCTCGCCGTCGTACAGCTGCAGCAGGAAACGCTCGACGAGGTCGCCGGTGGAGGCGTCGTCGACCTTGTCGGCCACCCAGCCACGCTGCCCGCGGATGCGTCCGCCGCGCACGTAGAAGATCTGCACGGCGACCTCGAGCGGGTCCTCGGCCAGTGCGACCACGTCGGCGTCGGTGTCGTCGCCGAGCACCACGGCGTTCTTGGCCATCGCCCGCTCCAGGGCGGCGATGTCGTCGCGCAGTCGTGCCGCTCGCTCGAACTCCAGGTCGGCGGACGCGGCCCGCATCTCCTTCTCGATGCGCTTGAGGTAGACGTTGGTCTGCCCGGCCATGAACGCCACGAAGTCGTCGACGATCTGCCGGTGCTCCTCGGCGCTGACACGCCCCACGCAGGGTGCGGAGCACTTGCCGATGTATCCGAGCAGACACGGCCGGCCGATCTGCGCCGAGCGCTTGAACACGCCGTTGGAGCACGAGCGCATGGGAAACACGCGCAGCAGCAGGTCGACGGTCTCGCGGATCGCCCAGGCGTGGGAGTACGGCCCGAAGTAGCGCACTCCCCTGCGCTTGGCGCCGCGGCCCACCATCACCCGCGGGAACTCCTCGTTCACGGTGACCGCGAGCCAGGGGTAGGACTTGTCGTCGCGGTACTTGACGTTGAACCGCGGGTCGAACTCCTTGATCCAGGAGTACTCCAGCTGCAGCGCCTCGACCTCGCTGTCGACCACGGTCCAGTCGACCGCCGCGGCGCTGTTGACCATGGTCTGCGTGCGGGGGTGCAGGTTGACGACGTCCTGGAAGTACGACGACAGCCGGGCCCGGAGTCCCTTCGCCTTGCCGACGTAGATCACGCGCCCGTGCTCGTCGCGGAAGCGGTAGACCCCCGGCCCCTCGGGTATCGACCCCGGCGAGGGTCGATAAGTCGCAGGATCAGCCACGGAACCAGCCTAGGCGGAGGCACTGACCGCGTCGTGCACGACGCGGTCGGTGCAGGCGTGGTGCCTCAGGCGAGCTTGATCTGCCCGCCTTTCACAGTGACGTTCTTGGTGGGCAGCGGGCTCGGGGCCGGTCCGCCGACGACGCTGCCGTCCTTGATCGAGAACATGCTGCCGTGGCATGGGCAGATGATCTTGCCGCCGCTGATCTGGTTGACCGTGCAGCCCTGGTGCGTGCAGATCGCGCTGAAGGCCTCGAAGTCGCCCTTGGTGGGCTGGGTGACGACCACCTGCTCCGCGCCGAAGATCTTGCCGCCGCCGACGGGGATCTGCGACGTCGAGCCCAGCTCGTTGCTGGACGCCGCCGACCCGCTGCCGGAGCTGCCCGAGCTGCCCGAGCTGCCGGAGCCGCCCGAGCTCCCGGAGGAGGAGCTCTCGTCGCCACCGGCGCAGCCGGCGAGGAGCCCGGCGGAGGCGCCGAGTACCCCGGTCACCGCGACCCCGCGCAGCACGGTGCGGCGGTCGAGCCCGCCGGGGGTCTCGGGGTCGGGCAGGGGTTCGTTGGCGGTACGTGGTTCCGGCATGGGTGCCTCCCGGATTCGTGTGCTCGCAGTTGATGTCGTCGCAGGCCAGGCGGCCCGCAGGCCGCGGGCACGCCGCCAGGGACGCGCGCGCGTAGAAGAGGCTACGTGCGAACCCGGCGGGTGGATTGCGCCGTCGTCTTCTTCGATGCGGCCGTGCTCTTCTTCGTGGCCTTGGCGGTCTGCTTGGCCGTCGCGGTCTTCTTCGCGGTGGCGCGCTTGCCGGCCGCGTTGGCCCGCCCGCCCGACGTGGTCGTCTTCGACGCCGCCGTCTTCTTCGCGGTCTTCGAAGTCGCGGACTTCGAGGTCCTGGTCTTGGCGGTCGCGGTTCTCGACTTGGCGCCGTTCGTCGACGTGGCGGCTCGCTTCGACGTGGATGAGCCGCCGCGGATGGCGGCGGGGCCGAAGCGCCCGTCGAGCGCCGGTTTCAGGAACACCCCGGTGTGGCTGTCGGCGTCCTGCGCGACCTCCTCGGGGGTGCCCTCGGAGACGACCAGGCCGCCGCCGATGCCGCCCTCGGGGCCGAGGTCGATCAGCCAGTCGGCGGTCTTGATCACGTCGAGGTTGTGCTCGATCACGATCACCGTGTTGCCGGCGTCCACCAGCCGCCCGAGAACACCGAGCAGCTTGCGGATGTCCTCGAAGTGCAGGCCGGTGGTGGGCTCGTCGAGGACGTAGACGGTGCGTCCGGTGGACCGCTTCTGCAGCTCGGAGGCGAGCTTGACCCGCTGCGCCTCACCGCCGGACAGCGTCGGCGCGGACTGGCCGAGACGGACGTAGCCGAGCCCGACGTCGACCAGCGTGCGCAGGTGGCGAGAGATGGCCGGGATCGCGCCGAAGAAGTCGACGGCCTCCTCGATCGGCATGTCGAGGACCTCGGCGATGGTCTTGCCCTTGTAGTGCACCTCGAGCGTCTCGCGGTTGTAGCGCGCGCCGTGGCACACCTCGCACGGGACGTAGACGTCGGGCAGGAAGTTCATCTCGATCTTCAGCGTGCCGTCGCCGGCGCAGGCCTCGCAGCGGCCGCCCTTGACGTTGAACGAGAAGCGTCCCGGCAGGTAGCCGCGGACCTTCGCCTCGGGGGTCTGCGCGAACAGCTTGCGCATGTGGTCGAACACGCCGGTGTAGGTGGCCGGGTTGGAGCGCGGGGTGCGCCCGATCGGCGACTGGTCGACGTGGATGACCTTGTCGACGTGCTCGGCACCGGAGACGCGGCGGTGACGCCCGGGGATGTCGCGGGCGTTGTAGATGTGTCTCGCCAGCGACTTGTACAGGATGTCGTTGACCAGCGTGGACTTGCCCGAACCGGAGACGCCGGTGATGCCGATGAACAGGCCGAGCGGGAACGTCACGTCGATGTTGCGCAGGTTGTGCTCGCGCGCGCCGTGCACGGTGACCTGGCGGCCGGGCGTGCGTGGCCTGCGGGTCATCGGGACCGGGATCTCCTTGCGGCCCGACAGGTAAGCGCCGGTCTCGGAGTCGGGATGGTCGAGCAGGTCCTGCACCGTGCCGGACACGACGATCTGGCCGCCGTGCTCGCCGGCGCCGGGGCCGATGTCGACCACCCAGTCGCAGGTGCGGATGGTGTCCTCGTCGTGCTCGACCACGATCAGCGTGTTGCCGAGGTCGCGCAGCCGCTGCAGCGTCTCCAGCAGCCGGTGGTTGTCGCGCTGGTGCAGCCCGATCGACGGCTCGTCGAGGACGTACAGCACCCCGACCAGCCCCGAGCCGATCTGCGTCGCCAGCCGGATGCGCTGCGCCTCGCCGCCGGACAGCGAGCCGGACGGCCGGTCGAGCGTGAGGTAGTGCAGCCCCACGTCGAGCAGGAAGCTGAGCCGCTCGTTGATCTCCTTCAGCACCCGCTCGGCGATCTGCCGCTCGCGCGGGCTGAGGTCGAGGTCGTTGAGGAACGCCGAGGCGTCGCCGATGGGCAGCGCGCACAGCTCGGCGATGCTCTTGCCGCCCAGCGTCACCGCCAGCGACACCGGCTTGAGCCGTGCGCCGTCGCAGGCCGCGCACGGCACCTCGCGCATGAAGCCCTCGAACCGCTCACGGCTGGTGTCGGTCTCGGCCTCGCGGTGCCGCCGCTCGACGTAGGGCACCACGCCCTCGAACTGGGAGTAGTAGGAACGCTCGCGGCCGTAGCGGTTGCGGTAGCGGACGTGCACCTTGGTGCGGTGGCCGCGCAGGATCGCGTTGCGCGCCCGGGCGGGAAGGTCCTCGAACGGCACGTCGGTGCGGAACCCCAGCTCGTCGGCGAGCGCGTCGATGAGCCGGCCGAAGTAGTCGGAGACGTGCGCGGCCGACCACGGCGACAGGGCCCCCTCGTCGAGCGACTTCGACGGGTCGGGGACGACCAGCTCGGGGTCGACCTCCATCCGGGTGCCGATGCCGTGGCACTCGGTGCAGGCGCCGTAGGGCGAGTTGAACGAGAACGACCGTGGCTCGAGCTCCTCGAACGACAGGTCGTCGTACATGCAGGCCAGGTGCTCGGAGAACACCCGCTCGCGGTGGGGGTCGTCCTCGGGCAGGTCGACGAAGTCGAGCGTGACGAGCCCGCCGGAGAGCCCGAGCGCGGTCTCCACCGAGTCGGTGAGGCGCTGCTTGGCCGACTCCTTGACCTGCAGCCGGTCGACCACGACCTCGATCGTGTGCTTCTGCTGCTTGTTGAGCTTGGGCGGGTCGGTGAGCATGTGCGTCGCGCCGTCGGCGCGCACCCGGGAGTAGCCCTGGGACTGCAGCTGCCGGAACAGGTCGGCGTACTCACCCTTGCGGCCCCTGACCACCGGGGCCAGCACCT
Organism: uncultured Propionibacteriales bacterium; assembly: GCA_965653225.1. Lineage (GTDB taxonomy): Bacteria > Actinomycetota > Actinomycetes > Propionibacteriales > Nocardioidaceae > JALZDI01. Next base: position 3,622 of record CBFGZI010000053.1, on the reverse strand, counting down.
GGAAGCGGGCGCCTTGCTCGAGCTCGAGCACCCGGTCGACGATCTGCTGCGGTGTCTGCCGCACGATCGGCCGGCCGCAGACCGGACAGTGCGGATGGCCGGCGCGGGCGTAGAGCAGGCGCAGGTAGTCATAGACCTCGGTGATGGTGCCGACGGTCGAGCGCGGGTTGCGCGAGGTCGACTTCTGGTCGATCGACACCGCCGGCGACAGGCCCTCGATGAAGTCGACGTCGGGCTTGTCCATCTGGCCCAGGAACTGGCGGGCGTAAGCCGACAGGCTCTCGACGTAGCGCCGCTGCCCCTCGGCGAAGATGGTGTCGAACGCCAGGCTCGACTTGCCGGAGCCGGACAGGCCCGTGAACACGATCATCGCGTCGCGTGGCAGGTCGAGGGAGACGTCTTTGAGGTTGTGTTCGCGGGCGCCCCGCACGATCAGCTGGTCAGGCACGGATCGCCCCCCACACGACAGTCATCGGCCTCGTCGGACTCGAACACACGTTCGCGATCATAACCACCTGCGCAAGGTCGCGTCGGGCGAGGTGACGAGATAGGTTCCGGTTTGGCCAAGACCTCGCCAACTGGAGGCGCCCCATGGTGACCGCGGAACCGACAGCCGACCCGACAACCATGCTGGAGATGCTAGAGACGTCCGCCGACAGCCTGTCCCACGGCGTGGAGCATCTCACCGATGAGCAGGTCGCGGAGCCGTCGGGTCTGCCGGGCTGGACGCGTGGTCACGTGCTCGCACATGTCGCCCGCAACGCCGACGCGCTGGTGAACCTTCTCGCCTGGGCGCGTACCGGTGAGGAGACACCGATGTACCCGTCCCGGCAGGTGCGCGACGACGAGATCGCCGCCGGCGCCGGCCGGACGGCGGCCGAGCAGCGCGCCGACCTGCTGGAGTCGCAGGCGCGGTTCGTGGCCGCCGCGGCGCAGATGCGCGAGGAGCACTGGCGGGCGCAGATCCGCTGGGGCGCTCACAGCCAGGAGGCCACCGCCGACCTCGTGCCGTGGCTGCGGCTGGTGGAGATGGAGATCCACCACGTCGACCTCGACCTCGGCTACACGCCGGCGCACTGGACCGCCTCGTTCGTGCGCCACCAGCTGGCGCGTACGGCGGAGGACTTCAGGTCGCGCCCCGACACCCCGGCGCTGACGCTGCGCGCCCTCGACGACGGCACCGAGTACGTACTGGGCGGGGACGGCTCGGGCCCGGCCGTCTGCGGGCCCAAGACCGCGTTGCTGGCGTGGCTGATCGGGCGGTCCGACGGCACCGGGCTGACACTGATGGAGCACGCCGACTCCGCCGAGCCGGGTAGCGGTCCGCTGCCGACGCTCGCACCATGGCGATGACCGGCGAGGGCTGGTCGAGACTGTTGACGACGAGGAATAAGGAGGGTCCTGTGACCTACCACGGTTCGGTGACCGTAGGCGGCACGCCGGACGTCCGCGAGCTGACCGACCTGATCATCTCCAAGGTCGCCGTCGGCCCGATGAACAACAACGCCTACCTGCTGCGCTGCCGGCAGACCGACGACCAGCTGCTGATCGACGCCGCCAACGACGCGGGCACGCTGATCCAGCTGGTGGGCGACACCCCGTTGCAGACCGTGGTGACCACGCACCGGCACGGAGACCACTGGCAGGCGCTCGCCGACGTCGTGTCCCGCACCGGTGCCGCGACCGTCGCGGGTGAGTACGACGCCGACGCGCTGCCGGTCGACGTCAACCGCCGGGTCTCCGACGGCGAGCGAGTCCCGGTGGGACGGTGCGAGCTCGAGGTCATCCACCTGGTCGGGCACACGCCCGGGTCGATCGCGCTGCTGTACGACGACCCGGAGGGCAACCCGCACCTGTTCACGGGCGACTCGCTGTTCCCGGGCGGTGTCGGGAAGACCAACTCCCCCGACGACTTCTCCAGCCTGATCGACGACGTCGAGCACAAGCTGTTCGACCGACTGCCCGACGAGACCTGGGTCTACCCCGGCCACGGCGACGACACCACGCTCGGCGCGGAGCGGCCGCATCTCGGGGAGTGGCGGGCGCGCGGCTGGTGAGACTGGGGTGGCGGAGGCGCCACACGCCATGTAACCAGCTCGCGTGGTCGCTTCCCCCGGGGTGTGAACCGAGGGGAGTGCCCATTCGCCTCGGGAAGACCGTGTCGCTCAGCGCCCAGGATCAGTCGCGTGTCATTCGCCCCTGCGGCGCGTGTGTCACCACCTGACACACGCGACTTCGGCCTGGCGCCCCGACAAGCACGCTGGTCCGATCTCGTGACAGCCCCCGGTGGCCGGTGAGGTCGGCGCCGCGGAGCCACACGCCATGCAACCGGGTCGCGTGGTCGCTTCCCATGGGTTGTGAACCGGGGGAAGCGTCCATCGGCCTCGGGGAGTGTCCAGAGCCGCCGTGTTAGCGATGGCGATGGACCGGTTTGGCGACGACCACCATGTAGCGCGTGTAGTGGAAGTGCCCGTTGGGGAAGACGACCTTGTGAGTGCAGCTGATGAGGACCAGGCGGTGCGCTCCGGTGGTGGTGAAGAACCGGTGCGGGAGGTTTCGCCGGCGGTCGAGGGTTGTCTTGCGGACGACCTCGAACCGGAATAGCTTCCCGGCCCGGGTGACCGTGATCCGCTGCCCGGCCTGGGCATTCTTGAGGTGGAACAATGCGCCGGGATTGTCGTGCCGGTCCGAGACATGCCCACCGACGACCGTCTTGCCGATCTTGTCGCCGAAGCCGGCGGACCTCCGCAGCCATCCGACTCGGGCGACGTCGTTGGGGAGGGTCATCTCCCCCGCGACGATGCGCTCACGGCTGACCTTGGCATCCATCCCGATCGCCGGCATGCGGATCCTGTCGGACGCGGGTGCACGAGGTGCGCGAGCGAACGGGCTGACGAAAGAGCTGACGGTGCCGGACAACCCTCTGAAGGGGGTGGCGGTGGAGCTGACCGTGCCGGAGAACCCTCCGTTGACCACCGGCGAGTGGTAGCCCGCCTTGGCCACCAGGGTGGTCTCGACGGCCTGCCCGCAGCGGTGGGTCGCCGGTAGGTTGGCGGCATTGGCGTGGAGGGTGACCTGCCACGTGTACACGCCCGGACTGTTGACTCGGACCGTGCGGGTCCGGTTCAAGCCGTTGTGGACGCGCATGGTGTCCATCCGCACCCGGAGTCCCGGCTGGCAGGTGGCCGCGGCGCGGGACTTGAACGGGCCGAAGAGCTGGGCGGTGGCAGCGACACCCTGCCTGCCCCGGATTCCCCCGACCTGGATTCTGTCGAAGAACGTCTGACCGGGTGTCACGCGATGGTGCGAGGTATCCGTGCTCAAGACGGGTCGCGTCGGCCGCCGGGGTGGTGTCGGCGGTACCGGGGTTGCGGTCACCGTCGCCACGTCCTGATCGGTCACCGTGCCCCCACCCGGCGTGGTGCCGACCACGGTGCCGGTGTTGACGATGCTGCCGGCGTTCACATCGGCCTGCCGGGTGCTGTAGGTGGCGGTGCACGTCATCGTGCCGCCCGGCTCCAACGTGGCCGGCTGCCCCGGCGTGCACGCCAGCGCCGACAACCCCGGATGCGGGTCGGTCACCGACACCTGCGACAACGTCACGTTGCCGTTGTTGACCACC
>CBFGZI010000052.1:0-23412 GCA_965653225.1 uncultured Propionibacteriales bacterium | reverse complement strand
CCCGCCGTGCTGCCCTGGCGCGCGGTCGACGTCGGGTCTCCGTTCGACTACGGGAAGCAGGCGATCCTGTACGTCGCGGCCAAGCTGCCGCAGCCGGGTCGTGACGGGCTCGGCGAGCCACAGCTGGCGGAGATCTGCGCGCTGGCCGAAGCAGCCGGCGGCCGGACGCTCGGCCTGTTCTCCTCGAGGCGGGCCGCGGAGGCCGCGGCCGAGGCTGCGCGCGAACGGCTGCCGCACCTGACCGTGCTGTGCCAGGGCGAGGCGCAGCTGCCCGAGCTGAAGCGGCTGTTCGTCGAGGACCCGCACGCGTGCCTGTTCGGAACCCTGTCGCTGTGGCAGGGGCTGGACGTGCCAGGGGAGACCTGCCAGCTGGTGATCGTCGACCGCATCCCGTTCCCGCGTCCCGACGACCCGCTGATGAGCGCACGCTCGCGCGCGGTGGCCAAGGCGGGCGGCAACGGGTTCATGGCGGTCTCGGCCACCCACGCCGCGCTGCTGCTGGCGCAGGGCACCGGGCGCCTGATCCGGACCACGACCGACCGCGGGGTGGTCGCGATCCTCGACCCGCGCCTGGTCACAGCCCGCTACGGCGCGTTCCTGCGCAGCTCGCTGCCGCCGATGTGGGCGACCACCGACCGCGACGTGGTGGTCGCCGCGCTGCAGCGGCTCGACCGGGCCGCGACCGGTCGGGCCACCACCACGAAGGCGGTCTCCTGACCACCCTCAGGAGCTCCGCCTCGCGCGGTGGTGACCCGAGACTTGCAACACCGGGTGTGCTCGGGTCAGCTGTTACGCAGTGCCTTGGCCAGCTCGCTCTTGGTCATCGAGGAGCGACCGGCAATGCCGACCTTTCTGGCCTGCTTCATCAGCTCGTCCTTCGACCAGTCGTCGTAGCTGCCCCGCTTGCCGCCCTTGCTTCCGGTACTGGCACGGGACGTCTTCGACGCCGTGTTGGCGATGCGGGCGGCCTTGCCCTTGCTGTCGCCCTTCTTGCGCAGCTCCTCGTACATCTTCTTGTCCTTCACCGAAGGACCAGGACTCTTCTGAGGCATCGCACATCTCACCTCCTCGCCGGTCCATTGCCCCAAGTGCCCGCTTCTACACGCACGGGGTGGTCTGGAGGCACGACCACACGCACGGTGAACGACCGGATGAGCCGGCAGCACGCCGATATCACCTGGTCGCGGCTACGACGGCAACACGCTGCTCTGACCGTCGACGAATACCGGGGCAGGTCGAGGTCGGGCTAGACGCGTCGGAGGACGGCGACGACCTTGCCGAGGATCACGGCGCCGTTGCCGTCGATCGGCTCGTAGGCGTCGTTGTGCGGCAGCAGCCACACCTGGTTGCGCTTCCTCTGCAGCGTCTTGACGGTGGCCTCGTCGTCGAGCATGGCGGCCACGATCTCGCCGTTCTCGGCGGTGGGCTGCTGGCGTACGACGACGAAGTCGCCGTCGCAGATGGCGGCGTCGACCATCGAGTCACCGCGTACCTCGAGCATGAACAGCGTGCCGTCACCGACCAGCGTGCGTGGCAGCGGCAGCATCTCCTCGACGCGTTCCTCGGCGAGGATCGGGCCGCCGGCGGCGATGCGTCCCACGCGGGGGACGTAGGTGGCGGCGGGCCGCTCGTCGCCGATGCCGGTCTCGTCGAAGGCGTCCGCCGGGGCCACCGGCGCCGTCGACGACGTCGTGTCGGGGGAGTCGGGGTGGAGGATCTCCAGCGCACGCGGCCGGTTGGGGTCGCGCCGGATGAACCCCTTCGACTGCAGCGAGCGCAGCTGGTGGGACACGCTGGAGGAGCTGGTCAGTCCCACCGACTCGCCGATCTCGCGCATGCTCGGCGGGTATCCGCGGCGCTCGACCGAGTCGCGGATGACGTCGAGGACCCGGCGCTGACGCGGGGTGAGCCCGGACGCGTCGGGAGGACCGTCGGGGAGCTCGCGGACCTTGCTGGGGGCCTTCTTCGCCAATGACCTCACCGCCTGCGGGGATGGATGACCGTAACGCCAGGCCTGACGTTAGACCTGCCCGTCGAAAGTTTCAAACACCTGTTCGATGTGTCGCGTGGCGCGTCCTTAGCGTCGAGAGTGCGCTAACGGCCCGGATGCACCGAGGGGTTTGCGCAGTCTCGGCGGGAGGAGCCGGGTCTAGGGTTTCGGCCATGACGTCGAGGCACGAGGACCCGTCACATCAAGGGCCAGTCTCAGGGCCACTCACGAAGAACGTGGCGGTGGTGACCGGAGGCGCTCGCGGCATCGGGCGCGCGATCGCCGAGCAGCTCGTGCTCCGCGGGTACGTGGTGGTGGTCAGCGACCTCGACGCCGAGGCAGCCCGGCGTACCGCCGGTGAGATCGGCGCCGCCGCAGGGGTCGCCCAGGACGTGCGCACCGAGGACAGCCACCACGCGGTCGCGGCCGAGGCAGCGCGTCACGGGCGGCTCGCGGTGTGGGTCAACAACGCCGGTGTCGGCTTCGACGGGCCGATCGTGGAGCAGAGCTCCGAGCAGGTTCGCGCGCTCGTCGACGTCAACGTCGGCGGAGTGATCTGGGGCTGCCGAGCGGCCGTACGGGCGATGACCGACGGCGGGCAGATCCTCAACGTCGCCTCGCTGTCCGCGCTGGGCCCGGTGCCGGGGCTGTCGGTGTACGCCGCGACCAAGGCCGCCGTCGTCTCGCTCACCGCCTCGCTGGACAGCGAGCTGCGCGGGCGGCGCATCCGGGTGCACGCGATCTGCCCCGACGGGGTCGACACCGACCTGGTGGCGGGCATGGACCCGCGCGGCCAGGCCGCGGCGCTGGTCCACTCCGGCGGGCGGCTGCTGAGCGCCGACGAGATCGGCCGCGCCGCGGTGGACCTGCTCGGCGGGCAGCGGGTGGTGCGCACCGTTCCCGCGTGGCGCGGCGGCCTGATGCGGCTGACCTCCCTGGCGCCGAGCGTGATGATGCGGCTGGAGCCGGTGATGCGGTTCGAGGGCCGGCGGCGGATGCGTAGGTCGTCCTCGGCGCGCTGATCCACGCGATGGGCGCAGCGCCGACCTCCGGCATTGCGGGGGCCACGTCTCCGGCCGACGGCTGACCCCGGGCGCACGCCCACCTTCGCTTCACGACTTGCATCGGGGAGCGCGCTGGATGCGTCGCGTCCTGCCGACGTCCGGGCCGGCCGGCGACCGCGCGCATGACCCATCGAACACACCTTCGAGGATTCCCTTGCCCGCTGTCGGCGGCCCCGTGTACAAAGGGAACATGCGTTCGATCGAACATAGTTTCGACTGCGCGGCCCGAGTAGGCGGGTCGCCTGTCGGTGGACGCCGATACAACGGCGGTGCGCGCATCACACAGCCAGGAATTCGACGCGCCCGCGCGGCGCGGACCACATGCGGAGGTTCTCGATGAGCAGCATGGCAATCGCACCGGCCCGGTCCCGGGTCGAGCCCCGGACGACCCACGTCGGCGCCGGGCCCCTGCGGCTGACCCGCCGCGGACGGCTGGTGGTGTTCCTTACCGGTCTGGTCGCGGTGCTGGCGGTGCTGTTCGTGGTGCTGTCCGACACCGCGACCGGCACCGCCGAGCGGGGTCAGCCGGTCCCGGTACGCATGGTCCAGGTCGAGTCCGGCGACACGCTGTGGACCATCGCGTCCCGTGCCGCACCCGGCCAGGACCCGCGCGACCTGATCGACCAGATCCAGGAGCTCAACTCGATGGACGGCTCGCTGCAGGTCGGGACCAAGATCGCGGTGCCGCTCGACCACTGACCGGCCGTTTCCTTGGCGCATGGATGCTTCCCTGGGCTCACAACCCGAGGGAAGCATCCATGCGGCCCCGGAGACATGGCGCGTGGCTGCCGCAACCCGGAGTTTGGCGCTTCACAATGTCGAAGAACTGACGCCTCACGGCGGGGGTGTGCGCTGTCAGCGCGAGTCCGCGCACGCCTCGCCGGACGCAAGCAGCCGCCCGTGTGGGCAGCGCGCGACCCGGGTAGAGGCTCTTCGTGCAGGTCGTGAGCACCAAGCCGCTGTCGAGGTCCGAGGTCGCGCAGGCGGATGCGTTCTGGCGCGCGGCGAACTACCTGTCCGTCGGGCAGATCTACCTGCTGGACAACCCACTGCTACGTGAGCCGCTGAGGCCCGAGCACATCAAGCCGCGGCTGCTCGGCCACTGGGGCACCACGCCGGGGCTGAACTTCGTGCACACCCATCTCGACCGGGTGATCCGGCAGCGTGACCTCGACATGATCCACGTGACCGGGCCGGGCCACGGGGGTCCGGCCGTGGTCGCCAACGCCTGGCTGGAGGGGAGCTGGACCGACACCTACCCCTCGGTCGGACGCGACGAGGCCGGCATGCGCCGGCTGTTCCGGCAGTTCTCGTTCCCCGGCGGCATCCCCAGCCATGTCGCACCCGAGGTGCCGGGGTCGATCCACGAGGGCGGCGAGCTCGGCTACGCGCTCTCGCACGCCTTCGGCGCCGCGTTCGACAACCCCGACCTGCTGGTGGCCTGCGTCGTCGGTGACGGCGAGGCGGAGACCGGCCCGCTGGCGACGTCGTGGCACTCCAACAAGTTCCTCGACCCCCGCCGCGACGGCGCGGTGCTCCCGATCCTGCACCTCAACGGCTACAAGATCGCCAACCCCACCGTGCTCGCACGCATCGGCGACGAGGAGCTCGAGAGCCTGCTGCGGGGCTACGGCTACGAGCCGTACCTGGTCGCCGGCGACGACCCCCGCACGATGCACCAGCGGCTCGCGGCCACGCTCGACCGCTGCCTCGACGAGATCGCGGCGATCCAGCAGCAGGCACGGTCACGGCGGGGCAGCAGACAGCGGCCACGCTGGCCGATGGTCGTGCTGCGCACCCCGAAGGGCTGGACCGGCCCGAAGGAGGTCGACGGCCTTCCGGTGGAGAACACCTGGCGCGCGCACCAGGTGCCGCTTTCGGCCGTACGCGAGAACGCCGAGCACCGGGGCATGCTCGAGGCCTGGATGCGGGGATACCGGCCCGACAAGCTGTTCGACGCCGACGGCGTCCCGGTCGCCACGGTGACCGCCTGGACGCCCACCGGGACTCGGCGGATGGGCTCGAACCCGCACGCCAACGGCGGCCTGCTCACCCGCGACCTCGACCTGCCCGACGTCCTCGACTACGCGGTGAAGGTGACCGCACCCGGGGCGGAGATGCACGAGCCGACCCTGGCCACGGGTGCCTTCCTGCGCGATGTGATGCGCCGCAGCACCGCGCCGGACGGCACCGGCAGCTTCCGCGTGTTCGGACCCGACGAGGTCGCGTCCAACCGGCTGCAGACGCTCTACGAGGTCACCGACAAGGCGTGGAACGCCCAGACGCTGCCGACCGACGAGCACCTGTCCCCGGACGGCCGGGTGATGGAGATGCTGTCGGAGCACACCTGCCAGGGCTGGGCCGAGGGCTACCTGCTCACCGGGCGACACGGGCTGTTCACCTCCTACGAGGCGTTCACCCACATCGTCTCCTCGATGTTCAACCAGCACTCGAAGTGGCTCAAGACCAGCCGCGAGCTGACCTGGCGCCGGCCGGTCCCGTCGCTGAACTACCTGCTCACCTCGCACGTGTGGCGCCAGGACCACAACGGGTTCAGCCACCAGGACCCGGGGTTCATCGACCACGTGGTCAACAAGAAGCCCGGCGTGATCCGGGTGTACCTGCCACCGGACACCAACACCCTGCTGTGGACGATGGACCACGTGCTGCGCACCCGCGACTACGTCAACGTGGTGGTCGCCGGAAAGCAGCCGCAGCCGTCGTGGCTCGACGTCGAGCAGGCCGGCCTGCACGGCGCACGCGGCATCGGCACCTGGGAGTGGGCGAGCAACGACGACGGCGACCCCGACGTGGTGCTGGCGTGCGCCGGCGACGTGCCCACGCTGGAGACCATCGCCGCCGCCGACCTGCTGCGCCGGCACCTGCCCGACGTGCGCGTGCGCGTGGTCAACGTGATGGACCTGATGCGGCTGCAGGGCGCCGAGGAGCACCCGCACGGGCTGTCCGACGCGGAGTACGACGCGCTGTTCACGACCGACAGGCCGGTGATCTTCGCCTACCACGGATATCCTTGGCTCGTTCACCGGCTGACTTATCGTCGCGCGAACCACAACGGCATGCACGTGCGCGGGTACAAGGAGGAGGGCTCGACGACGACCCCGTTCGACATGGTGGTCCGCAACGACATGGACCGCTACCACCTGGTGATGGACGTCATCGACCGCGTCCCCGGTCTGGCGCGCCGGGCCACCGGTGTGCGGCAGCACATGGCGGACATGCGCACGCGTCACCACCGCTACGTCGTGGAGCAGGGGATGGACATGCCCGAGGTGCGCGAGTGGCGCTGGTCGCACTGATGGGCGGCCGTCGCTGATGCGGGTCCTGGTCGTCAACGCGGGCTCGTCGAGCATCAAGCTCGCCGTGGTCGACGCCGAAGACCGGGTCGTCGACCGCGAGCACCTGCCGGACTGGAGCGGCGACACCGAAGCGCTGCGGGGCTTCCTGGGGCGGGTGGAGTTCGACGCCGTCGGCCACCGGGTCGTGCACGGCGGCTGGGAGCTGACCGAGTCGGTGCGCATCGACGACGACGTGGAGGACCTGATGCGCAAGGCCGCGCCGCTGGCGCCGCTGCACCAGCCCCGCGCGCTCGCCGGCATCGACGCCGTGCGCGAGCTGCTGCCGGCCTGCCCGGAGGTGGCCTGCTTCGACACCTCCTTCCACGCCGACCTGCCCGCGGCCGCCGCGACGTACGCGCTGCCGCTGGAGTGGCGCGAACGCTTCGGCATCCGGCGCTTCGGCTTCCACGGGCTCAACCACTCCTACGTCGCGACCCGGACCGCGCAGATGCTCGGCCGCGACGTGACCGGGCTGCGGACCGTGAGCTGCCACCTGGGTTCGGGCGCGTCGCTGTGCGCCGTCCGCGACGGCCGGTCGGTCGACACCACCATGGGGTTCACCCCGCTGGAGGGCCTGGTGATGTCCACCCGCGCCGGCAGCATCGACCCCGGCATCGTCACCTACCTGGCCGACGAGCAGCAGATGCCGTACGACGAGGTGCTGCGTGGCCTGACCAGGCAGTCGGGCCTGCTGGGTCTCAGCGGTGTGTCCGGCGACCTGGCCAAGGTGGTCGCGGCGTGCGAGAACGGCGACGGCGCCGCCGACCTCGCCGTGGAGGTCTACCTCCACCGGCTGGTGTCGTCCATCGCCGCGATGGCGGCGGGGATGGGCGGCATGGACGCACTCGTGTTCACCGCGGGCGTGGGGGAGAACGCCGCCTGGCTGCGGTCCGACGTCGCACGCCGGCTGGGCTTCCTGGGTGTGGCCGTCGACGAGAGCGTGAACGCGACCGCCTCACCCGACGCGGACGTGACCGAGCCCGGCGCGCTCGTGCACACCCTGGTCGTCGCCGCGCGCGAAGACCTGCAGGTCGCCCGGGAGACTAGGCGGGTGCTCGGCGGCTGACCGTGCCAGGATGTTGGGCATGACGTCGATGACGCTGCACACCATGGGTGAGGAACAGCTCGAACGGGCGCGTCAGGCCTCCAACGGTCGCGCCTCGACCACGGTCCACCACGGCTCGCGCCTGCGGCAGACACTGCTGGCGCTGGTCGCGGGAACGCGGCTGGGGGAGCACCAGAGTCCAGGTGACGCCACCGTGCTGTGCCTGCGCGGTCACGTCGTGCTCAACGTCGGCGACCGCGAGATCGACGTCCCGGAAGGCTCGCTGCACGACGTACCGCCGCAGCGGCACGACCTCGTCGCCAGGGAGGACTCCCTGGTGGTGCTCACGGTCGGCGTCGGCTAGCGCAGCAGGGTCACCCGGCCGGCGCGGAACCGGCCAGCCGGTCAGACCCGACCGGCGCGGTCGGGCCCGGTGCAGTCCGTGAGGTCAGGCCGCCGTCGACCCGGCACCGCTGCGAGGCGACGACGGCCCCTCGTGCCCCGGCTGGGCCGGCTTCGCGGTCTCGCCGGACGGGCCGCCCAGGGTCTCGGCGTGCACGGCGTTGCGGCCCCGCTCCTTGGCGCGGTAGAGCGCCTGGTCGGCGGCGTGGATGGCCCGGGCAAGGTCGAAGGCGGCCTGGCCCGGGTCGGCGCTGGCCACGCCGAGGCTCAACGTCACCCGCGCGCCGGTGTCGGGCAGCTCCAGCGCCTCGACCCCGGCCCGGAGCCGCTCGGCCACCTCGGCGGCGCCGTCCGGCGTGGCGTCGGCCAGGAACAGGCAGAACTCCTCGCCGCCGAAGCGGCCGACCAGGTCACGGGCTCGCAGCTGCGTGCGGAGCAGGTCGGCCACCGCTACCAGCGCGGCGTCGCCGGCCAGATGGCCCCAGGTGTCGTTGTAGGGCTTGAAGCGGTCGAGGTCGGCGAAGATGACCGCCCAGCCGCGGTGCTTGGCCACGCAGCGCTCGTGCTCGGCCAGCGCCAGGCTGCGCCAGGACTCGTAGCGGTAGAGGCCGGTCTTGGAGTCGGTCTTGGCCTGCTGGGCCAGCGGGTCGTGCAGCGCTGCCTGCTGGGCCAGGCCGTACGCCGGCAGCAGCAGCGGGAGCAGCCACGGGTTGCTCGCCCAGACCGCAGCGGACAGGCCGCCCACGAGCACCATGGCCCCCTCGGTCACGTAGAACCGGGCGCTCCTCAGCGTGCGGCGCAGCCACACCTCGTCGTCGGCGTCGTTGAGGAAGGCGCTGCCGAGGAACAGCACGGTCTCGACGGCCAGGAACACCGCGGCCGCGGCGCAGACGACCAGGAGCGCGCGCGGGCCGTTGGAGACCCAGTCGCCGTTTGGGCCGTCGAGCGCCACCGTCACACCACGGGCCGCGACCGCGGCAAGCACGACGAAGGAGGCGGAGCCCACCCACTTCCACAGCTGCAGACGAAGGCCGCGCCAGCGAGCGTGCGCATAGCTGGTCACGACCACCGGCAGGATCCACCAGACGGGAAGCAGCAGCGCCGCCGCGAAGGCCCACGCCGAGAGTGCCTTGTGCGGGCGGTGGCTGTTCTTGAGCCCACCGTCGAGCATGCGGCCGAACTCCACGTTGATCACCGACAGCGCGATCAGCGCGGCGGCCGTGACGACCTGCGCCCGGGTGACGTCAGGTGTCGGCCAGCCGCCGAGCGCCAACGGCAGCACGACGGCGGCCACGACGCACGCGACGATGTGCACCCGCAGGCGCAACGGCCGGGTCGCGAAGGCCCACCGGTTCCACCCCAATGCCCGTCCCCTTCTCAAGAGCTCACGTGCGGCACCGACATGATGACCCTCGGTGTGACACCCGTATACACATGGTAGTACCGGGGTTCGAGCCGACGGGCCGGTTTGGCCGGTTTGGTAGGCATGCGTGATCTCGGTTTCCCCGGGGCCGGAACCAAGGGCTGCAGCAGGCCCGGGCGGTCCGGTTCCCGGGTCAGGTCAGTGCGAATGCTGGAACGGGTGGGCGAGGTCGGCCGCGCGCAGGCGGTACACCTGCAGCATCAGCTGGTAGTACTTCTCGGTCTCGCCGGCCCACTCGAACCCCATCCGCTGCGCAGCGGCGGCCGCGCGCTCGTTGTTGGGCCGTACGACCGCGAACACCTCCTCGGCGTGGTGCTCGAACAGCGCGAAGCGCGCGACGGCGAGACCCGCCTCGATCGCATAGCCCTGTCCCCACTCGTCCGGGCGTAGCTGGAAGGCGATCTCGAGGTCCTCCCCACCCGGCGGGAGGTAGAGCAGCGCCACGCCGCCCACCACCCGCTTGTCGTCGCGCAGCTCGATCGCCCACCGGCCGCTCGGGGGCGCGGCGCGGTCGTCCTCGGCGATCCACTGCTGCAGCAGCAGCCGCATGGCGTCGACGTCGGGCACCCGGTCCATCGCCGGGCTCAGCCAGCGTGACACCTCGTCGTTGCCGTAGATCGGCAGCGCGGCTTCTGCGTCGTCGATCGTCCACGGCCGCAGCACCAGTCGGTCCGAATCCAGGATGTCGGCCATGGGCCCACCCCTTAAGGTCAAAAAATCCCTGCTCCCGTGACACCATCATCACCTAGGTGCGCAAGCCCGCCGCCGGAGCGAGGTCCGACCTCCCCGTCGCAGGGCCCCTCAGCCGTCGACTCAGCCGCCGACTCGGGCGTACAGCAGCGAGTCCTGCCACTCCCCGCGGACGCACTTGTAGCCGTGCAGGGTGCCCTCGAGCCGCAGGCCGGCCTTCTCCAGCACGCGGGCGCCCGCGCGGTGCTGGGGATGGCAGTAAGCGCTGACCCGGTGCAGGCCGAGCCGGCTGAACCCGAAGTCGAGCATGATCTCCAGCGCCTCGGTGGCGTAGCCCAGCCCCCAGTACCGCGGGGCGATGACGACCCCCACCACGGCCCGGCCGTGCGCCGCGTCCTCGATGTCGAGCACGACCGACCCGGCCAGCTTCCCGTCGCCGTCGACCAGCGCCAGGTGGTAGCCCGTCCGCGCCTCCGGCGCATCGGCCTGGGCGGTGGCCCGCGCCAGGAACGCCCGGGTGTCCGCCGGCTGGTTGGGGCCCCACAGCGTGTACGCCGTGACGACTGGGTCGCCCACGATCGCGTGCAGTGCCTCCTCGTCCGCGGACTCGAACTCACGCAGCGTCAGCCTGTCCCCGACCAGGCACAGTCCCCCCACTGTCTCAACCCTCCGTATCTCCGACCGTCTTCATCGTGTGCCCCGGCAGCACCCGTCGCTGTTGTGTGCTCACCGGGTTGCGCCGGGCGTCGGCCCGGCCGTCGTGCTCGGGTCCCCTGGAACCGCGAGCGGGCGTCATGCCGCCGCCAGGACGTCGTCCACGACGGCCTTGTCACGCGACGCGCGTACGCAGCCCGCGACCAGCCGCGGGAGGTCCTCGTCGGGTACCAGGGCCGCGAGGCGACCGGGGGAAGGGGATAGTCCCAGCCGCCTCGCGCCCTTGGCTGCGATGTCGTCGACGAACGGCGCGAGCTCGGGCCACGCACCCTGCACCTCGCGGCAGAAGATGGCCCCGCCGGTGGGGCCGATGCCCTTGAACTCCTGTACGAGCCTGCCGACGTCCGCGGCGCTGGAGGCCTCCTCGCGCAGTCGCCGGAGGTCGCCGCGGTAGCGCTCCAGGGCGAAGTCCGCGCACTCGCCCAGCATCGTCGCGGTTCGCTCGTCGTACCGACGATAGTGACCGCGACCCAGTGCATCGACGCGCTGCTGCCAGGTGGCCTCTCGCATGGCCTTCGGCGTGCGGTAGCCGGCGCGGTTCAGCTCGCGTGCCGCCGCCACCGCGATGTCGGAGCCGATCCGGGCCGACAGCAGCAGCGAGAGCACGAGCAGCCTCCACAGCGGTGACGGCTTGTCCGTCACCGTGAAGCCGGCCTGCTCGGCGAACGTGGAACCGTGCCGGTCCACGAGCCGGCGGGCGATGTCGCGCTGTGCCATGCGTTTGCGGTACCCAAACCGGGGAGCGCTAACGCAGCAGGTCAGGCCCGGATCGCTGGCAAGATCACTGGCACGCGAGGGTCATTGAACGGGCCTCCTGTGGAACCCGGCTATCGGGTAGGACAGGGGCATGGAGAAGCTCAGCAGCGTGCCCGGGCCGGCGTTGGCGACGCTCATCCGCGAGCCGTTCTCGGACGACCGCTGGCTGTTCGAGCGCAAGCTCGACGGGGTGCGCTGCCTGGCGTACTGCGACGGGCGCAAGGTGTCGATCCGCAGCCGCTCCGGTGGTGACATGGGCTCGGCGTTCCCCGAGGTGGTGGAGGCGCTGGAGGCCCAGCAGTGCCCCGACTTCGTCGCCGACGGGGAGGTGGTGGCCTTCGACGGTGCGCAGACCAGCTTCGCCGCGCTGCAGCCGCGGATCCACCTGACGAACCCCGACCGCGCGCGACGTACCGGTGTCGAGATCTTCTACTACCTGTTCGACCTGCTGCACCTGGACGGGCACTCCACCCGGTCGCTGCCGCTGCGGGAGCGCAAGTCGCTGCTGCACGAGCTGTTCGGCTGGGACGACCCGCTGCGGTACACCGAGCACCGCGACCGCGACGGTGTCGAGTTCTTCGAGCAGGCCTGCGCCGACGGCTGGGAGGGCCTGATCGCCAAGCGTGCGGACGGGTCGTACCCCTCCGGCCGCAGCCGTGACTGGCTGAAGCTCAAGTGCGAGCACGGCCAGGAGTTCGTCATCGGCGGCTGGACCGACCCGCGGGGCTCGCGCGTCGGCTTCGGCGCGCTGCTGCTCGGCTACTTCGAGCCGGGCGGCGACCTGGTGTACGCCGGCAAGGTCGGCACCGGGTTCGACACCAGGCTGCTGCGCTCGATGCACGACCGGCTGAACTCCCTGGAGCGGTCGACGCCGCCGTTCCGCCAGGCCCGGATGCTGCCCCGCAAGGACGTGCACTGGGCCGAGCCGGAGCTGGTGTGCCAGGTGCAGTTCACCGAGTGGACCCGCGACGGGCAGCTGCGGCATCCGCGGTTCGAGGGTCTGCGCGACGACAAGTCGCCGCGGGAGGTGGTCCGCGAGCGCCCGTCGTGAGGGTCGGTCGGGCCCATGCTCGGGATGTAACCGCCCGTTCTCTGGTCTCCCCGCCTCCTGCAGGGGGTGGGAAGGCCGGGAACGGGCCGGGAAGTGGCGGGTTGGCGCGGCGAACCGGTGGTCCGTGCGGCGTGGTGTCGCCGGGTTGTCGGTGGTCGGTGCCACCATTCGGGACATGGCAGATCGCATCGGGTCTTCGGCCGTGGCGGCGCAGGTGGCGCCGTCGCCCGATGCCGCCTGGATGCTGGTCGACCTGCTGGCCTCGATCGTCGGCCAGGACGGCGACCAGGTCACCGCGCACCTCGCGGCCATGAGCTCGCGGGGGAGCAGCGACGGCCAGGTGATGATCGTCGCCGAGCTGTGGCACTGCGACCACCCCCGCGTGGTGGACGCCCTCGACCTGCTCGGCTGCCACCACCCCGACACCGCCGTGGCTCGCGAGGCCCGCAAGTCCGCCATGCGCGCCCGCGGCCGCCTCGCCGGCGTCTGACCCGGCGTCGCCGCCCTTGGTCATGTCCCCGCGCTCGGTCGCGTGTCATGTCTCGACACCTGCTCCGCGGCGTGGTTGACACACGACCGGGGGAGTGCACCCGCCGGCGCAGCGTTCTGAGTCGTGTGTCGCGTCTCGACACCTGCTCCGCGGCGGGGGTGACACACAACTGGGGTGCACCCGCGGCCGCGCTTCGCGCTCGGTCGCGTGTCGCGTCTGGGCAGATGCTCCGCGGCGTGGTTGACACACGACCGCGGAGCGCGCCGGCGCCCGCGCTCCGCGCTGGGTTGCGTGTCATGTCTGGACACATGCGGCACGGCGACATTGACACGCGACTTGGCGGCGGGGCCCGGCGTTGTTCTGCACAGGGGATGTCGGTGGCTGCTGGAAGCGTGGGGGCATGGGTTTCGGGTGGTCCGGGAAGCGCCGACACGCCGGGTCGAAAAGTCCGAGTCGGTCGCTGACCTGCGCAAACACGCCGGGCCGGAGACACGTGCGCCGCGCCCTTGCGTGGATAGGGTGGGCGACGTACGGTTACCCCTAGATCTAGTAGTTACAGGCCTGTAAGTCATCCACAGGTTGTGGTTGGTCGTCCACAGGCAAACAGGGGTTCTCAACAGCAGATCCACAGATTCGTCCCCAGTGGGCGGGTCGGTACGACGGGGAAACGAGGGGAGGTGGCGCAGCCGATGCACTGCCCGTTCTGTCGCCACACCGACACCCGCGTGATCGACTCGCGCACCGCCGATGACGGCGGCGCGATCCGTCGCCGGCGGCAGTGCTCGCAGTGTCAGAAGCGGTTCAGCACGGTCGAGCAGATGCAGCTGACCGTGCTGAAGAAGTCTGGCGCGACCGAGCCGTTCGACCGGTCCAAGGCGATCGCCGGCGTGGCCAAGGCCTGCAAGGGCCGCCCGGTCGGCGACGACGACCTGGCGCGGCTCGGCCAGCAGGTCGAGGATGCGCTGCGCGCCAGCGGCTGGGCGGAGGTGCCGGCCCACGAGGTGGGTCTGGCCATCCTCGGTCCGCTGCGCGAGCTCGACGAGGTCGCCTACCTGCGCTTCGCCAGCGTCTACCGCAGCTTCGAGTCCGCCGACGACTTCGAGACCGAGATCGCCATGCTGCGGGCCGAGCGCAGCGCGGCGGTGACCGGGCCGGAGGCGCCGGCGACGTCCGAGACCGTTGAGGCCGGAGACGATGCCGACGATGCCGGCGATGTCGGCGACGCCGAGCAGGATGAGCCCGGCCGGGCCGACGCCGGGGCCAGCGACGCAGCCACATCCGCTGCAGCCACATCCGGCGCAGCCACGGCCGACGCCGAGCAGGCGGAGGCGACCCGCGCGGGCGCGCGCGAGCCGTCGTACCAACGACGCACCTAGACCGCCCGCCGCGCGGAGAGGGGAAGCTCTGCGCGGCGGGCCCTCCAACCCAGCAGCACCCAGCAAGACCCAGTAGCACGACCCACTAGCACGACCCAGTAGCACCGAGCAGCAAGCAACAGCACCCGACGAGACTCAGCGACGAGGGAGAGGCCATGACGGAGACGGTGAGTGGTCCGGCAGGCGCAGCCCACCGCGGCCAGGCCGCGGGCAGCAAGGGCGGCCTGACGATCGAGCGCGCATTCACCACGCAGGGAGTCCACCCCTACGACGAGGTGACGTGGGAGCGTCGCGACGTCGTACAGCAGAACTGGAAGACCGGTGACGTGGTCTTCGAGCAGCGTGGCGTGGAGTTCCCCGAGTCGTGGAGCATGAACGCCACCACCATCGTCACGTCCAAGTACTTCCGCGGCGCCGTCGGCACCGACCAGCGCGAGTGGAGTCTCAAGCAGCTCATCGACCGCGTGGTGAAGACCTACCGCAAGTCCGGTGAGGACAACGGCTACTTCGCCACCCCGCAGGACGCAGAGATCTTCGAGCACGAGCTGACCTGGCTGCTGCTGCACCAGTACTTCAGCTTCAACTCGCCGGTGTGGTTCAACGTCGGCACGACCTCGCCGCAGCAGGTGTCGGCCTGCTTCATCCTGGCCGTCGACGACTCGATGGACTCGATCCTGAACTGGTACAAGGAGGAGGGCCTGATCTTCAAGGGCGGCTCCGGTGCCGGCCTCAACCTCTCCCGCATCCGCTCGTCGAAGGAGCTGCTGCGCTCCTCCGGCGGTACGGCCAGCGGCCCGGTCAGCTTCATGCGCGGCGCCGACGCCTCCGCCGGCACCATCAAGTCCGGCGGCGCCACCCGGCGCGCGGCCAAGATGGTCGTGCTCGACGTCGACCACCCCGACATCGAGGAGTTCGTCGAGACCAAGGCGCGCGAGGAGGAGAAGATCCGCGTGCTGCGTGACGCCGGGTTCGACATGGACCTCGGTGGCAGCGACATCACCAGCGTGCAGTACCAGAACGCCAACAACTCCGTGCGGGTCAACGACGCGTTCATGCGCGCGGTCGAGGAGGGCGGCTCGTTCGGGCTGCGCGCCCGCACCACCGGCGAGGTGGTCGAGGAGGTCGACGCGCGCCGGCTGTGGGACAAGATCGCCGAGGCCGCATGGGGCTGCGCCGACCCCGGTCTGCAGTACGACGACACGATCAACGACTGGCACACCACGCCGGAGACCGGCCGGATCACCGCGTCCAACCCGTGCAGCGAGTACATGCACCTCGACAACTCCTCGTGCAACCTCGCGTCGCTGAACCTGATGAAGTTCCTCACCGACGACGGTGAGTTCGACGTCGACGCGTTCGTGAAGACGGTCGAGATCGTCATCACCGCGATGGACATCTCGATCTGCTTCGCCGACTTCCCGACCCAGGCGATCGGCGACACGACCCGTGCCTACCGCCAGCTCGGCATCGGCTACGCCAACCTCGGCGCGCTGCTGATGGCGTGCGGCCTTGGCTACGACTCCGACGGCGGTCGTGCGCTGGCCGGCGCGATCACGTCGCTGATGACGGGCACGTCCTACCGTCGCTCCGCCGAGCTCGCCGGAGTGGTCGGCCCGTATGACGGGTTCGCCCGCAACGCCGAGGCCCACGCCCGCGTGATGCGCAAGCACGCCGCGGCCAACGACGCCGTACGCACGCTGCACGCGATGGACAAGGCCGTGCACCAGGCGGCGACCGACGCGTGGGCGGCGGTGCTCGAGACCGGTGAGAAGAACGGCTGGCGCAACGCTCAGGCGTCGGTGCTCGCACCGACCGGCACCATCGGCTTCATGATGGACTGTGACACCACCGGCATCGAGCCCGACTTCTCGCTGGTGAAGTTCAAGAAGCTCGTCGGCGGCGGGTCGATGCAGATCGTCAACCAGACCGTGCCGCAGGCGCTGACCAGGCTGGGCTACCAGCAGGAGCAGATCGAGGCGATCGTCGAGTACATCGCCGAGCACGGTCACGTGATCGACGCTCCCGGTCTGCGGCCGGAGCACTACGAGGTGTTCGACTGCGCCATGGGCACCCGGGCGATCAAGCCGATGGGCCACGTGCGGATGATGGCCGCGGCCCAGCCGTTCCTGTCCGGGGCGATCAGCAAGACCTGCAACGTCCCCGAGTCGGCGACGGTCGAGGACATCCAGGACATCTACTTCCAGGGCTGGAAGCTGGGCCTGAAGGCGCTCGCGATCTACCGCGACAACTGCAAGGTCGGCCAGCCGCTGTCGACGCACAAGTCGAAGAAGACCGAGGAGCCGGAGACGTCGGCTGCCGGGGCCACGGAGCCCGCCGAGCCCGCGGTGGAGAAGGTGGTCGAGTACCGCCCGACCCGCAAGCGGCTGCCGAAGTCGCGTCCGTCGCGCACCACGTCGTTCACCGTCGGTGGCGCCGAGGGCTACATGACCGCGGGGTCCTACCCCGACGACGGGCTCGGCGAGGTGTTCCTCAAGCTCGGCAAGCAGGGGTCGACCCTGGCCGGTGTCATGGACGCGTTCTCGATGGCGATCTCGATCTCGCTGCAGTACGGCGTGCCGCTGGAGACCTTCGTCTCGAAGTTCACCAACATGAAGTTCGAACCGGCCGGCATGACCGACGACCCCGACGTGCGGATGTCGCAGTCGATCATGGACTACATCTTCCGCCGCCTGGCGCTCGACTACCTGCCGTTCGAGACCCGCTCGGCGATGGGCATCTACTCCGCGGAGGAGCGGCAGCGCCAGCTCGAGACCGGCTCCTACGAGCCGACCTCGGAGGAGGAGTACGCCGAGGCCGAGTCGCTGCGTGCATCGGCTGCCACCGCCGGGCTCCGGCACCGCAGCGAGCCGGAGACGGCGCCGGCCGAGTCCGAGACGCGCGAGGCGCACACGTCGGCCGAGCTTCTGGAGGCGATGACCGGCACCGAGACCGACGCGCCGCTGTGCTTCACCTGCGGCACCAAGATGCGCCCGGCCGGTAGCTGCTTCGTCTGCGAGGGCTGCGGCAGCACCTCCGGCTGCAGCTGATGACACGGCTCACGCTATCCAGCCCGGAGCTGCAGCGAATCCAGACGGGTTGCAGGTCGCTCCAGACGGATTTGCAGTGAACCCAGCCTGAGTCTGGACCGCACAAAGGGCGGGAACCCACTGGGTTCCCGCCCTTTGCTGTGCGGCGTACTTGGGCCTCCACCGATGTTGTAAGTCGGCGTGAGCGCGACGCCGGGCAAGCATCGCACCCACGCCGCCGACCCCCGCCGCTGGAGGTCACAACGACGGAGCTCTTGCCGTTCTGACCTCCTAGGCGGCCAGAAGGCCATTGTCGGCTCGCCTACCCGCCTGGGAGCACCGGATAAACACACGATGGCCGCACGGTTGCCGTGCTCATCGGTTTCCCTTGCTGCTCATACCGGGCCGGGTGCACGGACTTGTGCCGGGCGGGCGCGGCGGGCCTGACGATCGACGTCATCGAGCACCGCATCAGCGAGTGACCGACCGTTTTGAGGCCACTTGGGTCGGTACGGCACTCGCAGCGGGGCGGAGGAGACCACGCCGTCGGTCTCGGACCTGGCCCTGCCGGGTCGTTCGAGGGCCAGATTCCTCGCGTTCTCCTGTGCGGACGTGGGTTCGGCCACTAGGTTGGCGCGGATGCCACCGGTGGTACGTCGGGTCGCAGGAGGGGCGGCCCGACCAGTCCGGTTCGATCGGAATGGGGCGAGATGCGCCGTTTCACGAGACTCTTCCTGGCCGGAGCCCTTGCACTGGGCACTGCCGCAGCCGCCGCCTCTGTCGCCACCGCCGCGGGAGCACAGCCCGCGGCACAGCCAACGGCGAGCAGCGGACACACCGCAGGGGCCGCGTCGCGGCCGGTGACGGCGGCGGCCTTGCGACCGCCGGCGCGCAAGGTCACCAAACTGCTCGTGTTCGTCGAGGAGAACCACTCGCGCAACCAGATGCGCGCGCAGATGCCCTACACCTTCCGCCAGGCTCAGCGGTTCGGGTACGCGTCCAACTACTCGGCGATCAGCCACCCGTCGCTGCCGAACTACATCGCGATGGCGTCGGGACAGACGTACGGCATCCGCGACGACAGGAACCCCTCCGCTCACCGGCTGCGGGGGCACTCCGTGTTCGGGCAGGCGCTCGCGCACGGCAAGCGCGCCACGGTGTACGCGCAGGGAATGCCGCATGCCTGCGCGCTCAAGAACAACGGAAACTACCTCGTGCGGCACAACCCGTGGACCTACTTCGCTCAGGAGCGGCAGGCGTGCCGACGGCACGACGTACCGATGGGCCGGTTCAGCCACGACGTCCGTACCGGAAGCCTCCCGAATGTCGGGATGGTCATCCCCGACGCGTGCCACGACGGGCACGACTGCTCGCTCGCACGCGCGGACCGCTGGTTCAAGCAGCAGATGCTGCAGGTCTTCCGCGGACGTGACTGGCGGTCGGGACACCTGGCCGTCGTCCTCACCGCCGACGAGGACGACCGGCTGCACCACAACCAGGTGCTGACCGTCGTGATCCACCCCCGCCAGCACTCACACGTGGTCCGGCACCGACTGAACCACTTCTCCCTGACCGGTCTGTTCAGCGACGTGCTCAACGCGGGCCACATGCACCACGCACGCACCGCGCCGTCGATGAAGCGGGCGTTCCACCTGCGGACGCGGTAGCGCTCACATCGTCGTGATGCCGCCGTCGACGAACACGTAACATCGCCGGATGCAGGCGGGGAGGGAGACACCGCACGGCTCGGCGCCGCGCGTCGCGCTGGTGCTCGATGCCGGTGGTGCGCGCTCGGCGTACCAGGTTGGCGCACTGGAGGTCCTGCTGCCCGAGCTGGCCGCAGCCGGTGCACGCCCGCGTGTGCTGGTCGGCACCAGCGCGGGTGCGCTGCTCGGCGGCGCGCTGACCGCGACGGCACACCTGGAGGCCGATGACCAGGTGGCGCGGCTGACGGACCTGCTCGCGCAGGCGACCAAGCCGCACGTGATGCGGCCGCTGTGGAGGCAGGTGCCCGAGGTGCTCGCGCGGTACGCGTCCGAGACGCTGGGCTTGTCGTTCTTCCGGCTACGCGGGCTGTTCGGGACCCAGCCACTGGCCCATACGCTCGGACACTCCATCGACTGGGACAGGCTGCACCGCAACGTCGACGAGGGTCTGGTCGAGGCCACCGCGGTCACCGCCACGTCGGTCCGGACCGGGGACGTGGTCATGTTCACCGAGTCGACGTCACCGCTGCCGCCCGCAGCGCCCGACTACCGCCGCCGCTTCGTGGCCGTCCGGCTGAACGTCTCCCACCTGATGGCCTCCGCCGCGATCCCCGCTCTGTTCCCCTCGGTGCCGGTCGACGAGCCAGAGGAGGTCGCGGGGTGGTACGTCGACGGCGCCACCC
This sequence comes from uncultured Propionibacteriales bacterium, assembly GCA_965653225.1. GTDB lineage: Bacteria > Actinomycetota > Actinomycetes > Propionibacteriales > Nocardioidaceae > JALZDI01. The sequence goes on along the minus strand of CBFGZI010000052.1, from coordinate 3,640 downwards.
GTCGCCGCGTTCCGCTGGCCCCGGCGCTCGAGCTCGGTGCCGACCGCGTGGTGGTGGTCGGCACCGGCGGACTCCACCCGCCCGACGCCGCCGACCTGGCCCGCGCGGGCGCGGTCGACCTCGGCGACGGCGTGGCCACCCTGCTCGGTGCGGTCATGGACGATCCCGTGCGCCACGACCTGCGGCGGCTCGCGGAGGTCAACGCCATGAACGAGGACCCCGAGCTGGGCCCGGCACTGAGGCGCCACCGCGAGCGCGCCGGCCTGCCGGCCCATCGCACGGTGCCCTACGTCGCGATCGCTCCCGAGGACGGCGAAGAGCTGGCCCGCGCGGCGATGGAGGTCTTTCGCGCCAACCACGGCTCGCTCCGCCGCACCCTCGGTGACCCGGACATGCAGATCATGCACCGGCTGCTCGGAAGTGACAGCCCGCTGCAGGGCGAGCTCCTGTCGTACCTCATGTTCGACCCGGACTTCTTCGACACCGCGTCCCAGCTCGGCCGCCGTGACGCCAATCGTTGGCTCGACGAGAACCCCGACCTGTGGCGGACCGACGGGCCTTCCTGAGCCCGGGAGCCGATGCGCGCCGCGGACCTGCGCGCCCAGGACGGCCGGAGCGAGCTCTCGAGAAGCCCTGAGGTTCGCCCGTGTGGACAACCCGCACAACCAGCGGGCGACCAGCCGCGCCTGGACCCAGCCACTGCGGGCCGGCTGGCCGACGCCCCGCGCCGGCCCTGGTTCTCGTCCCTCTGACGGCGTGCTCGAGATCAGGTCGCCGGGGCGTCACTGGCTCCCGAGGCGTCCTCGTCCCCGGAATCGCCGGGCGGTGTGGGGTCGACGCCGTGCTGCTGGGCGCGGTAGCGGCGCCGCTGCTCCTCGGCACGCTCGCGGCAGCGGCGCAGGAACTCCTCGTCCGCGGCCGTGTCGAGTGCGGAGGCCCGGCCCGGCCGGTCGTACTCGGGAAACGCCGGTGCCGGACGCTCGAACGCGCTGGGTCGAGCAGTCCCGCCGGCACGTGGCCGGCCGACCGCGAGCCACGCGACCGAGCCGACGAGCGGGAACAGCAGCACCAGCAACAGCCAGGCCCACCGTGGCAGGTGCTGCGGCTCGCGGCGGTGGGTGATCACGTCGAGCACGCAGAACACCCACAGCACCAGCACGAGCGGGCCGACCAGGATTCCGAGCTTGGCCATCCGAAACTCCCGACCGCGAGCCAGTGAAGAGGTGAGCACCCGAAGAGTAGTGCTCGGCGGGCCCGGTTGTAACGGTTTCCCGGGCCGGCCGGGGGGTGAGGTGCGTCGAGACGGTACCCGCGTACAGGCTCTCAGGGCAGCTTGTGCACCACCAGCGGCAGCACCGCGGCGGCTCCGGCGTGTCCGAGCGCGGCCGCGGCGACCGTGACCGGCCACTGGGTGGAGGTGCGGTCGACCACCAGCAGCACCACCTGCCCGTCCACCGGAGAGGTCAGGCTCTGCTGCGGCGACCCGAGCGCCTCCCGCCAGGCGTGCGCCTCCGCGCCACCGGCGGACTCGCCCTCCCGCACGCTGGTCGAGGGGCGCCACGTCTGCACCGGCAAGCGCCCGACGCTGCCCAGGTGCTCGGCCACCTGCCCGGTCAGCCGGGTGAACCCGGCCGCCGGCAGTGCGATCACCTGGGTCGGGCGAGCGTCCCACTCACCGCGCCAGCCGACCAGGGTGCGGACCGCGCCCTCGAGCAGCTCGGGGGTGGCGGTGTCGTTGTCGAAGGCGCCGGCCACCACATCGGTCCAGGCGGGTGCGTCGGCGAACACCACCGCGCGTCCGGTCGCGGCACGATGCTCGGCGCCGATCCTGCCGCGGGTGCCGAACGCGCCGCCGGGCCACATCTTGCGCGGCTCCAGCACGTGCTGCTCGTTGCGCAGTGCGGCGCCCACCTGACGCACGGTCTCGTCGTCGGGCATCGCGGCGAGCCCGCCGGGCAGCCGGCCGGTGCAGACCGAGCATCGTCCGCACTCCTGCGCGTGCTCGTCGTCGAGGGCTTGCGCCAGCAGCAGCATCAGGCAGCGGCGGGAGCCGATGTAGTCGCGCATGATGTCGGCCTCGGCGCGGCGGGCGGCGACGACACCGGCGAAGTGCTCGTGCGGGTAGCTCCACGGCTTGCCGGTGGCCTCCCAGCCGTCGACGGATCGGCTGACGACGTCGTCGACCGCGAGCTGCTTGAGCATGAGCTCGACGCGGCCGCGACGCACCCCCGTCGCGGCCTCCAGCGCCGGCACGCTCTGCGGCTCACCGGCGTCCCTGAGGGCCGTGAGCACCTTGTCGACCTGCTCGGGCACCGGGACCGTGGCGGTGGCGAAGTGCTCCCACACCGCCTCGTCGGTGTTGGCCGGCACCAGCACGACCAGGGCGTGGTCGAGCCCGCGGCCGGCGCGGCCCACCTGCTGGTAGTAGGCGACGGGGGAGGGCGGTGCGCCCACGTGCACGACGAACCCCAGGTCGGGCTTGTCGAAGCCCATGCCCAGGGCGGAGGTGGCGACCACCACCTTCACCTGGTTGTCGCGCAGCCGTTGCTCGACCTGCGTGCGTGCGTCGGCCTCCAGCTTGGAGGTGTAGACCGCCACCTGGTCCGCGCCGTAGCGGTCGGCGAGCACCGCGCCGAGACGTTCGGCATCGGCGACCGTGAGGCAGTAGACGATGCCCGACCCCGGCAGCGCCGACAGGTGCTGGACGACCCACGCGTAGCGCTGCAGCGGTCGCATCGGCGGCAGCGACACCAGCTGCAGGCTGGCGCGGGTCAGCGGGCCGCGCAGCACCACGGTGGCCTGACCGAGCTGGGCGGCCAGGTCGTCGGTGACGCGGGCGTTGGCGGTGGCCGTGGTCGCGAGTACGGGGGTGTCGGGGTTGAGGTCACGCAGCACGTCGGCGACCCGGCGGTAGTCGGGCCGGAAGTCGTGGCCCCAGTCGGACACCGAGTGCGCCTCGTCGATCACCAGCATCCCGAGCCGGCCCGCCAGCGTGGACAGCACCTGCCTGGCGAACCTCGGGTTGGCCAGCCGTTCGGGGCTGACCAGCAGGACGTCGACGGCATCGGCGCGCACGTCGTCGAGCACGGCGTCCCAGTCGTCGATGTTGGCGGAGTTGACGGTGGCGGCGACCAGCCCGGCGGCGGTGGCCGCGCGTACCTGGTCACGCATCAGACTCAGCAGCGGCGACACCACCAGGGTCAGGCCCGCTCCCTCGGACCGCCGGATCCGCGTGGCCGCCCAGTAGACCGCCGACTTGCCCCAGCCGGTGGCCTGCACCACCAGCACCCGCGCACCGGGCTCGCACAACGCGGCCACGGCCTGCTCCTGGTCGGCGCGCCAGGCGGCGTCGGGCCCCGCCAGCGCCGTGATCACCTCACCCGCGAGCGCGGCGCGGTCGCCGGTCAACGGTGGTACGGGGGAGGTCGGCTCGGCGGACTGCATGGGTGCGATGGTGCGCGACGCCGCCGACATGACCGACATCGGGGTCCTCACGGGCCGCGCCACGTACGACGAGGGGCCCGGCCGGACGGCCGGGCCCCTCGCGGGTGTTCAGATGTGACGGGCGGCGGTCAGTGGACGAACCCGACTCCGGTCAGCGCAACGGTCCGCGGTGCGGCGAGCCCGTTGTCGTTGATGA
>CBFGZI010000051.1:0-24930 GCA_965653225.1 uncultured Propionibacteriales bacterium | reverse complement strand
GCAGACGTGGACGGTGCAGACGAACACGGGGCGGTGGTCGCCATGTCACAGTCCAGTGGTCCGGGACATACCCGGGGTACGACCGGTATGTCGCGGTCTGTCGCTCCGCTCGGTGGCGAGGCTCAGTGGCCGGCCTCGTGCCACGTGCGGCCGATCCCCACCGACACGTCGAGGGGCACCCGCAGCTCCGCGGCGGCGGCCATCTCGCGGCGCACCAGCGCCTCCAGCGGGTCGCGCTCCCCCGACGCCACCTCGAAGACCAGCTCGTCGTGCACCTGGAGCAGCATCCGGGAGCGCAACTTCTCCTCGCGCAACCCGCGGTCGACACGCAGCATGGCCACCTTGATGATGTCGGCCGCCGAGCCCTGGATCGGTGCGTTGAGCGCCATCCGCTCGGCCATCTCGCGGCGCTGGCGGTTGTCGCTGGTCAGGTCGGGCAGGTAGCGGCGCCGGCCCATCGTGGTCTCGGTGAAGCCGCAGCGCCGCGCCTCGTCGACGATGCCGCGGAGGTAGTCGCGGACACCGCCGAAGGTCTCGAAGTACTCGTCCATCAGGGCCCGCGCCTCGGAGGTCTCGATCCCGAGCTGCTGGGAGAGGCCGTACGCAGACAGGCCGTAGGCCAGGCCGTAGTTCATCGCCTTGATCTTGCTGCGCTGCTCGTGGGTGACCGAGTCGGCGTCGACGTCGAACACCCGGGCGGCGGTCACCGAGTGGAAGTCGCGACCGGACTTGAACGCCTCGACCAGCTCGTCGTCCTCGGACAGGTGCGCCATGATGCGCATCTCGATCTGGCTGTAGTCGGCGGTGAGCAGGCAGTCGTAGGCCTCGCCGACCATGAACGCCTCGCGGATCCGCCGCCCCTCCTCGGTGCGGATCGGGATGTTCTGCAGGTTGGGGTCGGTGGAGGACAGCCGGCCGGTCGCGGCGATGGTCTGGTTGAACGTCGTGTGGATCCGCCCGTCGTCACCCACCGTCTTCAGCAGCCCCTCGACGGTCTGCCGCAGCCGGCTGAAGTCGCGGTGCCGCAGCAGGTGCGACAGGAACGGGTGCTCGGTCTTGATGAACAGCTGCTGCAGCGCGTCGGCGTCGGTGGTGTAGCCGGTCTTGGTGCGCTTGGTCTTGGGCATGCCCAGCTCGTCGAACAGCACCACCTGCAGCTGCTTGGGAGAGCCGAGGTTGATCTCCTTGCCGATGACGGCGTAGGCCTCCTCGGCGGCTTGGCGCACGTGCGTGCCGAACTCGTCCTCGAGCGCGGTGAGGTGCTCGACGTCGACCGCGATCCCGGCCCGCTCCATCGCGGCCAGCACCGGCACCAGCGGCAGCTCGACCTCGCGCATCAGGCTGGTGCCGCCGCGCTCGTCGACCTCCTTGCCCAACGCCTCGGCCAGGTCGACGACCGCACGCGCGTGCACCATCGCGATGTCTGCGGTGGAGTCGTCCTCGCCGGTCTCGAAGGTGAGCTGCCCGGAGTCGGAGTCGTCGCTGCGCAGCTCACGCTTGAGGTAGCGCAGCGTCAGGTCGGCCAGGTCGTAGGAGCGCTGGTCGGGGCGGGCGAGGTAGGCGCCGAGCGCGGTGTCGAAGGTGACGCCGGCGACCGGCCACCCGCGGGCGGCCAGCGCCAGCGAGGGCCCCTTGCCGTCGTGCAGCGCCTTCGGCCGCGACTCGTCGGCCATCCACGCCGCCAGCGCGCTGTCGTCGTCGGCCGAGACCTGGCTGGCGTCGATCCAGGCGGCCGCGCCCTCCGGGGAGGCCAGCGCGACCGCGATCACGTCTCCGCCACCGCCGCCCCACCGGCCCTGCACGTGCACGCCGGTACGGCGCGCCGTTGGCGCGTGCTCCTCCAGCCAGGCGGCGACCTGGCCGGGCTGCAGCCGCTGTCCCTCCAGCGAGAAGCCCTCGTCGCTGATCGGCTCGTCGGCGGTCAGCGTCTGGAACAGCCGGTCGCGCAGGACCCGGAACTCCAGCCCGTCGAAGATCTTGTGCACCTCTTCGCGGTCCCACGGCTGCATCTGCAGGTCGGTGGGCTGCACGGGCAGCGTCAGGTCGCAGACCAGCGCGTTGATGCGCCGGTTGCGGATCACGTCGGCGAGCCGCTCGCGCAGCGAGTCGCCGGCCTTGCCCTTGATCTCGTCGGCGTGGTTGATGACCTCGTCGAGGCCGCCGTACTGGTTGATCCACTTGGCCGCGGTCTTCGGGCCCACGCCGGGGACGCCGGGCAGGTTGTCGCTGGACTCGCCCACCAGAGCGGCGAGCTCGGGGTACTCCCCCGGCTCGACGCTGTACTTGTCGCGCACGGCCTGTGGTGTCATGCGCAGGAGGTCGGACACGCCCCTGCGGGGGTAGAGCAGCGTGACCCGGTCGCTCACCAGCTGCATCGCGTCGCGGTCGCCGCTGCAGATCAGCACCTCGTAGCCGGCGTCGTAGGCCTGCGTGGTCAGGGTGCCGATCACGTCGTCGGCCTCGTAGCCCTCGAGCTCGACAGTGGTGACCCGCAGCGCCGCGAGCACCTCCTTGATCAGCTCGACCTGGCCCTTGAACTCACTCGGCGACGCGGACCGGTTGGCCTTGTACTCGGCGTACTCCTCGCTGCGGAACGTCGCCCGGGAGACGTCGAACGCGACCGCGATGTGCGTCGGCTGCTCGTCGCGCAGGACGTTGATGAGCATCGACGTGAAGCCGTAGACGGCGTTGGTGGGCTGCCCGGTGGTGGTCGAGAAGTTCTCCAGCGGCAGCGCGAAGAACGCGCGGTAGGCCAGCGAGTGGCCGTCGAGCAGCAGCAGTCTCGGCCTGTCGGCCGTGCCCGTCGAGGTCGCGGCAGTGGTCGCAGCAGTCGGCACATGGCGACTCTAGCCAGCCCTGCGGACAGGCGTCAGTCGACGGGGTACCGCCGGGCCGTGCGCGCGGTGAGCTGGCGGCGGCGCAGCGTGCGCAGGCGTTCGACCTTCAGCTGGCCGTCGGCGCCCTCGGCGGCCTCGGCCTTGGCCAGCCGCTGCTGCAGCGCCGCCACCGGCGCGGCCCGCACGGTCGCGATCGAGGCCAGCCCGAGGCGCGCGAAGAAGCGGTTGGCGACGCGCGCGGCCGCCGAGACGTTGACCAGCAGGTGGCTGGCCTGCTTCTCGTCGGCCCAGGCCGCGGCCACCGACAGCATCGCGCGAGCGATGCCGCGGCCACGGTGCTCGACGTTGACGAACAGGTTGCCCACGCGGACCGTGGTCTCCTCGTGGATGGGCGACAGCGGGGCGCGGACCAGGTAGGCCACCCCCACCACGTCGCCGTCGACTTCCGCGACCATCAGCCGCTGCTCGGGGTCGAGTGCAAGATGTCCGATCGCACGTACCGCCGCCTCGACGTTGGGCTCGGTCATCCGGCCGTTGGTCTCGGTGTTGGCGTGCCACATCGCCACCAGGACGGGGGCGTCAGCAGGTAGAGCATCCCTGACGTGTACAGGGTTGCGGGCCACGGGCCCACCTCACTTCTCACTAGCCCCGAGTATCTGTGACCTCCGCACGGAGCCCTAGGCTCAGCCTGGCCGCGCGACAGGAGGCGAGGTTACGTCGAGTAACGGCTGGACGAAAGTGCCAAGTTGAATAATTGACCATGCGTGATCGGCGTCCTACAGGGGGTGCACAAAAACGGTGTTTCCGGGGATAGGCACGCTGGTCAACGTGGTCACGGTGCTCCTCGGCTCGTCGATCGGCGTACTGCTCGGGCACCGGCTCCCCCACCGCACGCGCGACGTCGTCACCGACGCGCTGGGGCTGGTCACGCTGATGATCGCGGCGCTGTCCGCCGCCTCCGTGGTCGACCCGGCGCTGGAGTCCGCGGTCGGGCCGAACGCGCCCGTGCTGATCGTGCTGGGCTCGCTGCTCATCGGCGGGATCGCCGGCTCCCTGCTGCGCATCGAGAGCCGGCTCGAGGACTTCGGCGGCTGGCTGCAGTCCCGGCTCACCCGGGGCGCCGACAGCGAGGAGCGCCGGCGGTTCGTCGAGGGCTTCGTGACCGCCTCCCTGGTGTTCTGCGTGGGCCCGCTCACCATCATCGGCTCGCTCAACGACGGGCTGGGCAACGGCGCCGAGGAGCTGTTCCTCAAGGCGGCGCTCGACGGCTTCGCCTCGATCGCGTTCGCCGCCTCGCTGGGCTGGGGCGTGGCGGCCTCGGCGCTGGCGGTGCTCGTGGTCCAGGGAAGCCTGACCGCCGTTGGCGCGGCCCTGGGCTCGTTCCTGCCGCAGCCGCACCTGTCCGCGCTGACCGCCGCCGGCGGTCTGCTGCTGGTGGGCGTGGCGATCCGCCTGCTGCGGATCCGGTCGCTGCCCGTCGGCGACCTGCTGCCCGCCCTCGTGGTCGCTCCCCTGCTGACCCAGCTGGTGGTGGTTGTACGGTGAAACTGCTGGTCAGGGGCGATATCTACGCAGACTCCTGTAGTTGGACAACAGTTCGGTGACAGGTGACGCGGCCTGGCTCATCGCCCCGCCAGTTCTCGCTATGCTCCCCGCACCCGAGTCGGGACGGGTCACCCCTGTCCCGGCTCTTTGAGGCTTCGCTACCGACAGGAGTCCCTACGTGCAGGTGCGAGTAACCGCCAGTCTCGCCCTCGTTCTCGGTGTCCTCGGCGTCGCCCTGGTGCTCCCTGCGGCCGCCCTCGGGGCGCCGACGCGCGCGGCACCCGCGGCGACGGCGGTGCACGCGTCCGGTGAGGACGACGGCCCGGCCATCCAGGGTGAGCTCACCGACGAGAGCAAGCCCGGCAACCCGCAGCCCGTCGAGGGCGTCGACATCACCGTGCTGGACAGCTCCGGCAAGCAGGTGGGCACCGCCACCAGCGACGCGCAGGGCAAGTTCTCCATCACCGTGCCGGGGTCGGGCGACTACACCGTCCGGATCGACCCCGACACCCTGCCCGAGGGCAAGTTCCTGCGTAACCCCGAGCAGATCGAGAACACCGTCACCGTCGTCGGGTTCGACGTCACCGTGCAGTTCCCGATCGGCCCCGACACACGCCACCCCACGGGGCTGCTGAACGACATCGCCGACCGCACCACCACCGGCATCCTGTTCGGGCTGATCCTGGCGCTGTCCGCGCTCGGCCTGTCGATGATCTTCGGCACCACCGGGCTGACCAACTTCGCCCACGGCGAGCTCGTCACCTTCGGGGCCCTGGTCGCTCTGCTGCTCAACTACGCCGGCATGCACATCATCCCGGCGGCCGCCCTGACGATCGTGATCGCGGGGTTCTTCGGCTGGGCGCAGGACCGTTTCCTGTGGAGACAGCTGCGAAGACGCGGCACCGGTCTGATCGCGATGATGATCGTGTCGATCGGCATGGCCCTTTTCCTGCGGGCGATGTACCAGTACGTCATCGGCGGCAACCGCCAGCCCTACAAGCAGTACGTCACCGCCGAGCCGGTCGAGTTCGGCGTCTTCACGATGCCGGTGCGCGACATGATCATCGCCGGGGTCGCACTCGTGGTCCTGCTGTCGGTGTCCTTCGCGCTCGCCCGCACCCGGATGGGCAAGGCGATGCGGGCCGTCTCGGACAACCCGCCGCTGGCCGCCTCGTCGGGCATCAACGTCGACCGGGTGATCTCGATCGTCTGGATCGGGGGTACGGCGCTCGCGGCGCTGGGCGGCATCCTCTACACGCTGATCTACCAGATGGACTACCAGATGGGGCTGCGGCTGCTGCTGATGCTGTTCGCGGCCGTCATCCTCGGCGGTATCGGCACCATCTGGGGCGCGATGCTCGGGGCGCTGATCGTGTCGCTGTTCACCGAGCTGTCGACGCTGGTGCTCCCGCCGGAGCTGAAGTACACCAGCGCGCTGTTCGTGATGATCCTCATCCTGCTGTTCCGGCCGCAGGGGCTTCTCAACCGCGCTCAGCGGGTCGGCTAGGACGGGAGGGACAGCCATGGAATGGATGCCGATCATCAGCAACTCCATCCAGGCCGCCATCGGCCCGGAGGCGATCGTCTACTGCCTGGCCGCCATCGGCCTGAACGTCCACTTCGGCTACACCGGTCTGCTCAACTTCGGCCAGGCCGGGTTCATGTGCATCGCCGGCTACGGCCTGGCGGCCACTGTCGTCACGTTCGGGATGTCGTTCTGGCTGGGCCTGCTGGTCGGGCTCGGCGGCACCATCGTGTTCGCCCTGCTGCTGGGCGTGCCGACGCTTCGGCTGCGCGCCGACTATCTCGCGATCGTGACGATCGCGGCCGCCGAGATCGTCCGTCAGCTGCTGGGGTCGCAGACGCTGCGCCCGTGGCTCGGCGGCAAGGACGGCCGGCAGGGCTTCAGCGACCCGCTGCGCGCCATCAACCCGTTCCACGGTGAGGTGAGCCTCGGGATCGTCAGGTTCAGCCCGTTCGACTTCTTCATGCTGACGATCGGCTGGATCCTGGTCGCCCTGTGCTGCATCGTCGTCTGGCTGCTGATGCGCAGCCCGTGGGGCCGGGTCCTGAAGGCGATCCGTGAGGACGAGGACGCCGTGCGCTCGCTGGGCAAGAACGTCTACGGCTACAAGATGCAGTCGCTGGTCATCGGCGGGCTGATCGGCGGCATCGCCGGGTTCATGATGGGCCTGAGCCGGTCGTCCATCGTGCCCGACAACTTCCAGGCCGACCTGACGTTCTTCGCCTGGACGGTGCTGCTGCTCGGTGGTGCCGCCCGCGTGTTCGGGCCGGTCGTCGGCGCCCTCGTGTTCTGGCTCCTCATCAGCCTGCTGGGCAACTTCTTCAGCGCCGCCACGGCGGGCCCGGAGCCGTTGATCCCCGTGTGGCTGATGAACCAGAACCAGGCCAGCCTGGTCCGGTTCATCGTGCTCGGCCTGGCCCTGATGGGGCTGATGATCTTCCGGCCACAAGGAATCTTCGGCGACAAGAGGGAGCTTGCGATCGATGCCCGCTGACCCCAAGTCCCCCGCCGCGGCCGCCCTGGCCGACGTTCCGCACGAGCCGGGCGCGCCGAAGCCCGACCCCATCCTGGTGGGCGACGACATCGTGCGGAGGTTCGGTGGCCTGACCGCCGTGGACGTCGACCACGTCGAGGTCCAGCGCGGCGTCATCACCGCCCTCATCGGCCCCAACGGCGCCGGCAAGACGACGTTCTTCAACGTGCTGACCGGTTTCGACCAGCCCGACAGCGGCCAGTGGGAGTTCAACGGCAGGAACCTCAAGGGCGTCCCCGCGTACCAGGTGTCCCGAATGGGCATGGTGCGCACCTTCCAGCTCACCAAGGCGCTCAGCCGCCTCAGCGTGATGGAGAACATGCGGCTCGGCGCGACCGGTCAGCGCGGGGAGAGCCTGCTGCGGGCGATGTTCGCCCCGCTGTGGCGGCACCAGGAGATCGCCAACACCGAGCGCGCGGTCGCGCTGCTCGAACGGTTCAGGCTCGACCACATGGCCCAGGAGTTCGCCGGCTCGCTTTCCGGCGGCCAGCGCAAGCTGCTGGAGATGGCGCGGGCACTCATGGTCGACCCCGAGCTGGTGATGCTCGACGAGCCGATGGCAGGGGTCAACCCGGCGCTGAAGCAGTCGCTGCTGGGGCACGTGAAGTCGCTGCGCGAGGACGGCATGACCGTGCTGTTCGTCGAGCACGACATGGACATGGTGCGCGACATCTCCGACTGGGTCATCGTGATGGCCCAGGGCCGCATCATCTCCGAGGGTCCGCCGGACGCGGTCATGAGCGACCAGCGCGTGGTCGACGCCTACCTCGGCGCCCACCACGACTCCGCCATGACCGAGGAGGAGGAAGAGCGCATGCTCGCCGAGGCGGCGGAGGCCGAAAAGGCCCAGGCGGCCGGTGCCGAGGAGGCCGGCGCCGAGGAGGCCGGGGCGGAGAGAGGACACGGATGACCGAGCAGACATATGACCGCAGCGAGCACCTCGCCGGCGCCGAGGGCGCGGTGCTGCGAGCGGACAACGTGGTCGCGGGCTACCTGCCCGGCGTCGACATCCTGCCCGGCACCGACCTGTACTGCCAGCCCGGCGAGCTGGTGGGGATCATCGGTCCCAACGGCGCCGGGAAGTCGACACTGATCAAGGCACTGTTCGGGCTCGTGCGCATCAGCAGCGGCGCCGTCACCCTCAACGGCGAGGACGTCACCAACCAGCGCGCCGACAAGCTGGTCAGCAAGGGTCTCGGGTACGTGCCGCAGACCAACAACGTCTTTCCCAGCCTCAGCATCGAGGAGAACCTCGAGATGGGCCTCTACCAGGCCCCCAAGCGGTTCGCCGAGCGCTACGAGTTCGTCACCGGGCTGTTCCCGACCCTGCACGACCGGCGCAGGCAGCGGGCCGGCTCGCTGTCCGGCGGCGAGCGGCAGATGCTCGCGATGAGCCGCGCGCTGATGATGGAGCCGTCGGTGCTGCTGCTGGACGAGCCGTCGGCGGGCCTCTCCCCCGCCATGCAGGACGAGGTGTTCGTGCAGACGCGCCGCATCAACCGCGCGGGCGTGTCGGTCGTGATGGTCGAGCAGAACGCGCGGCGCTGCCTGCAGATCTGCCACCGCGGCTACGTGCTCGACCAGGGCCGCAACGCCTACACGGCCTCCGGCAAGCAGCTGATCAGCGACCCGAAGGTGATCGAGCTGTACCTCGGCTCGCTGGCCCGGGCCTGACCGAGCCGACGTCCGGGACGACGAACGGAACGACGAACGGGCCCAGCCGTCCGGCTGGGCCCTTTCGCTCGTGAGGCGTCGGTCAGGAGGTGCCTGAGGTGCTGCCCTCCACGTAGTCGACGTTGTCGTAGTTGTTGTCAGGGCCGTACTGGAAGATGCCGATCGTGGCGGCCGAGGGGCTACCGGTGCCGTTGAAGTCGATCGGACCCGAGACACCCTCGTAGTTGATGTCCTGGCCCTGGTCGATCATCTTCGCGCACTGCTCGAACGTCGTGCACGCCGTGCCGCCCTCGGACACGTCGCGCAGGTTCGCCGCGATGGTCGAGCCGGAGTCGTCACCGCCGGCGAGGGCGGCCAGACCCAGCAGGATCGTCGCGTCGTACGACTCCGGACCGTAGGTGAACTCCGTCAGCTTCGGGTCGACCGAGAGCAGGCGGTCACGGAAGTCGCTCTTGAGCTCCGCGCCCGGGAAGGTCGCCCGCACACCGGCCAGGGTCCCCTTGGGGAACTCACCGCGGTAGTCGGCGGTGTTGCCGTCGACGAAGTAGACGCTCTTGTCCTGGGGGCCGATCTTGTTGCGGATCATCTCGGGGATGATCGAGGTCGTCTCCTCGAAGCCGATCACCACGATCGCCTCCGGGTCACCGGCCGCGATCTCCTGAACCTCAGAGCTCCAGTTGGTGGCCTCGGGTGTGTAGAAGATCTTGTCGACCACCGTGCCGCCCTGCTGGCTGAAGACCTTCTCGACCTGGTCGGCCAGCGCCTGGCCGTACGCCTCCTGGCGGGCCAGGATCGAGACCGTGTCGTGGTTGTCGCTGGCGACCAGGTTGGCCATCACGGCCCCCTGCAGCACGTCGGACGGGGCGGTGCGGAAGTAGAAGCCGTTGTCGTCGCAGTTGTCGAAGGCCGTCGAGGTGTTGGCCGGCGACATCTGCACCACGTTCGCGCTGGTGATCTTGTCGAGCACGCTCAGCGAGACGCTGGAGGAGGCTGCACCGACGACCGCGTCGACGTTTGCGTTGAGCAGCTTGTCGGTCTCGCTCGGCGCGATGTCCGGCGAGCCGTCACCGGAGTCGGCCTGGCGAAGCTCGACGTCCTTGCCGAGCACGCCGCCGGCGTCGTTCATGTCCTGCACGGCCAGCTCGACACCCGCGACCTCGGGGGGCCCGAGGAACGCGAGGTCGCCGGTGAGCGGCAGCAGGCTGCCGACCGTGAGCGTGCCGTTGCCCTTCTTCGGGGGCGGTGTGGGACATACCTGCTCGGCAGGCGTGGCCTCGTCGCTCGCGCTTTGTGACGTCGCGGGCTCCTTCGGCTGCGCCGTCTCGTCGGTGCCGCCGCAGGCGGTCGCGACCAAGAGCACCGCGGCCCCGGTGGCAGCCGTCTGCCAGAAGCGGATAGGGCGTTTCATGGACCCTCCGAAATGGGGAAAAGAAGGCCGGATCCGCCACCGTGGCGGCGCGGCTGATTCGTGTGGTGGCATGGAACCTACTGCCTGCGGCAGGGAGGGAAACCGCCTAGACGGAACTGCGGCACCGTCGTTGCGAACTTGTGATCTAACTAACTATTGGTGCTGTCGTTGTTGGACTCGCGCTCCGTCGCGCCCAGCTCAGGACCGTGGTCGATGACGCCTTGTGCCACGTCGCGCATGGACAGTCGTAGGTCCATCGCGGTCTTCTGGATCCAGCGGAACGCCTCCGGCTCGCTGACTCCGAGCGAGCCCTGCAGAACTCCCTTGGCACGGTCAACCAGCTTGCGTACCTCGAGCCGCTCGGTGAGCGTGGAGACCTCCTGCTCGAGCTCGTGCAGCTCGGCGAACCTGCTGACGGCCATCTCCACCGCGGGTACGAGGTCGTTCTTGCCGAACGGCTTCACCAGGTAGGCCATGGCGCCCGCGTCGCGGGCCCGCTCGACGAGCTCTCGCTGGCTGAATGCCGTCAGGATGACGACGGGCGCGATCCGCTGCTTGGCGATCCGCTCGGCCGCCGAGATGCCGTCGAGCCTGGGCATCTTCACGTCCAGCACCACGAGGTCGGGACGGTGCTCCTCCGCCAGCGCCACCGCGGTCTCGCCGTCGCCCGCCTGGCCGACCACCTCGTACCCTTCCTCGGCCAGCATCTCCGACAGGTCGAGCCGGATCAGGGCCTCGTCCTCGGCGATCACCACGCGGCGGCGCGGCGCGGGGGTCGTGCTGTCGTCTGGCGCGTTCACGCCCGACAGGCTATCTACCGGTGGCTGCAGCGGCACCAGCCGTTGCTGCTCGGTAGCATGACGCCGAGTACAGGTGCTTTGCCCTGGTATTCCAATCGGCAGAGAAGGCGGCCTCAAACTCCGCACAGTGTGGGTTCGAGTCCCACCCAGGGCACCACGACATCACAGACCTGTCGGCGCCACCTTCCATGCTTCTGGCGTGTACGACGAGTCGGTGCGAGCCGAGGCTATGGCCCTGCTCACGAGGGGCATGAGCCTCAACGCGGTCAGCAGGCAGCTCGGTGTCTCGCGCGCCGCGATACGCGACTGGCGCGACCACCCGCAGCGGCGGCTACGGAGCAGCGGATGTCGCGACCCAACTGCGTGTCGGTGGCGCGGCGTGAGGCGGTGGCCCGGCTCGACGCCCACGTCGGACCGAAGTCCTAGGCGCCGGTCGTCGGCCGGGGCCGGCCTAGCGCTGCCGGCGGTAGGCCGGCGCCACCTCGTTGATGGCGTCGCCCATCCGGTGGATCCGCAGCGCGTTGGTGGACCCGGGGATCCCGGGCGGGCTGCCGGCGACGATCACCACGAGCTCGCCCTGGGTGGCTCGCTCGATGTCGAGCAGCCCGCGGTCGACCTGCATCACCATCTCGTCGGTGTGCTCGACCATCTCTCCCAGGAAGGTCTCGACACCCCAGCTCAGCGCCAGCTGTGAGCGCACCGCAGGCTCGGGGGTGAACGCCAGCACGGGCACGTCGGAACGAATGCGTACGAGCCGCCGGGCCGAGTCGCCGCTCTGGGTGAACGCGACCAGGTACTTCGCGTCGCAGCGCTCCGCCACCTCGACCGCGGCCTTGCAGATGATCCCGCTGCGCGTCTTGGGCTGCCAGTCGACCACGGCCACCTGGTCGAGCCCGTGCTCCTCGACCGTCGTCGCGATACGCGCCATCGTCGACACCGCGTCGATCGGGTAGGCGCCGACGCTGGTCTCCCCCGACAGCATCACTGCGTCGGCACCGTCGAGCACCGCGTTGGCGACGTCGGAGGCCTCGGCGCGGGTGGGCCGCGGCGCCGACACCATCGACTCCAGCATCTGGGTGGCCACGATCACCGGCTTGGCGTTGCGGCGGGCCAGCTCGATGATGCGCTTCTGCGCGAGCGGCACGTTCTCCAGCGGCATCTCGACGCCGAGGTCGCCGCGGGCCACCATGAAGCCGTCGAAGGCGTCGATGATCTCCTCGAGGTTCTCCAGCGCCTGCGGCTTCTCGATCTTGGCGATGACCGGGAGGAACACACCCTCCTCCTTCATCACCCGTCGTACGTCCTCGACGTCGGCGGCCGAGCGTACGAACGACATCGCGAGCCAGTCCGCCCGCAGGTGCAGCGCGAACCGGAGGTCCTCGCTGTCCTTGTCGGACATGGCCGGCACGCTCACCGCGACACCGGGGAGATTGATCCCCTTGTGGTCGCTGACCTTGCCGCCGATCTCGACGACGGTCTCGACGTCGGTGTCGCCGGCCTTCTTCACGCGCAGCCGCACGTTGCCGTCGTCGATGAGGATCTGGTCGCCCTCCGCGACGTCACCGGGGATGCCGGAGTAGGTCGTGGAGCAGATGCTGCCGTCACCGTCGACGTCGCGGGTGGTGATGGTGAACCGGTCGCCCGGCCTGAGCTCGACGGCGCCGTCGGCGAACTCGCCCAGCCGGATCTTCGGTCCCTGCAGGTCGACGAGCACGCCAACGCCGCGCCCGGCCTCGTCCGCGGCCTCGCGTACGCGGTGGTATCGCTCCTCCTGGTCGGCATGGGTGCCGTGGCTCATGTTGAGCCGCGCGACGTCCATGCCCGCGCGCACCAGCTGACGGATGCGTTCGGGAGAGTCGGTGGCCGGGCCGAGGGTGCAGACGATCTTGGCTCTACGCACAGGTCGAGCCTAGTGACTCCTCGGGCGAACGGCGATTCAGACCGCCATCGGCCGGTCCGTCGGCTCCACCGGCGCCGGAAGTGTGGTGGTGCCGGTGAGGAACGTGTCGACGCCGGCCGCGCATGCACGGCCCTCCGCGATGGCCCACACGATCAGCGACTGGCCGCGTCCGCAGTCGCCCGCGACGAACACGCCCTTCTCGGTGGACATGTAGCTGCCGTCGCGCACGATGTTGCCCCGCTGGTCGAGCTCGACCCCGAGCTGGTCGATGAGGTCGCCCTGCTCGGGCCCGGTGAACCCCATCGCGAACAGGACCAGCTCGGCCGGTATCTCCCGCTCGGTGCCGGGGACCGGCTCGAACTTGCCGTTGGTGTTCTGCACCTCGACCAGCCGCAGCGCGCGAACGTTGCCGTCGTCGTCGCCGAGGAACTCCTGGGTCGACACCGAGTAGACGCGCTCGCCGCCTTCCTCGTGGGCCGACGACACGCGCATGATCATCGGGTAGGTCGGCCACGGCTGGTGAGCCGGACGCTCGTTGCCCGGCTCGGGCATGATCTCCAGCTGCGTCACCGACCTGGCCCCCTGCCGGTGGGCGGTGCCGAGGCAGTCGGCGCCGGTGTCGCCGCCGCCGATGATGATGACGTGCTTGTCGGTGGCGACGATCTGGTTCTCGACCTCCTCACCGAGGGAGGCGCGGTTGGACTGCGGTAGGTACTCCATCGCCTGGTGGATGCCGCCCAGCTCGCGCCCGGGCACGGGCAGGTCACGCCATGCGGTGGCGCCCACCGCCAGCACGACCGCGTCGTAGCGCTCGCGCAGCTGCTCGCCGGTGATGGTGGTGCC
Source organism: uncultured Propionibacteriales bacterium (assembly GCA_965653225.1). Taxonomy (GTDB): domain Bacteria; phylum Actinomycetota; class Actinomycetes; order Propionibacteriales; family Nocardioidaceae; genus JALZDI01. The sequence continues at coordinate 11,365 of CBFGZI010000051.1, read as the reverse complement.
GACGTCGACACCCGCCCGGAACACCGTGCCCTCGCGGCGCATCTGGTCGATGCGGCGGTCGACGTGCCGCTTCTCCATCTTGAACTCGGGGATGCCGTAGCGCAGCAGCCCGCCGATCCGGTCGGCCCGCTCGTAGACGGCCACGGTGTGCCCGGCCCGGGTCAGCTGCTGCGCGACCGCGAGGCCGGCGGGCCCCGAGCCGACGACGGCGACGGTCTTGCCGCTGAGGTACTCCGGCGGCTGAGGACGCACGTTGCGCTCGTCCCAGGCCCGGTCGATGATCGAGACCTCGACGTTCTTGATCGTCACCGGGTCCTGGTTGATGCCGAGCACGCAGGCCGGCTCGCACGGAGCCGGGCACAGCCGCCCGGTGAACTCGGGGAAGTTGTTGGTGGCGTGCAGCCGCTCGATCGCGGCCTCCCAGTCGTCACGCCAGACCAGGTCGTTCCACTCCGGGATGAGGTTGCCCAGCGGGCAGCCCTGGTGGCAGAACGGGATGCCGCAGTCCATGCAGCGCCCTGCCTGCTTGGTGATGATCGGCAGCAGCACCCGGCCGGCGTCGTCGGGGTAGACCTCGTGCCAGTCGTTGACCCGTTCGTGGACCGGGCGCTTCTCGGCGACCTCGCGGCCCGTGGTCAGGAAGCCCTTGGGGTCAGCCATCGAGCGCTCCCATCATCCGTGCGGTCGTCTCGTCCTCGGACAGGCCCTCACGCTCGGCCGCGGACTTCGCGTCGAGCACGCGGCGGAAGTCGCGCGGCATGACCTCGGTGAACCGTGGCAGGGCGTTGTCCCAGTCGTTCAGCAGCGCCTCCGCCACCGTCGACCCCGTCTCCTCCTGGTGCCGGCGGACGATCTCGTGCAGCCGTTCGGCCGCGTCGCCCTCGACCGGGGACAGGTCGACCAGCTCGTGGTTGACGCGGTGCTCGTCGAGGTCGAGCACAAAAGCCACGCCGCCGGACATGCCCGCGGCGAAGTTGCGCCCGTTCGTCCCGAGCACGACGACCTCGCCACCGGTCATGTACTCACAGCCGTGGTCGCCGACGCCCTCGACGACCGCGGTGACACCGGAGTTGCGCACGCAGAACCGCTCACCGACCTGGCCGCGGATGAACAGCTCTCCGCTGGTCGCGCCGTAGGCGATGACGTTGCCCGCGATGATCTGCGTCTCGGCGGCGAACGGCGCGGAGCGGTCCGGCCGCAGCACGATGCGCCCACCGGACAGGCCCTTGCCGAGGTAGTCGTTGGCGTCGCCCTCCAGCCGCAGCGTCACGCCGCGGGGCACGAACGCACCGAACGACTGGCCCGCGCTGCCCAGGAACGTCAGGTCGATCGTCTCGTCGGGCAGGCCGTCCGGGCCGTACCGCTTGGTCAGCTCGTGCCCGAGGATCGTGCCCACGGTGCGGTTGACGTTGCGGATCTTCAGCTGGGCGCGCACCGGGTCGCCGTTCTCCAGCGCGTCCTCGCACAGCCGCACGAGCTCGTTGTCGAGCGCCTTGTCGAGGCCGTGGTTCTGCGGGACGACCTGGTGACGCGAGGCACCCTCGGCGATCGCTGGCGTGTAGAGGATCGACGTCAGGTCGAGGCCCTTGGCCTTCCAGTGCTTGGTGGCCGGCTCGACGTCGAGCGCGTCGGCGTGCCCGATGGCCTCGTCGAGGCTGCGGAACCCGAGCTCGGCGAGGTACTCGCGCACTTCCTCGGCGATGAACTCGAAGAACTTCACCACGAAGTCGGCCTTGCCGTTGTAGCGCTTGCGCAGCACGGGGTTCTGCGTGGCCACGCCCACCGGGCAGGTGTCGAGGTGGCAGACCCGCATCATGATGCAGCCGGACACCACCAGCGGCGCGGTGGAGAAGCCGTACTCCTCGGCACCGAGCAGCGCGGCGATCACCACGTCGCGGCCGGTCTTGAGCTGGCCGTCGGTCTGCACCACGATCCGGTCGCGCAGGCCGTTGAGCAGCAGCGTCTGCTGGGTCTCGGCCAGGCCGAGCTCCCACGGGCCGCCGGCGTGCTTGAGCGAGGTCAGCGGGGCCGCGCCGGTGCCGCCGTCGTGGCCGGAGATCAGCACGACGTCGGCGTGCGCCTTGGACACACCTGCCGCGACGGTGCCGACGCCGACCTCGGAGACCAGCTTCACGTGGATGCGGGCCGACGGGTTGGCGTTCTTGAGGTCGTGGATGAGCTGCTTGAGGTCCTCGATGGAGTAGATGTCGTGGTGTGGCGGCGGTGAGATCAGGCCCACGCCGGGCGTGGAGTGCCGGGTCTCGGCCACCCAGGGATAGACCTTGTGGCCTGGCAGCTGGCCGCCCTCGCCGGGCTTGGCGCCCTGCGCCATCTTGATCTGGATGTCGTCGGAGTTGGTGAGGTAGTCGGCGGTCACGCCGAAGCGCCCGGACGCCACCTGCTTGATCGCACTGCGGCGCTCGGGGTCGCGCAGCCGGTCCGCGTCCTCGCCGCCCTCGCCGGTGTTGGACTTGCCGCCGAGGCGGTTCATGGCCATCGCCAGCGTCTGGTGCGCCTCCTGGCTGATGGAGCCGTACGACATGGCGCCGGTGGAGAACCGCCGCACGATCTCCGACACCGGCTCGACCTCGTCGAGCGGGACCGGCTCGCGGACGCCCTCCTTGAACTTGAACATCCCGCGCAGCGTCATCAGCCGCTGCGACTGCTCGTCGACCGCCTGCGTGTACTGCTTGAAGATGTCGTAGCGGGCGGTGCGGGTGGAGTGCTGCAGCCGGAACACGGTCTCGGGGTCGAACAGGTGCGGCTCGCCCTCGCGCCGCCACTGGTACTCCCCGCCGATCTCGAGCTCGCGGTGCGCGGCCGGGATGCCGTCGAGCGGGTACGCCTTGCGGTGCCGCATCAGCACCTCCTGGGCGAGCACGTCGAGCGAGATGCCGCCGAGCTTGGAGGTGGTGCCGGTGAAGTAGCGGTCGACGGTCTCCTGTGAGAGGCCGATGGCCTCGAAGATCTGCGCGCCGGTGTACGACGAGACCGTCGAGACGCCCATCTTGCTCATGACCTTGAGCACGCCCTTGCCGAGGGCCTTGACGAGGTTCTTGACCGCGACCTCGACCTCGACGCCGCTGATGAACACGTCGCGCCGGACGAGGTCCTCGACGCTCTCCATCGCCAGGTACGGGTTGACCGCGGCCGCGCCGTAGCCGATCAGCAGCGCGACGTGGTGCACCTCGCGGACGTCGCCGGCCTCGACGACCAGCCCGACCTGGGTGCGGGTCTTCTCGCGTACCAGGTGGTGATGGACCGCGGCGGTCAGCAGCAGCGACGGGATGGGCGCGCGGTCGGCGTTGGAGTGCCGGTCGGACAGCATGATGATGCGGGCGCCGTCGGCGATCGCCTCGGACACCTCGGCGCAGATCTCGTCGAGCCGCTCGGCCAGCGCACGCCCGCCGCCGTTGACGTCGAACAGCCCGCGCACGACGTGGGTGGCGTATCCGGGCAGGTCGCCGTCGCGGTTGACGTGGACGATCTTGGCGAGGTCGTCGTTGTCGATCACCGGGAACGGCAGCACCAGCTGCCGGCACGACGCCGGGCTGGGCTGCAGCAGGTTGCCCTCGGGGCCGATCGAGCCGCCGAGCGCGGTGACCAGCTCCTCGCGGATCGCGTCGAGGGGCGGGTTGGTGACCTGCGCGAACAGCTGGCTGAAGTAGTCGAACAGCAACCGCGGACGCTCGCTGAGAGCGGCGATGGGCGTGTCGGTGCCCATGGAGCCGATCGGCTCGGCGCCGGTACGGCCCATCGGCGCGAGCAGTATGCGCAGCTCCTCCTCGGTGTAGCCGAACACCTGCTGGCGCCGGGTGACCGACGAGTGCGTGTGCACGATGTGCTCGCGCAGCGGCAGGTCCTCGAGCCGGACCAGGCCGGCGTGCAGCCACTCGTCGTAGGGGTGCTCGGAGGCGAGGGCCTCCTTGATCTCCTCGTCCTCGATGATGCGGTGCTCGTCGATGTCGACCAGGAACATGCGGCCCGGCTGCAGCCGGCCCTTGCGCACGACCTTCTCGGGGTCGATGTCGAGCACACCGACCTCGGAGGCGAGGACGACCAGGTCGTCGTCGGTGACCCAGTAGCGGCTGGGCCGCAGCCCGTTGCGGTCGAGCACGGCGCCGATCTGCGAGCCGTCGGTGAAGACCACGCAGGCGGGGCCGTCCCAGGCCTCCATCATCAGCGCGTGGAACTCGTAGAACGCCTTGCGGCGCTCGTCCATCTCGTCGTGGTTCTCCCACGCCTCGGGGATCATCATCAGCACCGAGTGCGGCAGAGAGCGGCCACCCATGTGCAGCAGCTCGAGCACCTCGTCGAAGGTGGCCGAGTCGGACGCGCCCTCGGTGCAGATCGGGAACAGCCGCTCGAGGTCGCCGGGAATGACGTCGCTCTTCAGCAGTGCCTCGCGGGCCCGCATCCAGTTGCGGTTGCCCTTGACGGTGTTGATCTCGCCGTTGTGGGCGATGAACCGGAACGGGTGCGCCAGCGGCCAGCTCGGGAACGTGTTGGTCGAGAACCGCGAGTGCACCACGGCCATCGCCGAGGTCAGGCGCTCGTCACCGAGGTCGGGGAAGAAGCTGTCGAGCTGCTCGGTGGTGAGCATGCCCTTGTAGCAGATCGTGCGCGACGACAGCGACGGGAAGTAGGCGTCGGTCTCGTGCTCGGCGCGCTTGCGCAGGCAGAACGCCATCCGCTCCAGCGCCATGCCCATGACGCGGCCGTTGGCGCTGGCGACGAACAGCTGCGAGAACGTCGGCATCGTGCCGCGCGAGGTGGCGCCGAGCAGGTCGGGGTTGACCGGCACGTCGCGCCAGCCGATGACGTCGAGGTCCTCCTCGGCGGCGAGCTCCTCGATCCGGCGCCGGGTCTTGTCGACGACCTCGTCGCTGCCGGGGATGAACGCCGTGCCCACGGCGTAGGTGGCCGGAGAGGGCAGCTCGAACTCGCAGACCTCGCGGAAGAACTGGTCGGGGACCTGGAGCAGCATGCCGGCGCCGTCACCGGAGTCGGGCTCGGAACCGGAGGCGCCGCGGTGGTCGAGGTTGCGCAGCGCGGTGAGCGCCTGTTGCACGATCTCGTGGCTGGGTACGCCGGTCATCGTGGCGACGAACGCGACACCACAGGCATCGTGCTCGTGCCGGCCGTCGTACAGCCCTTGGGGCGGCGGGATTGCTCGCATTGGGGCCACCTAACCCGTCGTCAAGAGATCTCTCGGCAGAAGCTGCCCAGGGACGACGTTGGCCCTGATCACCGGCTGCCGAGCCTACACGATGCCTGCACGCCAGACAGGAATCAATACTCGCCAGTAGCCACCATCATGCGCTGTGTCACTAGCCGAGACCGGCTCCCACCAGGCTCCCGCACAGGTACGTCACCGCCGCGGCAGCGCCGCCGAGAAGCATGGGGCGCATCCCGGACCACCACCACGACCGGACGGTCACCTTAGCGACGATCGCCCCACACACGAAAAGCGCTGTGAGCGTGATCACGAGCGCCGCCCACAGACCGGTCATCTCGGTGACGCCGAGCAGGAACGGCAGCAGCGGGATGGCCGCGCCGACGCTGAAGGACAGGAACGACGACACCGCGGCGACCATCGGCGAGGGGACGTCCTCGGGGTCGACGCCGAACTCCTCCATCGCGTGCACGTGCACGGCGCGGTCGACGTCGCTGTGGATCTCCGCGGCCATCGCCTCGGCCGTGCGACGGTCGATGCCCTTGTCGACGTACATGTCGACCAGCTCGGCCCGCTCGCCGTGCGGGTTGCGGATGATCTCGCTGCGTTCCTTGGCCACCTGTGCCAGGGCGTACTCCGTCTGGCTCGCGACGCTGTTGTACTCACCGACGGCCATGGAGAAGGCGCCCGCGATCAGCCCACCGACTCCGGCAAGGACGACGAGCCCCGCGTCGGCGCCGGCCGCCGTCGTGCCGCCGACCATGGCGGCGATCAGGGCGAAGTTGGAGATCAGTCCGTCCATCGCGCCGAACACCGAGGCACGCAGCCACCCGGAGTTGACATCGGGGTGCTCGTGGCTGATCTGCGGGGTTTCGACGGGTGGCTCGTGGGACGTCGAAGCGGCACCGGTCATACCGCCAGAATAGGCGTCTGACCTGCACTTTTCACCGAAGGAAAGGCTCACCGAAGTTCGCGGGGATGCCTCAGTCCACCCACCCGGGACGCCCCAGTCCACCCGCCCGGAAACTTGGCGCGTCACGACCTGGGTGCGACGGATTGGCGCGTCACCAGCTGGAATATCGGCGCGTCACCAGTTGACAGCCGGGATCAGCGGCGGCGGCGCAGGCCCCAGCGGCGACGTCGCTTGGTGGTCGTCGTGGACACCGCTGCGACCGGCTCGGGCGCGGCCCCGTTCTCGGCCGGCGCGGGCGCGGTCCCGCTGTCGGCCGTTACTGACTCGGGCTCGGTCTCGGCCGGTCCGGACTCACCCTCACTCGCCGCCTCCTCGGAATCGGCCCGCGGCTCGGCAGGCTCGGTCTCCGTCTCAGGCGTGGCGCGCGACATCTGCCAGAAGCGACCGGTGGAGCGGGTCTTCCACAGCGGGCCGGTGCGCTCAGGCTCTGCGGGTTCGGGCTCTGTCGCCTCTTCGACGGTTTCCGGCTCCGCTGTCTGCGGCTCCGCTGGCTCTGACTCCGCTGTCGCGGACTCCGCTGGTTCTGGCTCCGCGGCGTCGGGCTCCGCGGGTATCGGTCCGGGCGGTTCTCGTTCCGCGCCCTGTGAGTCCTCGGCGCCGGCCGACTCGGTGGCCCCGGCGGTAACGGCTGCGGACTCGGACTCGGCGGACTCGGACTCTGCGGACTCGGACTCGGAGGCCTCCGCTGCCGCGGGCGCGGTTGCCGGCTCGCCACCGAGCTCGGCGGGCGTCTCGCGCCCGGGGTGCTTCCGCGCCGACCACACGAAGCACACCAACCCGAACAGGAACACCAGGATCGAGGTCCACACGTTCAGTCGCAGGCCGAAGATGTGGTGCGCCGTGTCGATGCGCAGCATCTCGATCCAGCCGCGTCCGGCCGTGTAGGCCATGATGTACAGCGCGATCACCCGGCCGTGGCCGAGCCGGAACCTACGGTCGGCCCAGACCAGCAACCCGGCGATGCCGAAGTCCCACAGCGACTCGTAGAGGAACGTCGGCTGGAATGTGGCGAACTGCTCGAAGCCCGGCGGCCGGAACTGGCGGTCGATCTCCAGCCCCCACGGCAGCGTCGTCGGCTTCCCGAACAGCTCCTGGTTGAACCAGTTCCCGAACCGGCCGATGCCCTGGGCCACCGCGATCGCGGGCACGATCGCGTCGCCGAACGCCGGGAAGCTGATCCCGCGCCTGCGGCAGCCGATCCAGGCGCCCACCGCGCCGAGCATGACCGCGCCCCAGATCCCCAGTCCCCCGCGCCAGATGTAGAGCGCCTGGACCGGGTCGCAGGTGGAGCAGAAGTACAGCTGCCAGTCGGTGGCCACGTGGTAGAGCCGTGCCCCCACGAGGCCGAAGGGCACGGCCCACACCGCGACGTCGGCGACCGTGCCGGGTTGGCCGCCGCGGGCGACCCAGCGTCTGTTGCCCAGCCAGACGGCCACCAGGACACCGGCGATGATGCACAGCGCGTACGCACGGAGCTCGAAGAAGCCGATCTGCCAGGTGCCCTGGCTGGGGCTCGGGATGAAAGCGGGGATCATCGCTGGAGACGCTACCCCTGCCGTTCAACGAGCGTGTTGATGTCTGCCACCAGGTCGTCCACCGGGGTGCCCTGGGTCCAGACCACGTGCGCCTCGTCGTCGGCGGTGACGCCGATGATCTGGCTGCCGTGCCCGACCTCGTACCCGCCGCTGGGCAGGCGGTGGGTGCCCATGATCGGCACGCCGAGCGGCGCGGCGGCGGCCCGGATCTTCGACATCGGGCCGGTCAGGCCCTCGAACGCGGGGTTGAAGCGGTTGACGTAGGCCCGGACCACCGCAGGGGTGTCCCGGGCCGGGTCGGTGGTGATGAACAGCGGCTGCACCTGCTCGGCGACCTGCGGGTCGAGCTGGGTCATCGCCGCGGCCATGTCGGCCATCACCAGGCTGCACACGTCCGGGCAGTTGGTGTAGCCGAAGAACACCAGCGTCACCGGTTTGGTCGTATCGCGGACCAGGTTGAACGGCTTGCCTGCGGTGTCGGTGAGTGTGACGTCGGGCACCTTGTACGGCTGGGGCAGGCCCACGCCGCGGAAGCCGTCGGAGTCCTGGGCCTGGGACACGCCGCTGGAGCTGCTGACGGCGGCCGCGTGACCGGAGGAGCCGTCGGAGCCGCAGCCGGCCAGCGCCAGCAGCGCGCAGAGTCCGGCCAGACCCGCCAGCCTGGCCAGCCGCGTGGGCAGCCGCGTGGGCAGCCGGGTGGGCAGCCTGCCGTTGTCGTCCTGCATGAACGCCACGTTGGGTCCAACCACTCAACCCTCGCGCGGAGTTCCCGGTGTCGCGTTTCGCACACCGCCGGCGAGGTCCTCCGCCAGTGCGCGTACGGCGGAGACGCCCGCGGAAGTGTCCTGCCCGGGATCGAGCAGGCAGCGCACGAACGCCGACCCGACGATGACGCCGTCGGCGAACGCGCCGACCTCGGCGGCCTGGACGCCGCTGGACACGCCGAGACCGACGCCCACCGGCAGCGGGGTCACCTTCTTGACCCGGCCCACCAGCTCGGGCGCGAGGCTGCTGGTCTGCTTTCGGGTGCCGGTGACGCCCATCACCGAGGTGGCGTAGACGAAGCCCCGGCACGACTCCGTGGTCATCGCGATCCGCGCGTCGGTCGAGGACGGCGAGACCAGGAAGACGCGGTCGAGGTCGTGCGCGTCGGACGCGGCCAGCCACTCGGCGGCCTCGTCGGGGACCAGGTCGGGCGTGATCAGCCCGGACCCTCCGGCGGCGGCGAGATCGCGGGCGAAGCGGTCCACGCCGTACCTCTCGACCGGGTTCCAGTACGTCATCACCACGGTCGGCACGACCGGCGCGACCGCCTCCACCGTTCGGAGCACGTCGCGGGTGCGCAGCCCGCCCGCGAGCGCCTGCTGCGCGGCCGCCTGGATGGTCGGGCCGTCCATGACGGGGTCGCTGTAGGGCAGCCCGATCTCGAGCAGGTCCACTCCCCCGTCGACCATCGCCCGGACCGCCTCGATGCAGCCGTCGTAGGTCGGGAAGCCGGCGGGCAGGTAGCCCACGAGCACGCTGCGCCCCTCGGCACGGGCCCGGACGAACGTCTCGTCAACCCGGCTCGGTGCACGCTGGGTCTCCAGGCTCATGCGTCGACCTCCGGGCTGCCCTGCTCGTCGACGAACCCGAGCCACTTCGCTGCGGTGTCCATGTCCTTGTCGCCGCGTCCGGACAGGCACACCGCGATCACGGCGTCCGGGCCCAGCTCGCGAGCCACCTGCAGCGCACCCGACACCGCGTGCGCGGACTCGATCGCCGGGATGATGCCCTCGGCGCGCGACAGCAGCGAGAACGCCTCCATCGCCTCGGCGTCGGACACCGGCCGGTAGGACGCCCGCCCGGATCGCGCGAGGTGCGCGTGCTCGGGACCGACGCCGGGGTAGTCGAGCCCGGCGGAGATCGAGTGCGACTCCACCGTCTGCCCGTCCTCGTCCTGCAGCAGGAACGACCGGGCGCCGTGCAGCACTCCGACCTCGCCGGCGGAGATCGTGGCGGCGTGCCGTCCCGTGTCGAACCCCTCGCCGCCGGCCTCGAAGCCGTACAGCCGCACCGACTCGTCGGGGATGAACGCGCTGAACATGCCGATCGCGTTGGACCCGCCACCGACGCAGGCGCAGACCGCGTCGGGGAGCCGGCCGAGCAGGTCCAGCGACTGCGCACGCGCCTCGTCGCCGATGCCCCGGCAGAAGTCGCGCACCATCGCCGGGAACGGGTGCGCCCCGGCGGCGGTGCCCAGCAGGTAGTGGGTGTGGTCGACGGTCGCGACCCAGTCGCGCAGCGCCTCGTTGATCGCGTCCTTGAGCGTGCGGCTGCCGGTGCGCACCGGGACCACGTCGGCGCCCAGCAGTCGCATGCGGGCGACGTTGAGCGCCTGCCGCTGTGTGTCGACCTCGCCCATGTACACCACGCACTCGAGGCCGAGGTAGGCACACGCGGTGGCGGTGGCGACGCCGTGCTGGCCGGCGCCGGTCTCGGCGATCACCCGTGTCTTGCCCATCCGCTTGGTCAGCAGCGCCTGGCCGAGGACGTTGCGGATCTTGTGCGCGCCGGTGTGGTTCAGGTCCTCGCGCTTGAGCAGGATGCGCGCGCCGGCGATCTCGGAAAGGTGGGTCGCGTCGTACAGCAGGCTCGGCGTGCCGGCGTACTCGCGCAGCATCCGCCTGAACTCGCCGGTGAACGCGTCGTCGGACATCGCCTCGCGCCAGGCCTGCTCGAGCTCGTCCAGTGGCGCGATCAGCGCCTCGGGCATGAACCGCCCGCCGAACGGGCCCCAGTGCCCGTGCGGGTCCGGTCCCTGGACGTACGCCGTCGGCGCCTGCTGCTCCGCGTCCATGTCCGTCCCGGTGTCTCTACTCGTCTTCGTTCCCATGTCAGCCTGCCCGCTCGCCGGCCGCGACCATCTTCTGCACCGCACCCCGCGGGTCGTCGCCGGTGACCAGCGCCTCGCCGACGAGCACGACATCGGCCCCGCCCTCGGCGTAGCGGCGCACGTCGTCGGGACCGCGGATGCCGGACTCGGCGACCGTCACCACGCCGTCGGGCACCCGTGGTGCCAGCCGGGCGAAGGTGTCGGGCTGCACGTCGAGGGTGCGCAGGTTGCGTGCGTTCACCCCGACCAGGGTGGCACCGGCGCCCAGCGCGCGGTCGAGCTCGTCCTCGTCGTGGACCTCGACCAGGGCGGTGAGACCGGCCTCGCCGGTCACCTCCAGCAGCGTGTGCAGCTCGGGCTGGGTGAGCGCGGCGACGATCAGCAGGGCCAGGTCGGCACCGGCGGCGCGGGCCTCCCACAGCTGGTACGGCGTGACGATGAAGTCCTTGCGCAGGATCGGGGTGTCCACGGCAGCGCGCACCGCGCGCAGGTCGTCCAGGCTGCCGCCGAAGCGGCGCTGCTCGGTGAGCACGCTGATCGCCGCGGCGCCGCCGGCTGCGTACTCACGCGCAAGCGCCGCGGGGTCGGCGATCGGGGCGAGGTCACCCCTGCTGGGGCTGGCGCGCTTGACCTCGGCGATCACCGAGATGCCGGGCGCGGCGAATCCCGGCATCGGGTCGCGCGCGGGCGGCGCGGCGGCGACCTGCTGCTGCAGGTCGGCCAGCGGGGTGCGCTGCTCGCGTTCGGCGAGGTCCGCGCGGACCCCGACGATGATGTCGTCGAGCACGGTCATGGGGTCTCGTCTC
>CBFGZI010000050.1:0-25491 GCA_965653225.1 uncultured Propionibacteriales bacterium | reverse complement strand
CTGAAGCGCTGGTCGAGCGAGAGCACGAAGACCACGACCCAACTCCCAAGGTATCCGCCTTCACTTCCCGAGTTGAAGGCTACAGTCTTGATATCGGGATGTGAAGGTCTGTGCCTTGAGTCAGTATGCGCCGGTCACGATGTTGCGTAGCGGCTCCCCCGCCACGAACCGGGTCAGCTGGTCGCGCACGAGCGCGTGGGCACGCGGCCAGAAGGCGGACGTGGCACCGCCGACGTGCGGCGAGATCAGCAGCCCCGGTGCCGACCAGAGCGGATGGCCCTCCGGCAGCGGCTCGGGGTCGGTGACGTCGAGCGCGGCGCGCAGCCGTCGCTGGTGCAGCTCGGCCAGCAGGGCGTCGGTGTCGACGATCGGCCCGCGCGAGACGTTCACCAGCAGCGCGCCGTCCTTCATCTGGGCGAGGAAGCCGGCGTCGACCATCCCGCGCGTCTCGTCGGTCTCCGGTACCACGAGCACGACGACGTCGGCGCCCGGCAGCAGCACCGGCAGGCTCGCCAGGTCGGCCACCCCGTCGCGCGCCGTGCGCGCCACCCGGAGTACGTCGCACTCGAAGCCCTGCAGCCGGGTCTCGATGGCCTCGCCGATCGAGCCGTACCCGACGATCAGCACCGTGCGGTCGGCCAGGGCAGGCCGCGGACCGAACGCCCAGCGCTGCTCGCCCTGCGCCCGGACGAAGTCGGGGAAGCCCCGCAGCGACGCGAGCATGAGGGCGACCGCGAGCTCGGCCGTCGACGCGTCGTGCACCCCGCGCGCGTTGCAGAGCGTCACGCCCTCGGGCACGTACGGCCGCACGTGGTCGACGCCGGCGGTCAGCGTCTGCACCACCTGCAGGCTGGTCAGCTTCGGGATGACCTCCACGACCCGGCGGGCGAAGGTGTAGTCGGGCACGTACAGCTCGACCCGCTCCGCGCCCGGCGGCGTCTGCTCGCTGTCGGCCGAGAACACCTCGAACTCCAGGCCGTCCGGCACGTCGCCGAGCTCTTCGGGCTCGAACGGCAGCCACGCCAGCCGGCCGGACCCACCTCCGGAGCCGGTCACGACCGGACACCCCGGCAGTCGCGCAGCCAGCCCGCGAAGTCCCACGCGCCCAGGAACTCGTCGGCGGCCTTGCGTCCGGTGGCCATGAGGTCGTCCTGCTCCTCGTCGCTGATCCCGAAGTCGACGGGCCCGACCCGGCTGGTGTCGACGAACACGCTGCGCCTGTCGTTGCAGCGGTCGAGATCCTGGACCGACTGCGAGCCCTCGATCGCGGTCTCCACCAGCGACACGGCCAGTGCGACGGGGCCCTGGACCCGCTGCGGCGGACGGTTCCGGTCCTCCTGGGCGCTCAGCCGGATGCCGATCGTCGGCCAGCGCGGGGTTCGCCCGTCCTGCCGGTCGAAGGTGGTGATCGGGTAGTTCGACAGCAGCCCCCCGTCCACCAGCGTGGCCTCACCGCGCTCGGCGCGCAGCGTCACTGGCTCGAAGAAGAACGGGATGGACGCCGACGCGCGCACCGCGTCGGCGACCGGCTGCTCGTCCGGGTCGAGCCCGTAGTCGGGGTAGTCCCACGGAAAGCGGACGAACCGCTGGCGGGACACGTCGCTGGCCGTCACGACCAGCGAGTAGCGATGGTGCAGGCTGCCGTCGTCGCCCGGGTCGTCGGTGCGCAGGTCGCCGAAGGTCCGTACCCCCAGGTCGGCGAGGACGCCGGACAGCCAGTCGTGCAGGTAGTCGCCCTCGAACACACCGCTCTCCAGCAGCAGCGAGAAGCCGTCCGCGATGAACCCGAGCGGTCCGAGCAGGCGGCCCGCGACGCCCCGGTCGCGGAAGCGGCCGTAGTCGAGGGTGCGGGTGATCTCCGCGAGACGGTCGAAGCCCTCGCCGCGACGCTGCAGCGCGGCCAGCACTGATCCGACGATCGCGCCGGCGGAGGTCCCGGCGACCCGCGGGAACTCGTAGCCGTGCTCGGCCAGCCGCATGGCGGCGCCCACCAGGCCGATGCCCTTGACGCCGCCGCCCTCGAGGACGAGGTCCGCGGCTGTCACGGCGCCGGTCGTGTCTGCTCCTTGCGCTGAACCTGCTGCGTCGGCTGCGGCCATGCGCCGACCCTAATGTCTCGCGTCCGGGGCGTGTCCGAGACCACGCCCGGACGGTGACGTCCCACATGCTTGACCGTTCAGCCACCGGGGCACACTTGGCGCATGAAGAACGCCTCGGGGTCGCCGGCACTGCGCTTCTACGACGTGAAGAGCGCCGACGGCACCGTGCTGCGGGCCTGGACCAACGACGCGCCCGGGCCGCCCGTGCTGCTGTGCAACGGCCTGGGCACCAACCCCTACGCCTGGCCGTCGCTGCTGCGCCGCGACTGCGGTGTGCGCGTCATCTCCTGGAACCACCGCGGCGTCGGCGGCTCGCAGCGACCACTCGACCCCGACCGCGTGGGCATCGACGCGTTCGTCGAGGACGCACTCGCGGTTATGGACGACGCCGGTCTCGACTCGGCCGTCGTGGCGGGCTGGTCGATCGGCGTCAACACCGCGTTCGAGCTCGCCTTCCGGCACCCTGAGCGCGTGACCGGCCTGTTCGCCATCGCCGGCGTTCCGGGGGCGACCTTCGCCAGCATGCTCGGCCCCATGCACGTGCCGCGGCCGCTGCGCGCCCCGCTCACCGTCGGACTCGCCTACGCCGTGCGCGAGGTCGGCCACCTGTTCTCGCCGCTGACGCGGGCGCTGCCGGTGGGCAGGTTCAGCGCGACGCTGCTGCGGCACAGCGGGTTCATGTTCCCGTCGGCCGACGAGGAGGTCGTACGCCAGGCGGTGCGCGAGTTCCTCACCACCGACGTCGACTGGTACTTCCACCTCGCCGTCGCCGCCGCCCGGCACGAGCGGGTCTCGCTGCGCGGCATCGGCGTGCCCACCGTGTTCATCGCCGGCAAGCACGACCTGCTGGCCGACAACCACGACATGAAGACCGCCGCCGCGCGGATCCCCGAGGCCGTCTTCCACGTGCTGCCCGGGTCGCACTTCCTGCAGATGGAGCACCCCGAGCGGGTGCGCGAGGAGCTGCTCGAGCTGGTGCGCCGGGCCGACGAGGGCGAGGCGGGCGCGCGCAGGCGACGCCGCGTCCGCGCGCGCGAGGTCTCCTGAGGCTCGACAGGCCTCCCTAGCATTGGCGGCATGAGCCGCAGCCGCGTGGTACCCGCGCTCGCCGCAGCGTCGCTGGTACTCGCCGCCTGCTCCGCGCAGGAGGGCGACGCGCCCCGGCCGCAGGGGCCGGACAACACCGCGATCACCGCGCCAACGGTGGCACCCTCACGCCCTCCGCAGGCGACAGCCACTCCCGGCTCCGAGGGGTCCACCGCCAGCGCCGCGCCGGCAGGTCCGGCACAGGCCACGTTCGCCGGCGTGGTGGCGCGCGACCTCGCGGTGCCATGGGGCATCGACTTCCTGCCCGATGCCTCGGCACTGGTGACCGAGCGCGACGCCGCCCGGATCGTGCGGATACTCCCGTCCGGGCGCGTGGTGCCGGTCGGCTCGGTCGACGGTGTGTCGCCCACGTCGGAGGGCGGGCTGCTGGGGCTTGCGGTCTCCCCGACGTACGCGCGCGACCACCGCATCTACGTCTACCTCACCACCGACCACGACAACCGCGTGGTGTCGATGACCTACGAGCACGGCCGGCTCGGGCCGCAGCGACCGATACTCACCGGCATCCCGTTCGGCGACATTCACGACGGCGGGCGGCTGGCGTTCGGCCCCGACGGCAAGCTGTACATCTCGACCGGCGAGACCGGCGACTCGTCGCTCTCGCAGAACCGGGACTCACTGGGCGGCAAGATCCTGCGGGTGAACCCGGACGGCTCCGTGCCGCGCGACAACCCCTTCCCGGGCTCGCCGGTGTGGACGTATGGGCACCGCAACGTGCAGGGGCTGGCCTTCGACTCGCACGACCGGCTGTGGGCCACCGAGTTCGGCTCCGACGTCTGGGACGAGCTGAACCGGATCCAGAAGGGCCTCAACTACGGCTGGCCGCTGGTGGAGGGCGACGGCAACCAGCCCGGGCTCACCGACCCGCTGGTGCAGTGGCGCCCCGACAACGCCTCGCCGTCGGGGCTGGCGTTCGCGGCGGGGTCGCTGTGGGCGGCGTCGCTGAACGGCGAGCGGCTCTGGCAGGTGCCGGTGCGCGCCGATGGCGGCGTTCACCAGCCGCGGGCGCTGCTGGTCGGCGACTACGGCCGGCTGCGCACCGTGGTAGCCGCGCCGGACGGGTCGCTGTGGGTGAGCACCAGCAACCGCGATGGCCGCGGCCTCCCCGCGCCCACCGACGACCGCATCCTGCGCCTCACCCTGCGCTGACTCTCCCCCTGGCGACGGATTGACGCCTCACGTCAGGGGTGCAGGAACTTTGGCGCGTCACGACAAGGGGTGCGGGAATCTTGACCCGTCACGCCAGATGTCTGCCCCACCCATGCGGTGACGCGTCAATATTCTTGCTCAGGACAGGCGCTCGAGGATCAGCTCGCGCACGCGGTTGGCGTCGGCCTGCCCGCGCATCTCCTTCATCACCGCGCCGATCAGGGCACCGGCGGCCGCGACCTTGCCGCCGCGGACCTTCTCCGCGACGCCGGGGTTGGCCTCGATAGCCCGGTCGACCGCGGCGCCGAGCGCGGACTCGTCGGAGACGACCTCCAGGCCACGGGCGGAGACGACCTCCTCGGGCGAGCCCTCGCCGTCGAGCACGCCGTCGAGCACCTGCCGCGCCAGCTTGTCGTTGAGGCGCCCCGCGTCGACCAGCTGCTGCAGCTGAGCCACCTGCTCCGGCGTCACCGGCAGGTCGGCGAGCTCCACCCCGAGCTCGTTGGCGCGTCGCGCGAGCTCCGACAGCCACCACTTGCGCGCCGACTGCGGCGCACACCCGGCGGCGATCGTCCGCTCGACGAGAACCAGCGCGCCGGCGCCGACGACATCGCGCATCTCCAGGTCGGAGAAGTCCCACTCCCGCTGCAGGCGGGCGCGGCGCTGGCTCGGCGGCTCGGGCAGGGTGGCTCGCAGCTCCTCGACCCACTCGCGGCTGGGCGCGATCGGCACCAGGTCGGGCTCGGGGAAGTAGCGGTAGTCCTCGGCCTGCTCCTTGCTGCGGCCCGACGTCGTCGCGCCGGTGTCCTCGTGCCAGTGCCGCGTCTCCTGCACGACCTTCTCCCCCGCCGCCAGCAGCGCGGCCTGGCGCGACACCTCGTAGCGCACGGCACGCTCCACCGAGCGCAGGGAGTTGACGTTCTTGGTCTCCGAACGCGTGCCGTACGGCGCAGACGGGTCGGGACGCAGCGACAGGTTGACGTCGCAGCGCAGGTTGCCCTGCTCCATCCGCACCTCGGACACACCGAGGGCCAGCAGCAGCTCGCGCAGATGCCCGACGTAGGCGCGGGCGACCTCGGGCGCCTTCGCGCCGGTGCCCTCGACCGGCTTGGTGACGATCTCGATCAGCGGCACCCCGGCGCGGTTGTAGTCGAGCAGCGAGTGGTCGGCGCCGTGGATTCGCCCGGTCGCGCCGCCGACGTGCAGCGACTTGCCGGTGTCCTCCTCCATGTGCGCGCGCTCGATGCCGATGCGGTAGCTCTCGCCCTCTACGTCGACCTCGGTCCAGCCGTCGAACGCGATCGGCTCGTCGTACTGCGAGGTCTGGAAGTTCTTCGGCATGTCCGGGTAGAAGTAGTTCTTCCGCGCGAACCGGCACCACGGCGCGATCTCGCAGTTCAGCGCCAGCCCGATCCTGATCGCGGCCTTGACCGCGTCGCGGTTGACCACCGGCAGCGCGCCGGGCAGGCCGAGGCACACCGGGCAGACCTGCGTGTTGGGCTCGGCGCCGAACGAGGTCGGGCAGCCGCAGAACATCTTGGAGGCGGTGTTCAGCTCGACGTGCACCTCGAGGCCCAGCACCGGGTCGAAGGTCTGCAGCGCCTCGTCGAACGACATCAACGTGTCTGTCGCCGTCATCGCGAACCTCCCAGCTCCGGTGCGTTCGCCAGCAGCGGACGACCCCACGACTCCAGCAGCAGCGCCTCGACGGCAGCACCCACCCGGTACAGCCGGTCGTCGGCGGTGGCCGGCGCCAGCACCTGCAGCCCGGTCGGGAGGCCGTCCTCCTCCGCCAGCCCGTTGGGTACGGAGATCCCGGGTACGCCCGCCAGGTTGGCGGGGATCGTGGCGATGTCGTTGAGGTACATCGCCAGCGGGTCGTCGAGCTTCTCGCCGATCTTGAACGCGGTCGTCGGTGCCGTCGGCGAGACGAGAACGTCGACCTGCTCGAACGCGGCGGCGAAGTCGCGCGAGATCAGCGTGCGCACCTTCTGGGCCTGCCCGTAGTAGGCGTCGTAGTAGCCGCTGGACAGCGCATAGGTGCCGAGGATGATGCGGCGCTTGACCTCGTCGCCGAAGCCCGCCTCGCGGGTCGCGTTCATCACCTGCTCGGCGCTGGGCTGGTCGACCCCCTCGGGGTAGACGCGCAGGCCGTAGCGCATCGCGTCGAACTTCGCCAGGTTGCTCGACGCCTCGCTCGGCAGGATCAGGTAGTAGGCGCCCAGGCCGTACTCGAAGTGCGGGCACGACACCTCGACCACCTCGGCCCCGGCCTTGACCATCAGCTCGACCGACTCGTCGAACCGCGAGCGGACGCCGGCCTGGTAGCCCTCGCCGCCGAGCTCGCGCACCACCCCGATGCGCACGCCGCGCAGGTCGCCCTGCGTCAGCCCGGTGCGTGCCGCCTGCACCAGCGCGGGCAGCGGCTGGTCGATGGAGGTGGAGTCCATCGGGTCGTGGCCGCCGATCACCTCGTGCAAGAGCGCCGCGTCGAGCACGGAGCGGGTCACCGGGCCGGCCTGGTCGAGGCTGCTGGCCAGCGCCACCAGCCCGTAGCGCGACACCCCGCCGTACGTCGGCTTGACCCCGACGGTCCCGGTCACCGCGCCGGGCTGCCGGATCGACCCGCCGGTGTCGGTGCCGATCGCCAGCGGGGCCTCGTACGCGGCCACCGCGGCGGCCGAGCCGCCACCCGACCCGCCGGGGATGCGCTCGAGGTCCCAGGGGTTGTGGGTGGGGCCGTACGCGGAGTGCTCGGTGGAGGAGCCCATCGCGAACTCGTCCATGTTGGTCTTGCCCAGGATCGGCAGCCCCGCCGCGCGCAGCCGCGCCACCACGGTCGCGTCGTACGGCGGCACCCAGCCCTGCAGGATCCGCGAGCCACAGGTCGTCGGCAGGCCGCGGGTGGCGAGCACGTCCTTGACCGCGATCGGAACCCCGTCCAGGGGCGACGCGGGTCTGCCCGCGGCCCGCCGCTCGTCGGACGCGCGCGCCGCGGCCAGTGCGCCCTCGGCGTCGACGTGCAGGAACGCGTGTACGTCGCCGTCGACCTCGGCGATGCGGTCCAGATAGGCCTGGGTGATCTCGACCGACGTGGTGTCGCCGCGTTCGAGCGCGGCGGCGAGGTCGGCGGCGTTCTGCATCACCAGGTCAGGCATCAGGCCTCCTCCCCCAGGATCCGCGGCACCCGGAACCGCTGGTCCTCGACCTCGGGGGCGCCGGCCAGCGCCTCCTCGGGGCTCAGGCAGGTGCGCAGCTCGTCCTCGCGGAACACGTTGGTCAGCGGCACCGCGTGCGAGGTCGGGGGGATGTCGTCGGCGGCCACCGTGGACACCGACGCGACGGCCTCGAGGATGACCGCAAGCTGGGGCGCGAGGTGGTCCAGCTCGGCGTCGGTGAGGTCGATGCGCGCCAGGTGCGCGAGGTGGGCGACCTCGTCGCGGGTGATCGCGGGGTCGTGCTCGGCCATGCGGGGTCTCACTCCGGTCCGGGACGGCGGGGGTGACCTCGCAATCCTAGAGCCGGGCTCGGGTGGCGCGCTCCGTAGGTCGACCGCCGTCGAGTGGCGCGTTCCGTAGGCCTGGCGTCCGGTTTGTCCATCCGCAACGCGCCACCCGACGTGGTGGCGCCGTCAGGCCTCGCCGACCTGTGCGACCTTCTGCGCGGCCTCGGCCCCGTCGGCCAGCAGGACCCGGAAGCCGTCCTCGTCGAGCACGGGTACGCCGAGCTGCACCGCCTTGTCGTACTTGGAGCCGGGCGAGTCGCCGGCCACCACGAAGTCGGTCTTCTTCGACACCGAGCCGCTGGCCTTGCCGCCGCGGGCGAGGATGACCTCCTTGGCCTCGTCGCGGGAGAACCCGGGCAGCGAGCCGGTGACCACGACGGTCAGCCCCTCCAGGGTGCGGGCCACGGACTCGTCGACCTCGTCCTCCATCCGCACGCCGGCCTCACGCCACTTGCTCACCACCTCGCGGTGCCAGTCGACCCCGAACCAGTCGCGGATCGCGTCGGCGATGGTCGGTCCGACGCCCTCGACGGCGGCCAGCTCCTCGGCACTCGCGTCGGCGATGCGCTGCATCGACCCCATCGCGCCGGCCAGCGCCCGCGCCGCGGTCGGGCCGACGTGCCGGATCGACAGTCCGACCAGCACCCGCCACAACGGCTGGCCCTTCACCTGCTCGAGGTTGGCCAGCAGCCGCTGGCCGTTGGCCGACAGCGCGCCGTCCTTCTTGGTGAACAGCGGCACCTTCAGCAGGGTGTCCTCGTCGAGGGTGAACAGGTCGCCCTCGTCGTGCACCACGCCGGCGTCGAGCAGCGCGGTCGCGGCCTCGTAGCCGAGCACCTCGATGTCGAACGCACCACGCCCGGCCACGTGGAACAGCCGCTCACGCAGCTGCGCCGGGCAGGACCGGCTGTTGGGGCAGCGGATGTCGGCGTCGCCCTCGCGCTCGGGCCGAAGCTCGGTGCCGCACGCCGGGCAGTGGGTGGGCATCTCGAACGCGTGCTCGGAGCCGTCGCGCAGGTCGACGACCGGCCCGAGGATCTCGGGGATCACGTCGCCGGCCTTGCGCAGCACCACGGTGTCGCCGATCAGCACGCCCTTGCGGGTGACCTCCGAGGCGTTGTGCAGCGTCGCCATCTCCACGGTCGACCCGGCCACCTTCACCGGCTGCATCACCCCGAACGGCGTCACCCGGCCGGTGCGGCCGACGTTGACCTGGATGTCGAGCAGCTTGGTGTTGACCTCCTCGGGCGGGTACTTGAACGCGATCGCCCAGCGCGGCGCCCGCGACGTCGAGCCCAGCCGACGCTGCAGCGACACCTGGTCGATCTTGACCACCACGCCGTCGATCTCGTGCTCGACGCCGTGGCGCTCCTCGCGGTAGTGCTCGATGAACTCGCGCACGGCCTCGAGGTCGTGCACCACCCGGGCGCGGTCGGACACCGGCAGCCCCCAGGCGCGCAGCGCCTCGTAGGACTCCGACTGCCGGGTCGGCTCGAAGCCGGTGCGGGCTCCCAAGCCGTGGCACACCATCCGCAGCCGCCGCCGCGCGGTCACCTTCGGGTCCTTCTGCCGCAGCGAGCCGGCCGCGGTGTTGCGCGGGTTGGCGAACGGCTCCTTGCCGGCCTCGACCAGCTGCGCGTTGAGCGCCGCGAAGTCCTCGCCGGTGAAGTAGACCTCGCCGCGCACCTCCACCAGCTCCGGCACGGGGTAGTCGTCAGTGCCGGTCAGCCGGTGCGGCACCTGCTCGAGGGTGCGGACGTTGGCGGTGACGTCCTCGCCCACGCGCCCGTCGCCGCGGGTCGCGCCGCGCACCAGCCGGCCGTTCTCGTAGGTCAGGTTGATCGCCAGCCCGTCGACCTTGAGCTCGCACAGGAAGTCGGCGTCGCCGGCGCCCTCGCGCTCGGCGCGGGCGAACCAGGAGACCAGCTCCTCCTGCGTGAACGCGTTGTCGAGGCTCATCATCCGCTCGCGGTGCTCGACCGGCGTGAAGTCGGTCGAGACCGCTCCCCCGACCTTCTGCGTCGGCGAGTCGGGCGTGCGCAGGTCGGGGTACTGCTCCTCCAGCGCCTCCAGCTCGCGCATCAGCGTGTCGAACTCGGCGTCGCTGGCCGTCGGCCGGTCGAGCACGTAGTAGCGCCAGCGGTGGTCCTCGACCTGCTCGGCCAGGTCCTGGTGCCGCTCGCGCGCCTCCGCGGGCGCCTCGGCGGGCGCCTCCGCGGCCGTCGCGCGAGGCAGGTCCTCCTCGGTCATGAGGTCATCCTGCCCTCTACCCCCGACATGTGCCGGGCCACCTGGACCGCCAGCGTGAGCGCGCGCCTGGCCCACGCGGACGTGGCTCCGGCGAGCCCGCAGGCCGGCGTGACCACGCAGTGCGACCCCGCGGCCTCGGGGTCTGCGCCGAGGTCCTCCAGCAGCCGCTGCACCCGGCGCAGCAGGTCGGTGTCGCTCGGCACCGGCTCGGGCTCGGGGACGGGTACGACACCCAGCCACAGCCCGATGCCCTGGTCGAGCAGCCCGGCATACGCGTCGTACTGACCCCGGGTCACCCGCGACGCGTCGACCGACACAGCGCGTGCGCCGGCCTTGGCCAGCAGGGCCACCGGCACCGCGTCCGCGCAGCAGTGGACGACCGGGGACGCGCCGGCCACGGTCACCGCATCGAGCACCCAGCGCAGCGCCTCGACGCCCTCGGGCGCGGTCACGGAGCGGTGCCGATGGAAGCCGCTGGCAGTGGGCACCGCCCCGGCCAGGACGGCCGGCAGTGCGGGCTCGTCCACCTGCACCACCAGCTGCGCGCCGGGCACCCGGCGGCGTACGTCGTCGATGTGGCCGCCCAGGCCCTCGGCCAGCGACTGCGCCAGCTCGCGGCGCGCACCGTGGTCGGCCAGCAGGCGGTCGCCGCGCGGGCGCTCGACGGTGGCCGCGAGCGTCCAGGGACCCGCGACCTGGATCTTGAACGGCCCTTCGTAGTCCTGCGTCAGCTCCTCGACCACGTCGAGGTCCTGGGCCAGCAGCGAGCGGGCGCGCCGGTGGTCGCGTCCGGGTGCGTCGGTCAGCCGCCACCCGGCCGGCTGCAGGTCGGCGCCGAGGTCGGCCAGCATCGCGACCGCGCGGCCGGTCATCGACGCCGCCTCGGAGCGCGCCGGCAGCTCGGGCATGTGCGGCAGGTCCTCGAGCACGCCCAGCACGGTCCGCACGGCCTCGCGGTAGTCCTCGCCGGGCATCGACCCGACACCGGTCGCCACCCCGGTGGGGGGAATCTGCTCCCCGCTCATGCGGACCGGTGGGCAGCAGACGCGGTGGCACGGTCGGCAGCGGCGGCCCGGTCGATGGTCGCGCTGCCGACGACGCGGGTGCCGTCGTAGACCACCACTGCCTGACCCGGGGCCACGCCGCGCGCGGGCCGGGCCAGCTCCACCACCAGGTGGCCGTCGTCGACATAGGCGCGGGCGGTGTGCTCCTCACCGTGCGCGCGCAGCTGCACGGCGCAGTCGAGCACGCCCTCGGGCGCGTCGGCGCACCAGCGCGGGCGGATGCCGACGATGCGGTCGACGTCGAGCTCCTCGCGCGAGCCGACGGTGACGGTCCGGCTGGCCGGCTCGATGTCGAGCACGTAGCGGGGGCGCCCGTCCGGCGCCGGGACGCCGATCTGCAGGCCGCGCCGCTGGCCGATGGTGTACGTGTACGCGCCCTGGTGGCTGCCGACGACGGCGCCCGAGCGGTCGACGATGTCGCCCGGCGCGTCGCCGAGACGGCGGCGCAGGAACCCGGCGGTGTCGCCGTCGGCGATGAAGCAGATGTCGTGGCTGTCGGGCTTGCGCGCCACCGCCAGACCGCGGCGCTCGGCCTCGGCACGCACCACGTCCTTCGTGCTGTCGCCGAGCGGGAACATCGCGTGCGCGAGCTGGCCCTGGGTGAGCACACCGAGCACGTACGACTGGTCCTTGCCGGGGTCGACGGCGCGGTGCATCTCGACCCGGCCGTCGGCGCCGGTGCGCAGCCGCGCGTAGTGCCCGGTCGCGACCGCGTCGAAGCCGAGCGCGACTGCGCGGTCGAGGACCGCCTCGAACTTGATCCGCTCGTTGCAGCGCAGGCACGGGTTCGGGGTGCGGCCGGCCTCGTACTCGGCGACGAAGTCCTCGACGACGTCGGCGTGGAAACGCTCGGCCATGTCCCAGACGTAGAACGGGATGCCGATGACGTCGGCCGCGCGCCGGGCGTCGCGGGAGTCCTCCAGCGTGCAGCAGCCGCGGGCGCCGCTGCGGTAGGACTGCGCGTTCTTGGACAGCGCCAGGTGTACCCCGGTGACGTCGTGGCCGGCCTCGGCGGCGCGGGCGGCGGCGACGGCCGAGTCCACACCGCCGGACATCGCGGCGAGCACCCGCATCGTCACAGCTCCTTCCGGTCCGTGACCCCCGCCGCCCGGGCGCGCTCGACGGCGGGGCCGATCACCTCGGCGAGGTGGTCGACGTCGGCGGCGGTGGACCCGTGCCCCAGCGAGAACCGCAGCGAGGCTCGGGCGTACGCGTCGTCGTCGCCCATTGCCAGCAGCACGTGGCTGGCCTGCGGAACGCCGGCCGAGCAGGCCGAGCCCGTGGAGCACTCGATGCCCTGGGCGTCGAGCAGCATCAGCAGCAGGTCTCCCTCGCATCCGGGGAAGGTCAGGTGCGCGTTGCACGGCAGCCGGTGCTCGAACCCGGGCTCGGGGTCGCCGTTGAGCACGACGTCGGGCACCTGCTCACGGACACGCGCGACCAGCTCGTCGCGCAGCTCCGCGCTCTCCGCGGCGTGCTCGGGCTGGCGCTTGACCGCGAGCTCGACCGCGGCGGCCATGCCCGCGATCGCGGGCACGTTGAGTGTGCCGGACCGGACGTCGCGCTCCTGCCCGCCGCCGTGCAGGACGGGCACGAGCTGCACCTCGCGGCGCACCAGCAGCGCGCCTGCGCCCATGGGCCCGCCGAGCTTGTGCGCGGACACCGTGAGCGCGTCGGCACCGCTGGCGGCGAAGTCGACCGGCAGCTGGCCGACCGCCTGGACCGCGTCGGTGTGTACGAGCACGTCGTGCTCGTGCGCGACCGCGACGACCTCGTCGAGCGGCTGGACGGTGCCGACCTCGTTGTTGGCCCACATCACGGTCACGAACGCGACCGAGCCGGGGTCCTCGGCGATGCTGCGGCGCAGCGCCTCGACGTCGACGCGGCCGAGGTGGTCGACCGGCACGTACTCGACGGTGGCTCCCTCGGCGGCCTGCAGCCAGTCGAGCGAGTCGAGCACCGCGTGGTGCTCGACGGCACTGGCCAGCACGCGGGTACGCCGGGGGTCCTCGCGCCGGCGGGACCACCACAGCCCCTTCACCGCGAGGTTGTCGGCCTCGGTGCCGCCGGCGGTGAACACCACGTCGCTGGGCCGGGCGCCGAGCGCCTGGGCGACGGTCTCCCTGGCCTCCTCGACGACCCGCCGGGCCGCGCGGCCCGACCCATGCAGAGACGACGGGTTGCCGAGCGCCTGCAGCTGCTCGGTCACCGCCACCACGGCCTCGGGAATCATCGGCGTGGTGGCGGCGTGGTCGAGGTAGGTGACCGTAGGGCTCATGACCGTCCCAGGGTAGTCGGCGAATCCACCTGACCCTCACGCGACGTGAGGGCGGGCTGCATCACTGGGCCCCGCAGGTGCGAACAACGAACAGCGCGGGGGTCCCCTGCGACGGACCTACCGTCGGTGGGGACCCCCGCGCCAATTGTCTGTGCGGGTCGGGTGGTCAGCCCTTGTGCTTGGTCACCGCTTCCGTCGCGGCGGGCAGGACCTTGTGCAGGTCGCCGACGACGCCGAAGTCGGCCATCTCGAAGATGGGCGCCTCCTCGTCCTTGTTGATCGCGACGATGGTCTTCGAGGTCTGCATGCCGGCGCGGTGCTGGATCGCGCCGGAGATGCCGGCGGCGATGTACAGCTGCGGCGACACGGTCTTGCCGGTCTGACCGACCTGCGACGAGTGCGGGTACCAGCCGGAGTCGACCGCGGCGCGGGAGGCGCCGACCGCGGCGCCGAGCGAGTCCGCGAACGCCTCCACCGGCTCGAAGTTGCCGCCGGTGCCACGCCCGCCGGAGACCACGATCGCGGCCTCGGTCAGCTCGGGGCGACCGCTCTGCTTGCGCTCCTCGCTGGAGGTGATCCTGGCCTTCTTGGCCGAGTCGGAGATCGTCACCTCGGCCTTCTCGACCTCGGCCGCACCGTCGGCGGGCTCAGGGGTGGCGGAGTTGGGCTTGACCGTGATGATCGGCGTGCCCTTGGTGACGTGCGACTTGACCGTGTAGCCGCCGGCGAACACCGACTGGGTCGCCTGCGGCCCGTCGTCGCCGGGCTGCACGTCCACGGCGTCGGTGATGACACCGGAGCCGAGCTTGATCGCCAGCCGGCCGGCGATCTCCTTGCCCTCGGCGTACGACGGGATCAGCACCGCGGCGGCCTGCGTCTTCTCGGCCAGCTGCGCGATCGCCTCGGCCTTGGGTGCCACCAGGAACTCGTTGGTCGCCGGGTCGTCGACGACGTAGACCTTCTGGGCGCCGTACCTGGCCAGCGCCTCCTTGGCCTGGTCGACCTCCGACCCGATGAACACTGCCGACGGCTCACCCAGGCGGCGGGCGATCGTCAGGAGCTCAGAGGTCGTCTTCTTCACCGACCCGCCGACATGGTCGACGAGAACGAGAACTTCAGCCATGACTTCTTCCAGCCCCTTCTCAGATGAACTTCTGGCCGGCCAGGAACTCGACCAGCTTGGTCGCGCCGTCGCCGTCCTCGTCGGTCACGATCGTGCCGGCCTGCCGCGGCGGGCGCGCCTCGAACGAGTCGACCTTGGTCCAGGCGGCGTCCAGGCCGACCTCGCCGGCGTCGACGCCGATGTCGGACAGCGACCAGGTCTCCATGGGCTTCTTCTTGGCCGCCATGATCCCCTTGAACGAGGGGTAGCGGGCCTCACCGGACTGGTCGGTCACGCTCAGCACCAGCGGCGTCTCGCCCTCGATGGTCTCGGTCGCCGCGTCGCCGTCGCGACGGATCGTCACCTTCGAGCCGTCGACGGTGACCTCGGAGCCCATGGTCACCTGCGGCACGTCCAGCCGCTCGGCCAGCATCGCGGGCACCACGCTCATCGAGCCGTCGGTAGAGGCCATGCCGCAGACCACCATGTCCCAGCCTGAGCCCTCAGAGTCGGCGCCGATCTTCTCGATCGCCTTCGCGAGCACCAGCGAGGTGGCCACCGAGTCCGACCCGTGGATCGCGTCGTCGACCACGTGCACGCCCTTGTGGGCGCCCATCTGCAGGCCCTTGCGTACCGCGTCGACCGCGGCGTCGGGGCCCACCGTCAGCACGGTGATCTCGCCGTCTCCGGACTTCTCGACAGCCTGCAGCGCCTGCTCGACGGCGTACTCGTCGAGCTCTGACAGCAGGCCGTCGACGCCGGCCCGGTCGACGGTGTTGTCGGAATCGTTGAACGTGCGCTCAGCCGTCGCGTCCGGCACGTACTTCACACAGACGACAATGTTCATGGCCAGTGCGGCCCCTCCTGTGGAGTGCTGGTCCGGCGAATCTCGCCGGACGTCTCGAGCAGCCGCCGCTGCCCGCGGCGGTTACCGGGAACTTACCTCCTGGCTAAGCGCTCGCATACCTGCACCTGTGGTGGGTTTGCTCACAGCGCGAGCCACGCCACATCGACCGTGCCGTGGAGATGTCAGCGAGAAATGAGGAGGTTCAGGGACGGATGATGCGGGCGGCGATCCTGCCGACGACGAGATAGACGACCGCGGCCAGACCCCAGTTGACCAGTGCGTTCTTGATGGTGTCGTCGGCGCCGCTCTTGGTCTTGAACTCGAACACGCCATGGTGCAGGCCGCCGAAGGGCCCTGCCAGCGTCTTGGCCGCGTGACCCAGCCACTCCACCATCGGGTTGTTCGGCTGCGCTCCCAGAGCCACCGCGAGCGCGGCAAGGATCAGGATGACCGCGCACACGACCGCGATGATCCACACGATCGAGGCGACCCGGTTCCGGATGGCGTCGGAGCCGACCTTGGCCCCGTGGGCGACCTCCTTGGCAGAGACCTTGGGGGCACGACGCGCGCGCTTTTCCTTGCCGGCGTCCATATGTTCGTCCTTTACCGACGTCTGGTTCGGCGGAGTCTCCCTCGCCGAACTCGTCTCCTTCGCCGGGGTCTCCCTGTCCGAGGTGGACTCGTTCGCCACTGACGACATCTCCCTTCACCCTTTCTCTCGAAGGATTATGCCCATGCTGGCTGATACAACGCCTATGCGCGGCACAGGTCACGCGAGGTCATACGACGACCGCCGCGGGTCATACCGCCAGGTCAGCGACCGACGAACTTGGCCTTTCCGGGACCGTTCTCGACAAAAGAGGCCATCCCGATCGCACGGTCCTCGGTCGCGAACAGCCCGGCGAACACCATCCGTTCGATCTCCAGGCCGGTGTCGATGTCGACCTCGCCACCGCGGTCGACGGCCTCCTTGGCGGCCCGCAGCGCGTACGTCGGGCCCGAGGTGAACTGCTCGGCCCAGGCACGGGCCTTGCCGTACACCTCCGACGCCGGCGCCACCTGGTCGACCAGCCCGATGGCCAGCGCCTCCTCGGCGGCGACGAAGCGCCCGGTGAAGATGATGTCCTTGGCCTTGGCCGGGCCGACCAGCCGCGGCAGCCGCTGGGTGCCGCCGGCGCCGGGGACGATGCCGAGCAGGATCTCGGGCTGGCCGACCTTGGCGTCGTCGGCGCACACACGGATGTCGGCGCACATCGCCAGCTCGAGGCCGCCGCCCAGCGCGTAGCCGGTGATCGCCGCGACGACCGGCTTCGGGATGCGGGCGACCGTGGTGAGCGAGGACTGCAGGGCGGCCGAGCGGTCGACCATGTCCGTGTAGGACATGTCCTGCATCTCCTTGATGTCGGCGCCCGCCGCGAACACCCGCTCGCCGCCGTACAGCACGACCGCGCGCACGTCGTCGCGCTCTGTGGCCTCCAGCGCGGCGGCGCGGATCTCCTCCTGCACCTGCACGCTGAGGGCGTTCATCTTGGGCCGGTCGAGCCGGATCGTGCCGACGCCGTCCTCGACCTCGAGTCGTACGAACTCACCCACGTGGTCCTCCTCATCGACGGGCACCGCACGCGGTGCGGTCGGGTGTCGGGGGCCGAACGAGCGACCCGGCCGCACACTAGTGCACCCCAGGTTTGCCGACCCGTCAGGATGGACGCGTGATCGAGCCGCCCCCGGTCTGGCCGGGCCACCATGCCCCGCTGGGCGCGACCGTGGTCGGCGAGGCCACCAACTTCGCGGTGTGGACCCCGGAGGCGTCCCGCGTGGAGGTGTGCCTGTTCGACGAGTCCGGTGCCGAGACCAGGCTTCCGCTGACCGAGCGCAGCCAGGGTGTGTGGCACGGACGGGTGCCCGGCGTGGGTCACGGCCGGCGCTACGGCTTCCGGGCGCACGGGCCGTGGGACCCGTACCACGGTGCCCGGTTCAACCCCGCCAAGCTGCTGCTCGACCCGTACGCCCGTGCCGTCTCCGGTTCCTACGACCCGCGCGAGATGGCCTACCCCGAGCGCGACTCCGCGCCGTACGTGCCGCGGTCGGTGGTCGTGGCCGAAGACTTCGACTGGGGGCCCGACCGCAGGCCGGACGTGCCGTGGTCGGACACCGTCCTGTACGAGATGCACGTGAAGGGCTTCACCCGGCGGCACCCCGACGTGCCGGAGGAGCTGCGCGGCACCTACGCCGGGCTGGCCCACCCGGCGGTCGTCGACTACCTGCGCGACCTCGGCGTCACCGCGGTCGAGCTGCTGCCGGTGCACCAGTTCTTCTCCGAGCCCAAGGTCACCGCGCGCGGCCTGACCAACTACTGGGGCTACAACAGCATCGGCTTCCTCGCCCCGCACAACGCCTACAGCGCCTCCGGCGACCGCGGCCAGCAGGTGACGGAGTTCCGGCAGATGGTGCGGGCGCTGCACGCCGCGGGCATCGAGGTCATCCTCGACGTCGTCTACAACCACACCGCCGAGGGCACGCCGAACGGCCCCACGCTGTCGTTCCGGGGGTACGGCGACCGGGCCTACTACCGGCAGCTGCACGGGACCTACTCCGACGTGACCGGATGCGGCAACACCTTCGACGCGTCCAGCCGTCAGGGGCTGATGCTGGTGATGGACTCGCTGCGCTACTGGGTCAGCGAGATGCACGTCGACGGGTTCCGGTTCGACCTGACGCCGGCCCTGACCCGCAACGCGCACGCGGTCGACATGCACGCGCCGTTCCTCGCCGCGGTCGGCCAGGACCCATTGCTGCGGGAGGTCAAGCTCATCGCCGAGCCGTGGGACGCGACCGCCGAGGGCTACAGCGTCGGCAGGTTCCCGCCGCCGTGGTGGGAGTGGAACGACAAGTTCCGCGACACCGTCCGTGACTTCTGGCGCGGCCGCTCCGACTCCGTGCGCGACCTCGGCTACCGGCTGTCGGGCTCCAGCGACCTGTACGCCGGAGGCGACCGGATGCCGTACTCGTCGGTCAACTTCGTCACCGCGCACGACGGCTTCACGCTGCGCGACCTGGTCAGCTACGAGAAGCGGCACAACGAGGCCAACGGCGAGGGCGGACGCGACGGCAGCCCCGACAACCGGTCCTGGAACGCCGGGGTGGAGGGCGAGACCGGCGACCCGCGGATCCGGGCGCTGCGGCTCCGGCAGGCGGCGAACATGATGTCGACGCTGCTGCTGGCGACCGGGGTGCCGATGCTGGTCGCCGGCGACGAGCGTGGCCGCACCCAGCGCGGCAACAACAACCCCTACTGCCAGGACAACGAGGTGTCCTGGCTGGACTGGACCGACGACCCCGACTGGGCGCCGCTGCACGACCTGACCCGGCGGCTCGTGCACCTGCGGCGCGAGCATCCGGTGCTGCGCCAGCGGCACTTCTTCGCCGGACGCCCCGCCTTCGAGGGCGGGCGCAAGGACCTCTCCTGGATCCATCCGCACGGGCGGGAGATGACCGAGTCCGACTGGTACGACCGAGAGCTGCGCACACTCGGGCTGTTCCTGGCCGGCGACGCCATCCGCACCCGCGGCGAGCGGGGCGAGACGACCAAGGACGACTCGTTCCTGCTCTGGCTGCACGCCGGCGCCGAGCCGGTGTCGGTGAGGCTTCCCGACCTGTCCGCCGCCTACACCGAGGTGGTCCGGACCGACCGGCTGCAGCCCGCCGGCAAGGACGCGCAGCCGGTCGAGCACGAGCCCGGCCGCAGGCTGACGCTGGCCGAGCGGAGCGTGCTGCTGCTGCAGGGGCAGTGAGGCGCGACCTGGCCTGCGGTGTCGGTCAGGGTCAGGCGGAGCCCGCGTGCTCGGAGCGCCACTCCGGCGTGCCGTCGCTGCCCAGGGCCGGCCACGCGACCAGGCCCACCTCCGCCGGGGTCGCCAGCAGCCGGTTGCGCGGCAGGATCCGCACCGTGTAGCCGAACGGGCCGTTGCGGCCGAGCTCGACCTTGCCCTCGAACCGGTGCCGCCCGGCCTCGTAGGACTCGCTCAGCCCCAGCGAGACGATCTCGGGGTCACGCAGCTGGTCCTCGCTGTCGACCAGGCCGTGCACGACCTGCACGTCGACGTCTTCCGGGGAGAGGGAGCCCAGGGACGCATATACGCGCACGTCGAGGGTCGAGCCGATCTGCGGCGAGTCCGGCACGCCCGACGACTCGACGTGGTCGACGCGGACGCCCTCCCAGCCGGCCATGACCCGCTTCTTCCAGGCGGCCAGCTCCTGGGCGCCGGTGTTGTTGCCGTCCAGCGCCCGCGCGGTCTGCGCCGCCGGGTAGTACAGCTCGATGGTGTAGTCGCGCAGCATCCGCGAGGCCAGCACCTTCGGGCCCAGCGACTTCAGGGTGTGGCGCACCATCTCGATCCAGCGCACCGGGAGGCCCTTGGAGTCGTGGTCGTAGAAGCGCGGCGCGACCTCGGTCTCGATCAGGTCGTACAGCGCGGCGGCCTCGATGTCGTCGCGCCGGTCGGGGTCGTCGATGCCCTCGGCGGACGGGATCGCCCAGCCGTTGTTGCCGTCGAACCACTCGTCCCACCAGCCGTCGCGGATGGACAGGTTGAGCCCGCCGTTCAGCGCCGCCTTCATGCCCGAGGTGCCGCAGGCCTCGTACGGGCGCAGCGGGTTGTTCAGCCACACGTCGCAGCCGGGGTACATCGGCTGCGCCATGGAGATGTCGTAGTTGGGCAGGAACACGATCCGGTGGCGGACCTGCGGGTCGTCGGCGAACCGCACCATCTCCTGGATCAGCCGCTTGCCACCGTCGTCGGCCGGGTGCGCCTTGCCGGCGATCACCAGCTGCACCGGCCGCTCCGGGTGCAGCAGCAGCGACTTGAGCCGCTCTGGGTCGCGCAGCATGAGGGTGAGCCGCTTGTACGACGGCACCCGGCGGGCGAAGCCGATGGTGAGGATGTCGGGGTCGAGCACGTCGCCGACCCAGCCGAGCTCGGCCGGCGTGGCGCCGCGCAGCAGCCACGACTCGCGCAGGCGCGCGCGGGCGTCGTCGACGAAGCGCTGCCGCAACAGCCGCTTGGTGTCCCAGATCGACCGAGCGCTGATCTTGTCGATCGACTCCCAGTCCTCGCCGAACTCGGTCAGCCGGGCGCCGCCCTCGCGTGCGGCGAGGTCGAGAACCTCGCGCGCCACCCAGGTGGGCGCGTGCACCCCGTTGGTGACCGAGCCGATCGGCACCTCCTCCGGGTCGAAGCCGGGCCACAGGCCGGCGAACATGTCGCGGCTGACGACACCGTGCAGCTGGCTGACGCCGTTGGCACGCTGGGCCAGCCGCAGGCCCATCACGGCCATGTTGAACACGCCGGGGTCGCCGTGCGGGTAGCTCTCCGCGCCGAGCTCGAGCACCCGTTCGACCGGCACGCCGGGCGAGGCGTTGTCGCCGCCGAAGTGCTGCTCGACCAGGTCGCGGTCGAACCGGTCGATGCCCGCGGGCACCGGCGTGTGCGTGGTGAAGACGGTGCCCGCGCGCGTCAGCTCGAGCGCGGTGTCGAAGTCGAGCCCCTGCTCCTCCACGAACTCGCGGATCCGCTCGACCCCCAGGAAGCCGGCGTGGCCCTCGTTGGTGTGGAACACCTCGGGCTCGGCGGCGCCGGTGATCCGGCAGTACGTGCGCAGGGCGCGCACTCCCCCGATGCCGAGCAGCATCTCCTGCAGCAGCCGGTGCTCGCCGCCGCCGCCGTACAGCCTGTCGGTGACGTCGCGGGTGGCCGGGGAGTTCTCCTCGTGGTCGGAGTCGAGCAGCAGCATCGGGACGCGGCCCACCTCGGCGATCCAGATGCGCGCGGCCAGTCGCTGCCCGCCGGGAAGGCCGACGGCGACGGTCGCCGGCGTGCCGTCCGGCTCGCGCAGCACGGTCAGCGGCAGCCCGTCGGGGTCGACGATCGGGTAGCGCTCCTGCTGCCAGCCCTCACGGCTGAGCGACTGCACGAAGTAGCCGCGGCGGTACAGCAGCCCCACCCCGATGATCGGGATGCCGAGGTCGCTCGCGGTCTTGAGGTGGTCGCCGGCCAGGATGCCGAGTCCGCCGGAGTACTGAGGGAGAACCGAGGTGATGCCGAACTCCGGGGAGAAGTACGCGATCTGCCGCGGCGCGGACTCGTCGAAGCCCTGGTACCACCGGTCGCCGGCGAGGTACTCCTCGAGGTCGGCGTGCGCCAGCTCCAGCAGCCGCAGGAACTTGCGGTCGTGCGCGAGCTGCTGGAGGCGTCGCGGCGACACCTCGCCGAGGAGCCGCACGGGGTCGTACCCACACGCCTTCCACAGCTCGGGGTCGACCGTCTCGAACAGGTCCTGCGTCTCCGGGTGCCAGCACCAGCGCAGGTTGTTGACCAGCTCGCCCAGGGGCTCCAAGGGCCTGGGCAGGACAGGACGAACAGTGAACCGTCGTATCGCTCGCACGGCCGAACGGTAGTCGGGGCGGCGCGCGGAGCGCCAACCGGCGACACGCCACCGGTACCGTGAGGCAGGTGACCCCGGTGCTGCTCGCCGTGCGATTCGCGACCGAGCTGGCCCTGCTGGCGGCGCTGGCCGTGGCCGGCTGGGGCCTCGGCGACCGGCCCGTGCTGCAGGTCCTGCTGGCCGTGCTGCTGCCGCTGGTCGCAGTCACCGTCTGGGCCCGGCTGGTGGCGCCTCGCGCGTCCGGGCGGCTGCCCGACCCGGCCCGCCTGGCCGTCGAGAGCGGGCTGTTCGTGGTCGGGGCCCTCGGGCTGGTGCTGGTCGGCTTCGTCGCGCTCGGCGTCGCGTTCGGCGCGGTTGCGGTCGTGGTGGCCGTGGGTGTCCGGCGGGTCGCGCCTGGGGCGTGACGGCTGGGGGTTCCTTTGCGGGTTGGGTTGGCCGGCTGCGGCTGGGCGCGGGGCTGGGGAAGGGATGTAACCGCCTGTTCCCTGGCCCTCCCACCCCCTGCAGGGGTCGGGAAGTCCATGAACGCGGCGGGTAGTGCCGCGCAGGTGTCGGACACCTTCTCCCCATCGGCCATGAACACCGAGTGTGACAGCCGGCCGGGTCGCTCTGGGCGCTCCGGCGGCTCGAAACAGGCCTGGAGCGCCGTCCGACCGCCCGGGACGAGCCGGGCAAAGACCCGCGGCGCCCCGGCGGGCGGGCGTGCATGCTGAGCCGTTCCTGGGTAGGTTCGCTGACGATGGTTGGACGCATCCCGATTACCGACGTCAGCCCGGTGGTCGACCTCGGTCGGCTGCCGGCCAAGGCCACGGTCGGCGAGACCTTCACGGTCGCGGCCACCGTGTTCCGCGAGGGCCACGACATGCTCGGGGCCAACGTCCTGCTCCAGGGTCCCGACGGCCGTACGCGGCCGATCGTGCGGATGTCGGAGGCCGCGCCCAAAACCGACCGCTACCAGGCGGAGATCACCCCCGACGCCGAAGGCGCGTGGTCGTACACGGTCGAGGCATGGAGCGACCCGGTCGCCACCTGGCGGCACAACGCCGAGATCAAGATCGCCGCGGAGATCGACGTCGAGCTGATGCTGGCCGAGGGCGCGCTCGTGCTCGAGCGCGCCGCGGCCAACCTCCCCCGCGACGCACGACCCGAGCGGCGCGCGCTGACCGACGCGGTGACCGCGCTGCGCGACACCACGCGTCCCGTTCAGGCGCGGTTCGCGGCCGGCGTGAGCCCCGAGGTCGACGAGGTGCTCGACCTCCACCCGCTGCGTGAGCTGGTGACGGCCGAGGGCCCGTTCCCGTTCTTCGCCGACCGTGAGCGCGCGCTGTACGGCGCCTGGTACGAGTTCTTCCCCCGGTCCGAAGGGGCGACCTACGACGCGTCCACCGGTCACGTCCGCTCCGGCAACTTCCGCACCGCGGCCAAGCGCCTCGAGGGCGTCGCCGCGATGGGCTTCGACGTGATCTACCTGCCGCCGATCCACCCGATCGGCAAGGTCAACCGCAAGGGCCCCAACAACACCCTGATCGCGCACGAGGACGACGTGGGCTCGCCGTGGGCGATCGGCTCCGACGAGGGCGGTCACGACGCCATCCATCCCGACCTCGGCACGCTCGAGGACTTCGAGGCGTTCGTCGCGCGCGCACACGACCTGGGGCTCGAGGTGGCCATCGACCTGGCGCTGCAGTGCGCACCCGACCATCCCTGGGTGCGCAGCCACCCCGAGTGGTTCACCACCCGCGCCGACGGCAGCATCGCCTACGCGGAGAACCCGCCGAAGAAGTACCAGGACATCTACCCGCTGAACTTCGACAACGACCCCGAAGGCCTCTACAACGAGGTGCTGCGCGTCGTGCGCCACTGGATGGACCACGGCGTGCGGATCTTCCGGGTCGACAACCCGCACACCAAGCCGGTGATGTTCTGGCAGTGGCTGCTGGGCGAGGTGCGCCGCACCGACCCCGACGTGGTGTTCCTGTCCGAGGCGTTCACCAAGCCGCCGATGATGCGCACGCTCGGCATGGTCGGGTTCCACCAGTCGTACACCTACTTCACCTGGCGCACCGAGAAGTGGGAGCTCGAGCAGTACCTCCACGAGCTGGCCTACGAGACCAGCCCGGTGCTCCGTCCCAACTTCTTCGTCAACACCCCCGACATCCTGCACTCGTTCCTGCAGTACGGCGGTCCGGCCGCGTTCAAGATCCGCGCCGCGCTGGCCGCCACGTCGTCGCCGAGCTGGGGTGTCTACGCCGGGTTCGAGCTGTACGAGCACGTCGCCGTGCGACCCGGTTCCGAGGAGTACCTCGACTCGGAGAAGTACCAGCTGCGCCCACGCGACTGGGAACGCGCCGAGGCCGAGGGCTGGTCGCTGGCGCCGTACATCACCCGGCTCAACGAGATCCGCCGCGAGCACCCCGCGCTGCAGCGGCTGCGCAACATCTCCGTGCACCACCCCGACGACCAGGCGTTCCTCGCGTACTCCAAGCGCGAGGGCGACGACGTCGTGATCGTCGTGCTCAACCTCGACCCCCACGCCGCCCGCGAGACCATGGTGCAGCTGGACATGCCCGCGCTGGGTCTCGACTGGCACGACACCTTCGTGGTGCACGACGAGATCACCGGACAGTCGTGGCGCTGGGGGGAGCACAACTACGTGCGGCTCGACCCGACGTACGAGCCGGCACACGTCCTGGCCGTACGCCGGACCCACTAGCGCTGACCGTGTGAATACCCGTAGAGGACGACGAAGGACGCCCTAGGTGAACACCCCTCCAGCACCCGACATGCACCCCACCGAACCCGGGCTGCCCGAGGACGACCCGCACTGGTTCAAGCGAGCCGTCTTCTACGAGGTGCTGGTCCGCTCCTTCAAGGACTCCAACGGCGACGGGGTCGGTGACTTCCGCGGACTGCGGGAGAAGCTCGACTACCTCGCCTGGCTCGGTGTCGACTGCCTGTGGGTCCCGCCGTTCTACACCTCCCCGCTGCGCGACGGCGGCTACGACGTCGCCGACTACAGCGACATCCTGCCTGAGGTCGGCACGCTCGACGACTTCAAGGAGCTGCTCGACGCCGCGCACCAGCGCGGCATCCGCATCATCATCGACATGGTCATGAACCACACGTCGGACCAGCACGAGTGGTTCCAGGAGTCCCGCCGCGACCCCAACGGACCGTACGGCGACTTCTACGTGTGGTCCGACAGTGACGAGGGCTACCCCGGCACCCGCATCATCTTCGTCGACACCGAGGTGTCGAACTGGACCTGGGACCCGGTGCGCGGCCAGTACTTCTGGCACCGCTTCTACAGCCACCAGCCCGACCTCAACTACGAGAACCCCAAGGTCCACGACGCGATGTTCGAGGCGCTGAGCTTCTGGCTCGACCTCGGCGTCGACGGCTTCCGGCTCGACGCGGTGCCCTACCTGTACGAGACCGAGGGCACCAACAACGAGAACCTGCCCGAGACCCACCACTTCCTGAAGAAGGTCCGGCAGTACGTCGACGAGCACTACCCCGACCGGGTGCTGCTCGCCGAGGCCAACCAGTGGCCCTCCGACGTCGTCGACTACTTCGGCGACTTCGACTCCGGCGGCGACGAGTGCCACATGTGCTTCCACTTCCCGGTGATGCCGCGCATCTTCATGGC
>CBFGZI010000049.1:0-25943 GCA_965653225.1 uncultured Propionibacteriales bacterium | reverse complement strand
TTCCTCGGCGTAGGAACCGAGGGAAGTGACCACTTGCCGAGGGAAGGCCCGCCGCCCCGGCCCAGCGCGCACGCCGGGTCCCGGGCCGCGCCACAAGCCATGTGACCGGGTCTCGTGGTCGCCTTCCTCGGGTTGTGAGCCTGGGGAAGGGACCACACGCCATGTACCCGGGTGTTGTGGCCCGAGCGGGGCGGCCGGACCGACCGCGCCACCAGCGGCCGGTCAGTTGCCCTCGACGACATCGACGTGGACGTGGTCGCGGTGCTGGAGGACCTTCTGGTTCGGGCCGGACGGCGCGTCGTACTTCTGCCACCCCTGCTCCGAGCGCAGGCCGGACGACCAGATCCGGCCGTCGTAGATCACGTGGTCGATGCCGAGCGCCGGTGCGCGCGCCACGAGGTACTGCGCGACCGCCCAGCCCTGCCGCTTGTTCGCGGGGCTGATCGGGCGGAAGAAGATGTCGATCGCGCGGCCGTCGTAGTGCGCCGACCCGGGGGTGTGGCCGCTCGTGACGCCGCCGGGCTGGAAGCCACCGAGCGGCAGCCGGCCGAAGGTGTGGCGCAGGTCACGGCGCACGCGGTTCGCCCGGGGCGTCAGCCCGTTGGGCTGCATCTTCTGCGCGGCCATGTGCTCGTGCCGCACCACGCAGGTGAACCCCGCCGGGCTGTAGCCGGTCAGCGTCGAGGCCAGCACACGCGCGTCGGCCTCGTGGTCGGCGTAGGCGCCGCCGTACGCCGAGCGCTGCACCTGCTGCGCCGCGTCGGTGACCTGCATGTTCTCGTAGCCGTGCACCTTCTGCAGCGCCTGGTAGAACCGCCGCGTCGCGTGGTAGCGGTTCTGCGCCTGCTTGGCCGTGCCCCACCCCTGCGACGGCCGCTGCTGGAAAAGCCCGACCGAGTCCCGGTCGCCGTAGCTGAGGTTGCGGATGTCGGACTCCTGGTACGCCGTCGCCAGCGCGATGCTCGCGGCCCGCGCCGGCATCCCACGTCGCACGGCGAGCCCGGCGATCACCGCCGCGTTGTCGGCCTGCTCGGGGTCCACCCGCACCGTCCGGCCCGCCGCGGTCGCGGTGCACCCCTCCCGGTCGGGGATGGGCCCCACGCCGAACCAGACCAGCGCGAACACGCCGGCCCCCGCGAGCAGCACCGCCAGCACGCCGCACCCGAAGCGGGCTGCTCCGGAGGTGCGGCGCGGCCTCATGGTCCGCTCAACGTGTGCGGGCATGGTCGTGTTCCTCTTGCCCGTACGGGTCCGTGGGCGAGTCGATGGACGGTCAGTGGACGGTCAGCGTGCACTCAGAGAAGGGTCAGCGGGTCGTCGTCGTTCACAGGTCAGTTGGCGTGCAGCGCCTCGTTGAGCTCGATGCCGCGGCCCTGCCGCGCCACCGCCTCGATCGCGCCGGTCACGGAGTTGCGGCGGTACAGCACGCCGTTGCTGCCGGACAGCTCGCGCGCCTTGACCACCGCGCCGTCGGGCAGCCTGACCTTCGTGCCCGCGGTCACGTAGCAGCCGGCCTCCACGACGCAGTCGTCGCCGAGCGAGATGCCGATGCCGGCGTTGGCGCCGAGCAGGCAGCGCTCACCGATGCTGATGATGTCCTTGCCGCCGCCGGACAGCGTGCCCATGATCGAGGCGCCGCCGCCGATGTCGGAGCCGTCGCCGACGACCACGCCGGCGGAGATGCGTCCCTCGACCATCGACGAGCCGAGCGTGCCGGCGTTGAAGTTCACGAAGCCCTCGTGCATCACCGTGGTCCCGTTCGCCAGGTGCGCGCCCAGGCGCACCCGGTCGGCGTCGGCGATGCGGACGCCGGGCGGCAGCACGTAGTCGGTCATCCGCGGGAACTTGTCCACGCCGAACACCTGCACCGACACGCCGCCGGCGCGCAGCCGCAGCCGGGTCTCCTCGAAGCCCTCCGGGTCGCACGGCCCGGCGCTGGTCCACACCACGTTGGCCAGCCGACCGAACACGCCGTCGAGGTTCGCGCCGTGCGGGCGCACCAGCCGGTGGCTGATCAGGTGCAGCCGCAGGTAGGCGTCGGAGGCGTCGGCGGGCGCTGCGGCCAGGTCGATCTCGGTGAGCACGACCGAACGGCGCACGCGACGGGCCTCGTCGGCGCCTTCGAGCGACTTCAGGTCCGGAGGCGCCTCTTCGGTGCTCCGCTCGCCGAGCGCGGGGGCGGGGTACCAGGTGTCCAGCACCTTGCCGCCGGGCGTGCTCGTGGCCAGGCCGTAGCCCCAGGCCGTCTTCGGTGTCGCTGCGTCGGTCACCGGACGAGGCTACCCAACGGGGTGGGCCGCCCGAGGATACGGTCGAGGCCATGGCGACGGCTGAGTTCAAGGACCTCTGCATCGACACCACAGGCGGAGAGACCCTTGCCCGGTTCTGGGCCTCGACGCTCGGTCTCGCCTTCGAGCCCGACGATCGCGCCGACCGCGTGGCCGGCCGGCTCACCGGCCCGACGCCCCAGCACACGGTGTGGATGAACGTGGTGCCCGAGGGCAGGACCGTCAAGCACCGCGTGCATCTCGACGTGCACACCGACAGCGTCGACACGCTGGTCGGGCTCGGCGCCACGGTCGCCGAGGAGCGCGCAGGCTGGACCGTGATGACCGACCCCGAGGGCGGCGAGCTGTGCGCGTTCGTGCGCGACACCCGGCCCGACTACCGCCTGTACGAGGTGGTGGTCGACTGCGAG
The DNA here is from genome assembly GCA_965653225.1 of uncultured Propionibacteriales bacterium. Lineage (GTDB taxonomy): Bacteria > Actinomycetota > Actinomycetes > Propionibacteriales > Nocardioidaceae > JALZDI01. The sequence goes on along the minus strand of CBFGZI010000049.1, from coordinate 23,245 downwards.
CGACCGGCACCCGTGGCCCGGTGGTGGTCCGACGTACTAGGCGCGCCGCTGCACAGCCACCCCGAGCACGACTGGTGGTGGCTCGAGCCGGTGCCGGGCGCGCCGTTCGACTGCATGGTGTTCGTGCCGGTACCGGAGCCGAAGACGGTCAAGAACCGCATCCACTGGGACGTGGTCTGCCACAACGTGCAGAGCCTGCTCGACCAGGGCGCGCAGCTGCTGCGGCCCCAGGGCGAGGACCTCGCATGGGACGTGCTCGCCGACCCGGAGGGCAACGAGTTCTGCGCCTTCACCGCCCCGCCGGGGGGACCGCCCCCGTAGTCCCCGGGTGACACAATCGCGCCCATGACGGCTTCGCAACCCACGACCGGCACCCGGCTCGACCTCGGCCAGGACATCGTGTCCCTCACGCACGCGCTGGTCGACATCGAGTCGGTGAGCGGCAACGAGCGGGCGATCGCCGACGCCGTGGAGCAGGCACTTCGCGCCCTCCCGCACCTGCAGGTGGAGCGCGACGGCGAGACCGTGATGGCCCGCACCGACCTCGGCCGCGACGAGCGGGTCGTGCTGGCCGGACACCTCGACACCGTGCCCGTCAACGACAACATGCCCGGACGCGTCGACGGCGACCGGCTCGTCGGGCTCGGCTCCTGCGACATGAAGGGCGGCTGCGCGGTGATCCTGCGAACGGCGGCCGGCCTGCTCGAGCCCAACCGCGACCTCACGTTCTTCCTGTACGAGTGCGAGGAGGTGGAGGCCGAGCGCAACGGGCTGAAGCGGCTGTCGACCACGCGTCCGGAGTGGTTCGACGCCGACTTCGCCGTGCTGATGGAGCCGACCTCCGCGGTCGTGGAGGGCGGCTGCCAGGGGACCATGCGGGTCGACGTCGTCGCCCGCGGCGCACGCGCGCACAGCGCCCGGTCGTGGATGGGCGAAAACGCGATCCACAAGGCCGCCGACATCCTGCAGCGGCTGCGTGAATACACCCCGCGCCAGCCCGACGTCGACGGGCTGACCTACCACGAGGGCCTCAACGCCGTGCACATCTCCGGCGGGGTGGCCGGCAACGTGATTCCCGACGAGGTGCGGGTCAGCGTGAACTACCGGTACGCGCCCGACCGCGGCGAGGAGGAGGCGCTGGCGTTCCTCCGCGAGTTCTTCGACGGCTACGAGGTCGAGGTGTCCGACGTGGCACCCGGCGCCCGCCCCGGCCTGGACCGCGCGGTGGCCGCCGCGTTCGTCGAGGCCATCGGCGGCGAGCCCCGGCCGAAGCTGGGCTGGACCGACGTGGCGCGCTTCACCGAGCTCGGCGTACCCGCGGTCAACTACGGCCCCGGCAGCCCGATGATGGCCCACAAGCAGGACGAGTACGTCGACCTGGCCGAGCTGCGCGAGTGCGAGCAGCGCGTGCAGGCGTGGCTGTCGTCATAGCGGCTAGCGTTTCCCCATGGGTAAGCACTCGCCAGACGCACCGGAGCCGAACGACGCGGCCCCCGACCGGGCCGACAGGTCCATCCATCCCGACCGGCCGCGGCAGAAGAGCCGGGGGCCGATCGTGATGCGGCGAACCCAGGTCCAGACCAGCACGACCGACCAGCGGCTGCTGGACTCCCGCGGCCCGTCCGACTGGGTGCACACCGACCCCTGGCGGGTGCTGCGGATCCAGTCGGAGTTCGTGGAGGGCTTCGGCATGCTGGCCGAGCTCGGGCCGGCGATCTGCGTCTTCGGCAGTGCCCGGACCAGCCCGGACCAGCCCGACTACGACAAGGCCCGGCAGATCGGCCGGGCGCTCGCGGAAGCGGGCTTCGCGGTGGTCACCGGGGGTGGTCCGGGGATCATGGAGGCCGCCAACCGCGGCGCCAGCGAGGCCGGGGGGGTGTCGGTCGGGCTGGGCATCGAGCTGTCCTTCGAGGAGGGGCTCAACGAGTGGGTCGACGTCGGCATCAACTTCCGGTACTTCTTCGTCCGCAAGACGATGTTCGTCAAGTACGCGCAGGGCTTCGTGGTGATGCCCGGCGGGTTCGGCACCTTCGACGAGGTCTTCGAGGCGCTCACCCTGGTGCAGACCCGCAAGGTGACCTCGTTCCCCATCGTGCTGATCGGCTCCGACTACTGGCGGGGCCTGCTCGACTGGCTGCGCGACACCGTGCTCGCCGAGAAGAAGATCCACGCCGTCGACCTCGACCTGATCCAGGTCACCGACGACGTCGACGAGGCGGTGAAGATCATGGTCGACGCCGCCCGTGACCGCGGCCCCGCGGTCGAGGCCGGGCGCGCCGAGGCGCTCGACCCGCACAACCCCGACTGACGGGCTCAGGCCAGGCCGCGGCGGGGCGCGACGGGCGCGACCGTCCCGTGGACGGCGGCCACCATCCGCAGCGCGTCGCGGGTGGCCGCAACGTCGTGCGCGCGGAACACCCGGGCGCCCTGCCAGGCCGACACCGCGGTGACCGCGAGCGTGCCGGACAGCCGGTCACTGGCCGGCCGGTCGAGGGTCTCGCCGATGAAGTCCTTGCGCGACAGCGCGACCAGCACCGGCCATCCCGCCGCGACCACCTCGTCGAGCCGCCGGGTCAGCTCCAGCGAGTGGTAGGTGTTCTTGCCGAAGTCGTGGGTGGGGTCGACCAGCACGCCGACGCGGCGTACCCCCACCTCGACCGCCCGCGCGGCTAGCGCGCTGGTGCGCGCGACCACGTCCGCCACCACGTCGGCGTAGTGCACGCGATGGGGGTCCGTACGCGGCCCGAGCCCGCCGGTGTGGCTGCAGACCAGCCCCGCGCCGTACTCGGCGGCCACCTCCGCCACTGCCGGGTCGGCGCCGGCCCAGGTGTCGTTGACCAGGTCGGCGCCCTGCCCGCACAGCTCGCGCGCGACCTCGGCCCGCCAGGTGTCGACGCTGAGCACCACGTCGGGGTGGCGGCTGCGCACCTGCGCCACGAACGAGGACGTGCGCCGCAGCTCCTCGTCCACGCTGACGTAGTCGCCGTAGCCGGCCTTCACACCACCGATGTCGACGATGTCTGCGCCCTCCTCGACGACCCGGTCGACCCGCTCCATCGCCTCATCCAGCCCGAAGGTGGCCCCGGCGTCGAAGAACGAGTCGGGGGTGCGGTTGACGATGGCCATCACCGCGGTCTCGCCCGGCGCGAAGACCCGGGTGCCGAGTCTCAGCGTTCCCGCCTGGTGGTCCGTCACGCCGCCAAGCGTGGCACGATCGATGCCGTGGTGTGGTTGCTGGGCGTACTCGTCGTGCTCGTCCTCGGCGTCGCGGTGGTCGTCGGCGTGGGCCGTGGCGGCGAGCTCAAGCCGGTGTACGACGACCGGCCCGACACACTGGTGCCCGCTGGTGTCCCGCTCACCGGTTCCGCGCTGCGCTCGGTCCGGTTCTCGGTCGGGCTGCGGGGCTACCGGATGGACGAGGTCGACGCGCTGCTCGCCCGGCTGGCCGACCAGCTCGACGACAGTGCTGACTACCGGCACGACGAGCAGGAGCACCCATGACGGCAGCCCACGGACACGGCGGTCGACCGCCCACCGGATCGGCGGTGCCGCGATGAGCACCGTGCTGGTCCGCGAGACCGTCGACATCGACGCCGCCCCCGACCGCGTGTGGGCGTTCGTCGTCGACTGGCCGCGGCAGACCGACTGGATCCCGGCCACTCGCGTCTGGGGGGTCACCGAGGGCGTGGGCGTGGGTACCCAGGTCGAGGCGTGGACGGGCCTGGGCCGGTTCGGCTACCTCGACACGATGACGATCACCGGCTGGGACCCGCCGCACCGCTGTGAGGTACTGCACACCGGCAGGCTGCTGCGCGGCGAGGGCGGCTTCGTGGTCGCGCCCGCGGGCCCGGAGCGCACCCGGTTCGAGTGGTGGGAGCGCTTCCAGATGCCCGGCGGCCCTGCCGGCAGGGTGCTGTGGCCGTTGGCGTCGCCGGTGCTCAGGACGGGCGTACGCCGGGCGCTGCACTCGCTCAAGCACGGGGTCGAGACGCGCATCCGGCCATCCGCGTCATGACCGCCGCCGTGCCCGGGGCCGATGGCCGCCTGCGCTGCCCGTGGGGGGTGAGCACCCCCGACTACGAGGCCTACCACGACCAGGAGTGGGGGCGGCCGGTGCGCGACGACGCCGGCCTGTTCGAGCGGCTGACCCTGGAGGCGTTCCAGTCGGGGCTGTCGTGGCTGACCATCCTGCGCAAGCGCGAGGCCTTCCGGTCGGCGTTCCGCGGGTTCGACCCGGCGGCCGTCGCGGCGTTCGACGAGACCGACCGCGAGCGGCTGCTCGCCGACGCCGGAATCGTGCGCAACCGCGCGAAGATCGACGCCGCCATCGGCAACGCACGCGCGCTGCTGGGTCTCGACGACCCCTTCGCCGACCTGCTGTGGTCGTTCGCGCCGGATGCTGCGACGCGGCCGCGTCCGCGGAGCGTCGCGGACATCCCGGCGAAGAGTCCGGAGTCCACCGCGATGTCCAAGGAGCTCAAGCGCCGGGGCTTCGTGTTCGTCGGCCCCACGACCGCCTACGCCCTCATGCAGGCGACCGGAATGGTCGACGATCACCTCGTTGGCTGTTATGTCATTTCGGAAAATTGAACCCCTCGTGTTGCCTCAGGGAACGCGTTACAGCACCATATGCGCGTGACACTGGACGAGCTCACCTGGATGTTGACTGCCCTGGCCGCGGTCATGGTGGTGCTCACGCGTATCCGGTTGTCCTCTGCCGACCACCGGCCGGCGGGCCGGATGGACTTCTCCCGGGGCGTCCTGAACATGCACACGACGATGGGGGTCGTCGCGCTTGTGCTGTGGGTCCCGGGGATCTTTCTCGAAATCGAGCCGATGGTGCTGGCCGGTCTGGCAGCCTGGTGGCTGGTCACGATCGCGGGACTGCTGCTGCTCGCGCGGTGGCTGCCGACCCACGGCAAGCACGCCGGGGACGCGGTGACCGACGAGTGGACCGAGGGACCGTGGCTGTCCATGCTCGCCCACCTGGGCATGCTGGGCGGAGCATTGTTCTTCACATGGATGGTGTTCTTCCAGGGGCTCTGAGGACGAGCCGACACCGGCCGCGCTGCGGCCACTGAGGGACGGGGTTGGGAATGCGCAGTCGGTCGATGGGGGAGCACCGCAGCAGGTTGCGATGGTGGATGGCGCTGCTGGCGTGCGTGCTGGCCGGACCGGCCATGGTGGCGGCGTCGCCGGCGTCGTACAGCGGCACGAGCCGTCCGGCGGTCATCGGTGTGCGGGTCATCGGGCACAGCGTGAGCGGCCGTCCCATCCGTGCCTGGCACGTGGGCGACCCGAACGCGGCCAGGACCGTGGTCGCCATGGCCACCATGCACGGCGACGAGCCGGCGCCCCAGCACACCCTCACCCAGCTGCGCGACGGCGCCCCGATCCACGGGGTCAACCTGTGGCTGGTCCCGCGGGTCAACCCCGACGGGCTCGCCCGCCACACCCGCTACAACGCCAACGGCATCGACATCAACCGGAACTTCCCGGTGCGCTTCATCGCCCACCTCGACCACTCCGGCCCGCACGCGGCGTCCGCGCCGGAGACCCGGGCGATGATGCGGTTCGCCCGCCACATCCGGCCCGACTTCATCGTGTCCTTCCACCAGCCGCTGTTCGGCGTCGACATGCTCGGCTCCAAGCGTCCCCGGTTCGCGCGGCGGCTCGCCCACGAGTTCCGGCTGCCGACCAAGAACTTCGACTGCAACGGTGGCTGCCACGGCACGATGACGCAGTGGTTCAACCGGCGCTTCCCGGGCTTCATGGTGACCATCGAGTACGGCGCCAGCCCGAGCTCGCGCTACGTGAACACCTTCGGCCCGCGTGCGCTGCTGCGCACCATCGGGGGCCGCCGGTAGCCCGGCCGCGCCCGCATCCGTCCGCCGGCGCCCGTACGGTCAGAGCCGCTTGACGTAGCCGCGAGGTCCCATCGCCACCAGCGGTGACCTCGCGGGGTCCAGCCAGCGCACCAGCCGCCGCAACGGCCGGATCCGCATCGAGACGCAGCCCGCGGTGGGACCGCCGTCGGTCACGTGCAGGAAGATGCCGCCGCCGCGGGAGGTGTCGGCGCGGTGCCGCGCGACCCACTGCCGCCGGGAGCGGGAGTAGTGGATGCCGCGGGGCAGGTTGAAGCCGACGACCACCGCGTAGCGGTACTGGTTGCGGAAGTCCCACAGGTGCTCGCGGAAGCCCGGCCGCCAGTGCGTGGTCGCGGCCTTGTGCCGCTGGTAGACGTTGTACGTGGCGGGGTCGCGTGGCTCGTAGGGCCAGTAGTCGTTGCGGTCGAAGCGGCGGTACGGCAGGGCACCGCCGGGGTCGGCCAGCGACCCGAACGCCCGCGGCAGCCGGTACTTGCCCGCCGGACTGGTCCCGGTGCTCTGCCGGCGCACGCGGCCGCGCACCCAGCCGTTGAAGCCGATCCGGACGGGCACCGCGCGCCGCACCTGGTGCCAGCGGCCGCCCGCCGGGCGCTGCCAGGCACGCAGCGTGCCCCTGGTGGTGTTCCAGCCGCGCGAGGTGACGGTGACCATCTGCCGAACACGCGGTCCGGTGCGCACCAGCGCCGGCAGCGGCCGTCCGGCGGCCGCGGCCGAGGAGGCGACCCGCTCGAACGGGCGGGCGCTCGTCGGCGCCGCGGCGGTCGGCGAGCCCGCCGCCAGCAGGCTTGCACCGAGCGCCGCCGAAGCGACCAGGCTCAGGGAGCGCGAGCGCGGCCCTCGGCAGGACCTCGCACCGAACTCCGAATCGAACCCCGAACCGGGTCCTGAGCCGAACCGCGTGCCGGGCATCCCGGTCACCTCCCCTGGAAGGTCGGTCTCTCCTTGCCGACGAAGGACTTCACCGCGTTGTGATGGTCGCTGCTGCTGCCGGTGCGCGCCATCATGTCCCCCTCGAACGCCAGTGTGTCCTGCAACGAGTGTGTCGCACCGAAGCGAACCGAGCGACGTACGGCGCCGTACGCGAGGGTCGGGCCCTGCGCGAGGGTGCCCGCCAGCTTGCCCACCTCATGCTGGAGATCCTCGGCCGGGACCACCCGGGTCGCCATGCCGAGCTCGAGCGCCTCCGCGGCGGGCACGGTGCGGGGCAGCATCAGCAGCTCCAGCGCCTTGTCGGTGCCGACCAGCCGCGGCAGCGTCCACGACGCACCGGTGTCACAGGACAGCCCGATGCCGGTGAACGCGGTGTTGAACCCCGCCGAGTCGGCGACGAGGCGGAAGTCGCACATGAGGGCCAGCGACGCACCGGCTCCCGCGGCGACCCCGTTGACGGCGGCGATGACCGGCTTGTCCATCTCCGCGATCGCCGCCGCGATGGGGGCGAAGTGCTCCGGCACCGTCGCCCAGACCTCCTCGTTGGGCTTGGACTGCAGGTTGGCGACGTGCTCGCGCAGGTCCTGACCGACGCAGAAGGCCCGGCCCGCCCCCGTGAGCACCACGACCCTGACCCCGTCGTCCGCCGCGGCCCGCTGCACTGCTGCCTTGAGCGCCTCCTTGGTGGGCAGGTCGAGCGCGTTCATCGCGTCGGGGCGGTTGAAGGTGATCGTCGCGATGCCGTCGGCGACGTCGTACAGGACCGGTTCGGCGGTGTCGGTCATGGGGTCTCTCCAGTTCGGTGGTGGTTGTCCGTGCCCTCCAAGCAGGCTGACACGAACCGCTGGGCGCCGGGCAGCAGCCGGCGCGACTCGGCGTCGAAGAACCGGGCCGAGTCCTCGCCCGGCCACTTCTCGGGCAGCAGCTCGCGGGGGAGGCCGGGGTCGCTGAACAGGAACTTGCGCCACTCGTGCACGAGCTGGGAGCGCACCGCGAACGCCAGCTCGTCACTGGGCGCGTCGCCGGCGGAGGCCACGAGCTTCTCCGCGTCGGCCCGCCAGCGGCCGTACGCCCGGGCGAGCCCGGCCAGGTCCCAGGTGCTGGCCGCCAGTCCGGCCGGGTCGCCGTCGAGGGCGGCGACGAAGCGGTGGGCGTAGACGCCCTCCGCCGACAGCAGGGCGTCGACCTCGTCGGAGGCGCGCGGCCCGACCCAGGTGTTGTCCGACAGTGGGGCGTACCCGAGGAACGCCAACCCGGACCGGACCCGCTCACGGGTGCTGCGGTCGGTGGGCGGCTTGAGCACCAGCATGTGCCAGCGGCCGTCCCAGGACTGGTCCCGGGTGCGGTAGATGCGGGCGCCCGCCTCGTCGAGTCGGCTGGTGGCCTTGCGGGTGAGGGCGTAGCCGGCGCCGGCCTCGAGTCGCAGCGGCTCCAGCCAGCCCTGCCGGACCATGCGCGACACCGCGGTCCGCACCGCCGGGGGCGCGATGTCGAGCGCTCCGAGCAGCCGCACCAGGGCCGCGACGGGTGCCTGGCCGCCGCGGTGGCGCAGGTGGTCGCCGTACAGGTCGAACAGGGCCGAGCGGGCGTTCACGGTGAAAAGTCTGCCCTAATCGTCAGGGCGACCCGGGTCGCGGCCGTCCCGGGTCCTCGCGGGCAGCCGGGACGCGCTCGCGAGACACGGGTCACGACGAAGGCCGCCGATGGGGGATAATGGACCGACTGACTTTGCGTCATCAGCACCTTGACCCGGGGGAGCCGGTGGTGTTTGGCGTCCTAGACGATGGAAGGGGAAGGCGCATGGCGGCGATGAAGCCGCGGACTGGCGACGGTCCGATGGAGGTCACCAAGGAGGGTCGGGGCATCGTCATGCGGGTCCCGCTCGAGGGTGGCGGGCGGCTCGTCGTAGAGCTCAACGCCGACGAGGCCAAGGAGCTGGGCGACGAGCTCAAGGCTGTCGTGCCCTGACACGTCTCGGCCGGGCGGCGCTGGAGCGCCCCATGACTCATGACACAGCCGAAGAGGCCCTGGTCGAGCAGCGACCGGGCCTCGTCCGCAGAAGGGTGGCCCCATGCACGGTCTGACTGTCCGGTGGTCGCTGGACGGACGCAGCCGCGACGTGATGTCGGAGCTGCGCACCTACGTCCGCGACGACTCGCACCCCCGGTTCACCGGCATGGACGGCCTGCGGTTCAAAACCTGGCGGGCCCGCGAAGGCGAGTGGTTCGAGGGTTCGTACGTGTTCGAGACCCCGGGCGCGCGCGACAGGTTCCAGCAGCAGTTCACCGAGAACGCGGAGAAGTCGCAGGTGTCGCAGATCGTCGGCTCGGCCCCGGTGCTGATCGAGCCGTGCGACGTGGTCGCCGTCGCCGAAGGAGGCTCCGGGTTCGCCGCCCTCGCGTCGTACGACCACGAGACCGACGCGGGCTGAGCGCCCGGCCCCTCGGCCCCCCACGTCCGAACACGGCAGCGTGAATCCTGCCACCCGACCTCGGACGCAAGAACTGCGGCTCGACGTCAGGACAGCTTGCGGGCGACGAGGAGGCCGTCGCCGACCGGCAGCAGCAGCGGCAGCAGGTTCTCGTCCTCGGCCATGCGCTTGCCCAGCTCGCGGATCGCCACCGTCTCCGGGTCGCGCTGCGCGGGGTCGGCCACCTTGTCGTGCCACAGCGCGTTGTCGAACGCCACGACGCCGCCGGGCCGGAGCAGCCGCATCGCCTCGGCGAAGTACTCGCCATACTCGGCCTTGTCGCCGTCGCAGAACACCACGTCGTAGTGCCCGTCGGTCAGCCGCGGCAGCACCTCCAGCGCCGCGCCGGAGATCAGCCGGAACCGCTGCGACGGCACCCCGGCCTCGCGGAACGACTCCCGGGCCAGCCGCTGGTGCTCGGCCTCGAGGTCGACCGAGGTGAGGACGCCGTCCTCGCGCATCCCGCGCAGCAGCCACAGCCCCGACACGCCGGTGCCGGTGCCGATCTCGACCGCCGCCCGCGCGTCGAGCAGCGAGGTGAGAAAGCGCAGCGTCGACCCCACGCCGTTGCCGACCGGGACGACGCCGACCTCCTTGGCGCGCGCCCGGGCGGACTCGAGGACGCCGTCCTCGGTGACGTAGTCCTCGGCGTAGGCCCACGACGCGGGCTTGATCCCGGTGGCGATGGCTGCCTCCTTCGTCCGGACCCGCCCGAGCCGCACTGCCGCTCGGCTCTGGGGCGGGTCAGCCTCTGTCCGGGCTGAGCCTATCCGCAGCAGGCCGGCGGACCTACGACCAACCCGTGCGGGAACCACTCCTTCCCACGGGTCGTTGCACTCTCCGGGCGCCACGACCCCCACGCACGTAAGATCGATGGGTCAGGAGAGGCATGACTGCTGACATCTTGTACGGCCGGGGAGGAGCGGTGAGCGTGGAACCGGCGCGTGACTCGGCGTGGTCGCCCCCGTCGTGGGACGAGATCGTGCGCGCGCACTCGGCCCGCGTCTACCGCCTGGCCTACCGCCTCACCGGCAACCCGCACGACGCCGAGGACCTCACCCAGGAGGTCTTCGTCCGCGTGTTCCGGTCGCTGTCGTCGTACACCCCCGGCACCTTCGAGGGCTGGCTGCACCGGATCACCACCAACCTGTTCCTCGACCAGGCCCGGCGCCGGCAGAAGATCCGCTTCGACGCGCTCGCCGACGACGCCGACCAGCGGCTGCCCGGACGTGCGCCCACTCCCGAGCACGCGCTGCACGACCAGCTGTTCGACGCCGACGTGGAGCAGGCGCTGGCCGAGCTGCCGCCGGACTTCCGTGCCGCGGTCGTGCTGTGCGACATCGAGGGTCTCAGCTACGAGGAGATCGCGGCCATCCTCGACGTCAAGCTCGGCACCGTCCGCTCGCGAATCCACCGTGGCCGCTCGATGCTGCGCCGCGCGCTCGGCCACCGCGCCCCCCAGCCCGGCCGTGAGCGTGTCTCCGGCCCGTCCGACGACGCGTTCGACCTCCGGGAGCCGCAGTGAGCGGGCATCTCGGCAAGCAGGTCGCCGCCTTCATCGACGGCCAGCTCGACTACGCCGCGCGTGAGCGGGCGCTGGAGCACCTGAGCGGCTGCGCGGAGTGCCGGGCCGCCGTCGACCAGCAGCGCTGGGTCAAGAACCGCGTGCAGACCCTGCCCAGCGCCGAGCCCTCGGCCGACCTGCTGACTGCACTCACCCAGGTCCGCGACGAGCCCGCGTGGCCGGCACCGCCGGCGGCTTCGCGCTGGCCGCTGCCCGAGAGCCGGTTCCGTCGCGGCGCGCTGCTGCTGGCCGGCGCCGGGTCGCTCGCCGCCGGTTTCATCGGCGTCGCCTACGCCGTAGGCAGCGCCTCCTCCCCGGTCCCGAGCAGCCCGGTGTCACCGCCGGTCGGTCAGTTCTCGGCGCAGTTCGCCGACGTCGCGCCGATGCCGTTCAACGACCCGGCCCTCGACCTGCTCCCCGCGCTTCGGCAACGAACAGAGGTGGGCCGGCGGTGACCGTGCGGTCAGGCCCCCTGCTGATCGTGGCCGGAGTCGTCGGCCTCCTGGTCCTCGTCGCGCCCGGCGCGACGGCCTACCAGAGCCCGTACGGCGGTGCGGGCGACGACGACCAGCGTGCCGTCGACCTACTGCGTAGCTCCGCGGCCGCGATGCGCACCACCTCCTACTCCGGCACCCGCATGGTGTCCGCCTGGGGGCAGGGCGGGTCGGTCACGGTGCTCGTCGACATCGAGCACGTCGCCGGGCAGGGCACCCGGCTGTCGGTGCGCGGCGGCGCGCCGCACGACGCCGCCATGTTCCTGGCCGGCGGGTCCGACGCGGAGCAGGCGAGCCAGCTGACCGTGCAGTCGCTGCGGCTGCTGACCGAGGCCTACGCAGTCGGGCTCGGCGGGCACGACTCCGTCGCCGGACGCCCGAGCACGGTGGTCGAGGCCAGCCGGGACGGACACGTGGTCGCCCGCCTGTGGGTCGACGACGCCTCGGGACTGCTGCTCCGCCGCGAGATCCTCGACTCCGCCGGCCGGCTGGCGCGCGAGAGCACGTTCATCGACGTGCACGTGGCGCCGTCCGACTTCATGCCCCATCTGCCCCCGGCCCTCCCCGACACGGCCGTGCAAGGGCAGGGCGTACGCGACGTCCGCAGCCTCGAGAGCACCGGCTGGGACTGCCCGCACCAGGCCGGCACGATGCAGCTGGTCGGCATGGAGGTCCTCGCGGGCACACACGCGCTGCACATGACCTACTCCGACGGCCTCAGCCGGATGTCGGTGTTCGAGCAGCGCGGGTCGCTCGACCCCGACTCCGTGCGCGGGCTGCCGAGCCTGCGAGTCGCCGGACACGTCGTGCACGTCCGTGAGGGCATGCCCACCTACGCCGTGTGGGAGCAGGACGGCCTGGTGCTGACCGCGGTCACCGACGGGCCGCTGGACAGCGTCGCCGCGGTCGTCGCCGGCGGGCCCCCGCAGGTCGACCCAAGGCTGGGCTTCTGGGAGCGCGTCGCCACCGGCGTCGCCCGTCTCGGCGACTGGGCGACCCCTCTGGTCTGACGCTTTCGAGCCCTGCGCCGGTAGCACAGCGGTGGCAGACTCGAAAGTGGACGAGGGGGTCGCCGATGGCTGACCAGCACCATGGACACCTCGGTCGGTTCGGTCCCGGCCGAGGTTCGCGACCGCCGGGCCGAGCGCTGCCGCCGCGAGTTCCGCCGACACCTCTTGTTCCGCCGGCACCTCCAGGACCGCCGGGGTCTGCCGGGCCTCCGCGTCCTCCGGGCCCACCTGGCCCGCCGCGGCCGGGCCCACCACGACCTCCCGCGCACCCGTACCCCCTGCGGGGCAGGACCGTGCACCCGCGACCGGGACCGCCCGTACGGCCACCCGTCCGACCGCGCCGTCCGCGGCCGCCCAGCGGACCGTTGCCGTGGCCGATCGTGCTGCTGCTCGCCGTCGTGACCGGGCTCGTCGGCGGTGTCGTCGGTGCGCTGTCGGTCGTCCAGGGCGACGACGAGCCGACCACTGCGCTCGCACCGCTCGTACCCGCACCGCTGCCCAGGGGCGGGACGATCGCCGGGGTCGCGCACGCCGCGCTGCCCAGCGTGGTCAAGGTCAGCGTCCAGGGCCTGGCACTGGAGGCCACCGGCTCGGGGTTCCTTCTCGACCGCGACGGAGACATCGTCACCAACAACCACGTGGTGTCCGCGGCGGAGGGCGGGGGCCGGATCACCGTGCAGTTCGACGACGACGTCCGGATCCCCGCCACGGTCGTGGGCCGCAGCCCGGCGTACGACATCGCGGTGCTGCACCTGACCCGGCCGACCAACCACCGGCCGGCCGCGTGGGCCGACGTCAGCCAGCTGCGGGTCGGCGACACGGTGATCGCCATCGGCGCGCCGCTGGGGCTGACCAGCAGCGTGACGTCTGGCATCGTCAGCGCGCTGGACCGGCCGGTCACGGTCGGTGATGCCGGCGGCGCGGTGTCCTACATCGACGCCATCCAGACCGACGCCGCGATCAACCCCGGCAACTCCGGCGGCCCGCTGGTGAACCTGCGCGGCGAGGTGGTCGGCGTCAACTCCGCGATCGCCACCCTCAGCGGCCCGTTCGGTACCGGCAGCGGAAGCATCGGTGTGGGCTTCGCGATCCCGATCGACCAGGTGGTGCGCACCGCCGAGCAGATCGTGGACACCGGCCATGCCTCCTACCCGGTGATCGGCGCCTCGATCGACGTCCACAGCGACCACGGCGGCGGCCGTCTCGTCGACGTGACCAGGGGTGGCGCCGCCGAGGCGGCTGGGTTGCGTGCGGGCGACGTGGTGACCCGGCTCGACGGCCAGGTCGTCGACGACGGCATCGAGCTGGTCGTGGCGATCCGCAGCCACCTTCCCGGCGATGTGGTCACCGTGGTGTACCGCAGGGCGGGCCAGGTCGACTCGACCGAGGTCCTGCTGGACGAGAAGATCGGCTGACCGCGCGCCGTGACGCCCTGATCTCCTCGTGACGCGCCAAGATTCTTGGTCGGACCACCCGGATATATGGCGCCCCACGCCTGGGAGTCGACTCATCGGGCGTGAGGCGTCAAAGTTTCGCGGCCGACCGTGCGAAGAGCTGACGCGTCACGCCCTGAATGGGGCTCAGGTGGCGTCGTAGTCGTACGGCGGGCGCTCGCCGACGCCGAGCGGCTCCTTGCCCGGAATGTCGTGCGGCGACTCGCTGTCCTCGTCGAGGACGTCCCACACGTACTTCTTCACCGCGGTGCGCGGGTCGAGGTCACGCAGGTTCAGGTTCTTGAACTCGGAGAACTCCGAGCCCAGCTCCTTGTCGAGCTCGGCGCGGGCGTTGTTGAGCATGGTCCGGGCGGTGCGGATGAACTTGCCCGCCTGCCGGGCCATGTCGGGCATCCGGTCGGGACCGAACACGACGAGGCCGACCACAAGGAGCATCAGGAACTCCCAGAAGTTGATCCCGAACATGCGCTCTCCCGTGGTGCGTGGCCGCTGACGTCGCTCGCCGCGGCCGGCCTCAACCCATTATCGCCCGGCGGGAGTCAGCCCGAGCTGCATTCCGGCAAGTCCCCGGCCGCGACGGGTGAGGTCGGCGGCCACCTGCCGCAGCGCCTGGGCCGCCGGCGACTCGGCGTCGGACAGCACCAGCGGCTCCCCGGAGTCGCCGCCGGCGCGGAGTCGCTCGTCGAGCGGCACCCGCGCCAGCACCGGCACGTCGTAGCCGAACCGCTGCGACAGCGTGTTCGCGACCTGGTCGCCGCCACCGGAGCCGAAGATCTCCAGCCGGTGCTCCGGGCCGCAGTGCGGGCACGGGAGGAACGACATGTTCTCGATGATCCCGGCGACCCGCTGGTGCATCATCGAGGCCATCGTCCCGGCCCGCTCGGCCACCTCTGCCGCCGCCTGCTGGGGGGTCGTCACCACCACGACCTCGGAGTTGACCAGGTGCTGGCCGAGCGAGATCGCCATGTCGCCGGTGCCCGGAGGGAGGTCGAGAAGCAGGACGTCGAGGTCGCCCCAGTAGACGTCGCTGAGCATCTGCACCAGCGCCCGGTCCAGCATCGGGCCACGCCAGGCGACCACCTGGTCACGGCGCGGCTTGAGCATGCCGACGCTGATCACCTGCAGGCCGTGCACGGGGACCGGCATGATCATGTCCTCGACCTGCGTGGGCCGCTGGTCGGCGACGCCGAGCATCGCCGGCACCGAGTGGCCGTAGATGTCGGCGTCGACGACGCCCACCTTCAGCCCCTGCTCGGCCATCGCGACGGCGAGGTTGACCGTGACCGACGACTTGCCGACCCCGCCCTTGCCGGAGGCGATCGCGTAGATCTTGGTGAGCGAGTCGGGTCGTGCGAACGGGATCTCCCGCTGCTGCTGCCCGCCGCGCAGCTGCTGCTGCAGCTCCTTGCGCTGCTCCTCGCTCATCACGTCCATCGACACCGACACGTCGCTGACGCCGTCGACCCGCTTCACCGCCGCGGTGACGTCGCGGGTGATGGTGTCGCGCATCGGGCAGCCGGAGACGGTGAGGTAGACCCCGACGCTGACCCGGCCCTGCTCGTCGATGTCGACCGACTTGACCATGCCGAGCTCGGTGATCGGACGCTTGATCTCGGGGTCGTTGACACCGGCCAGCGCCGTCTTGACCTGCTCAACGGTGGGTGCGCTCATGTGTCCAGGCTACGTGCCTGCTCGTCGTGATCGTCAGCCGGAGAGCCGTGATCGCGCCCGTCCAGCTCCGCGAGCAGCGTCCGGAGCTCGGAGCGCAGGTAGTCGCGGGTGGCGACCTCGCCCATCGCCATCCGCAGCGAGGCGACCTCGCGGGCCAGGAACTCCATGTCGGCGCGGGCCCGGGCGTTGGCCTCCCTGTCCTGCTCGAGGTTGACGCGGTCGCGGCCCTCCTGGCGGTTCTGCGCGAGCAGGATCAGCGGCGCGGCGTACGACGCCTGCAGGCTCAGCATCAGCGTCAGGAAGATGAACGGGTAGACGTCCCATCGCGCCTCCGGCGGGGCGAACAGGTTCCATATCACCCAGATCACGATGAACCCGGTCATGTAGACCAGGAACCGGCCGGTGCCGAGGAACCGGGCGATCTGCTCCGACAGCCGGCCGAAGGCCTCCGCATCGTAGCTGGGGCGCGGCAGCGCGACCCGCCGGGTGTCACGGGGCTGGTCGAGCCGGGTGCGCGCCTGCCGGCGCCGCTCGCCCCGTCGTTCCTCGCGAAGCTCCTCGGCGCGGTCGTCACGCACCACGGGCGGCCTCCCGGCGGTGGTCTCGGTCGCGCCAGTCGTCGGGCAGCAGGTGGTCGAGGACGTCGTCGACGGTGACGGCCCCGACCAGGTGGCCGTCCTCGTCCACTACGGGACTGGCCACCAGGTTGTACGCGGCGAGGTGGCTGGACACGTCCTCGAGGGACGACTCCGGCCGCAGCGGCTCCAGGTCGCTGTCGACGACCGCCGACACCAGCTCGGACGGCGGCTCGCGCAGCAACCGCTGGAAGTGGACGACGCCCAGGAACCGTCCGGTGGGAGTCTCCATCGGCGGCCGGCAGACGAACACCATGGCCGCCAGGCTCGGGGACAGCTCGGGGAACCGGATCCGCGCCAGCGCGTCGGCGACCGTGGCCGTCGGCGGCAGGATCACCGGCTCGGTGGTCATCATGCCGCCGGCGGTGTGCTCCTCGTAGGTCAGCAGCCGGCGTACGTCGTCGGCCTCGGACGGCTCCATCGCCCGCAACAGGTGCTCGGCGGTCTCGGCGGGAAGCTCGGCGATCAGGTCGGCCGCGTCGTCGGGCGCCATCTCCTCGAGCACGTCGGCGGCGCGCTCGGTGTCGAGGTGGCCCAGGATCTCGATCTGGTCCTCCTCGGGCAGCTCCTCCAGCACGTCGGCGAGCCGCTCGTCGTCGAGCGCGGCGGCGATCTCGCTGCGCCGCTTCGGCGACAGGTCGTGGATCACGTTCGCGAGGTCGGCCGCGCGCATCGCGTCGAACGCGGCGAGCATGTGGGTGGCGCCCTGCGCCTCCTCGTCGACGCCGAACCCGGTCACGTCGCGCCAGTCGACGACGTGGGTCTGGCCCTTGCGGCCGAAGCGCTTGGTCGGCTTCTCGCGTACGGCGAGCTTGCTCACCACCCAGTCGCGGGTGCGGCTCTGCTCGATGCCGACGTCGTAGACGACCGCGTCGGTGCCGGTCTCGGTGATGGCGACGGTGCGGTCGAGCATCTCGCCGAGCACGAGCGTCTCGGTGGGACGTTGCTCGAAACGGCGCATGTTGACCACGCCGGTGGTGATGACCTGGTCGGCGTCGATGCTGGTCACCCGGGCCATCGGCAGGAACACGCGGCGCCGACCGAGCACCTCGATCACCAGCCCGAGCACGCGCGGGGGCAGGTTGCTCGCGCGCATCGCCACAACGATGTCGCGCACCTTGCCCACCTGGTCACCCTGGGGGTCGTAGACCACGAGCCCCGCCAGGCGGGCGACGAAGACCCTGTCCTGCGCACCGCTCACATCGGGGAGGCTACCGCTTGACCGACCCTGGATAGGGTGACCAGGTGCTGAGCTACGACGTCGTCGACGTCTTCACCGACCGCGCGTTCGCCGGCAACCCGCTCGCCGTGGTGCATGGCGCCGACGCGCTCGAGGACGCGCAGCTGCTGGCCATCGCCCGTGAGTTCAACCTGTCCGAGACCACCTTCCCCTCCGCGCCCGAGGACGGCGCCACCGGCTACGCGGTGCGGATCTTCACGCCGGGCGGTGAGATCCCGTTCGCCGGGCACCCCACGCTGGGGACCGCGTGGGTGCTGCACCAGCACGGGTTGCTGACGGCCGGCACGGTGGTGCAGCGGTGCGGCGCCGGCGACATCGAGGTGCGGGTGCCCGAGGACCCCGGCGGCCAGGTACGGCTGCGGGCGACGCCGCGCGACCTGAGCGACCCGCTCGACGCCGACGAGGTGGCCGCGTCGGTGGGGCTGACCCGCGACGACGTGGCCGGCGAGAGCAGGATCGCCGGCTGCGGGCTCAGCTGGGTGCACCTCCCGGTCCGGGTCGAGGCGCTGGCCCGCTGCCGCCCGGGCGACGGCATCGAGTCGCTGCTGGTGCGCTCCGAGGGCGACCCGGTGGCCGGTGTGAACGTGTTCGCGGTCGAGGAGGAGCCGGGCTCCGGCGGCGACGGCCCGGCGGTGCGGTCGCGGGTGTTCTGTCCCGACGTCGGCGTGGCCGAGGACCCCGCGACGGGCTCCGCCGCGGTCGGGCTGGGGATCGTGCTCGCGGCCTCGGGCCTGCTGCCCGACGGCGGCGACTACACCATCCGGCAGGGCGTCGAGATGGGCCGTCCCTCCATTTTGTACGGCCACGTGGATGCCGAGCAGGGCCGCGCCACCGGCTGCGAGGTCGGCGGGGGAGTCGTCAGCGCCGCCGCCGGGACCATCGCCGTGCCGGCATGAGCATCTCGGCATCTCCCGCGTAACGCCCCCACCCCTACACGCGACTGTTCCCGGCACCTCGCGCACTGCGCTTTCCGAGGCGAGTGGGCGCTGCCCTTGGCTCACAATCCTTGGGAAGCGACCGCGGGACCCGGTTACTTGGCGTGTGCCAAGTGCGCGCAGCGACGCCGCGGCCCTACTTCGCGGCGCTCACCACGCAGGCGTCGCCGACGCAGGTCTGCAGCTTGGTGGTCGCGTCCGCCAGCTGTTGCAGGCGCGCCGCGTACGCCGGGTCGGAAGCCAGGTTCTTCAGCTCGTTGGGGTCGGTGTTGAGGTCGTACAGCTCCTGCTCGCCGTCCCGGTACCGGATGTACTTCCACCCGGTGTTGGTGCGGATCCCGCGGTAGGGCGTGGCGGCCGGGCTGGAGTCGCTTACCGACCCCGGGTCCAGCGCGTCGGAGGAGGGTCCCGCCTCCAGCACCAGGTCGCGGCCCGCGTAGATCTTCGGGTCGGTGGTCATCCGCAGCATGCTGACCCCGTCGAGGGTGAGGGTCTGCACGCCGTAGTTCCCGGTGGCCTTCAGGATCGTGGGAGCGATGTCCTGCAGGCCGACCAGCTGCTTGACGTGCGCGCCCGCGGGGATGCCGGGCCCGCGCATCATCATCGGGATTCGGGCCGACGGCTCGTAGGGGTGCACCTTGCCGAACGGGATGCGGTGCTCGCCGAGCAGGTAGCCGTTGTCGGAGGTGACCAGGATGTAGGTGCGGTTCAGCACGCCGGCCTGGCGCAGCGTGTGCACGATCTTGTGGATCTGGTCGTCGACGCCGCGGATCGACTCGAGCCGCTGCTCCCAGAGCTCCTGGTGCGCGGCCGGGAACTCCGACGGGAACGGCGCCAGGGCCTGGATGTGCGAGGGCTTGTCGGACACGTCGGCCTCGTCGTACGCCGGGGAGACGGGCATCGGGCGGTCGATCGTGGGGTCGTCGCGGTACTTGTCCGGCACAGCCGGGGTGGCGTCGCCGCACAGGCGGGTGTTGAAGCAGCCCAGCGGCGTGGGCGGGTCGTCCGGCTCGCGCGGGGCGCCGGAGTGCGGCGCGAGGAAGCCGGTGAGCATCATGAAGGGGCGGTCGGCGTTGTTACGGATGAAGTCGCTCGCCAGCTGGCCCACCACGTCGGTCTGGTAGGACCCGGTGTAGGTCACCAGCTGCCGGTTCTCGTTCATCACCCAGTTGCGGTAGTTGTACACGCTCTGGGCTGGCACGTCCCATTCCGTCCACCCCGGCGGCTTGAGCCTGCGCGGGGTGCGCTCGCCGTACCCGTTGAGGTACTTGCCGAGGTAGGCGGTCTTGTACCCCACGCCCTTCATCCAGGTGCCGATGGAGCTGCTCGGGTCGAAGGCCTCGACTCCGCCGAGCGGCGGCACGTTGCTGAAGACGTGGTTGTTGTGGGGGTACTCCCCGGTGAGGATCGTCGCCCGCGCCGGACAGCACAACGGGTACGGCGCGAACGCGTTGTCGAACATCGCGCCCTGGTCGCCGACCGTCGCCTTGGTGTACGGCAGGGCGCTCAGCTCGTCGGTGCGCATGTCGTCGAGGTAGATGACCACGAAGTTCGGCTTGGGCGGAGGCGGAGTCACCACCGCCGAAGCCGTCGATGCCACGGTGAACGACTGCAGCCCGGCGGACACGACCCCGAGCAGCAGCAGACCGGCGACCACCAGTCGGCGCATCCTGACCCCCTGCGATTCCCCCACGAGCCCGCCCCGAGACATGGGGCGGCGGCTTAGATGCCGCTGTGTGTTTCCTGTGTGACTCATCACGATGCACGGCGTGGCGCGGTCTTGTCTCAGGTGTTGCCGAACATGACCCGCGAGTGGGTTGTTTGGGCTATTCACCTACTGGTGACCGGTTGGTGCCCGCGGGCTATGCCCGCGGGTCTGCCGGGCCCGACGGTTGGTCCGTCGACGGCGTCGACGGTGTCGGTGCCGCCGTGTCGACAGGTGCCGGGTCCGGAGTCGGCTCGGCCGGCGGAGCGGCCAGCGGCGCGGGGAGCGGGCCGAACGAGCGGCGGCAGTCCCGGCCGCTGCAGCTCTCCAGCAGGTGCGCCCGGCGTTTCAGCTCCTGCAGCACCGGCGCGTACCGCGGGTCGCCGGCGATGCTGTCCAGCTGCTCGGGGTCGACCCGCCGGTCGTACAGCTCGTCCTCGTCGCTGTAGAGGTAGTGCGCGTACGTGTACCGGCTGGTGCGCACCCCTCGGTAGAACCAGCCGTACGGCTCGTCCCGCAGGCGGTACGGCCCCGCCTGGACCAGCAGGGTCTCCCAACCGGCCGCCCTGCCCTGCGCCACCGGGAGCAGGTTCCGGCCGTCCATGACCAGGCCGGGCCGCGCCCGCGCCACGGCCGAGATCGTCGGCGCCAGGTCGACCGGCGTCGCGACGCGGTGCCGGACGACGCCCTGCGGGATGCCGGGGCCGCGCATCAGCAACGGCACCTGCAGGGCCGGCTCGTACGGCAGCACCTTGCCGACGTAGCGGTGCTCACCGAGCAGGTAGCCGTTGTCGGAGGTGAAGACCACCAGGGTGTTGTCGAGCTCGCCGGTCTTCCGGAGCGCCCCGAGCATCGCCGCGACCCCCTCGTCGACGGCCTGCAGCGACTGCAGCCGCCGGCGGTGCAGCAGGAGGAGCTTTCTCTGCTCCTCCTTCGACAGCAGCCGCGTCGTGGACAGTGGGAACGGCTTGTCCGACAGGTCGGCCTCGTTGAACGCCGTGCTGTCCATCGAGGGCGGGACGGCGTCGGCGAACATGCCCCGATGCCGGGCAGCGGGAACCGGCGGCCGCCAGCACTCCTCGGTCTCCTCGCTGGGAGGGCACGTCACGTGCGGGGCCACGTAGGACTGCCACAGGAAGAACGGCTGGTCGGTCGCCGTGGCTTCGCGGATCTTCCGCGTCGCCAGGTTCGTGAACATGTCGGTCTGGTAGGCACTGTAGGTCTGCAGCCGGTGGTTGTGCCGCACGGTGTAGTCGTGGAACCGGTAGACACCGAGGACGGTCGGGTTCCAGTCGTCCCAGCCGGGCGCCGGGCCGCGGTCGGAGTCGGACTTGTAGCCGTTGAGGTACTTGCCCATGAAGACGGTGTGGTAGCCGGCGGCCTGCAGCCAGGTGGCGATCGTGTTCCGAGTGCGGAGCCGGTGGTAGCCGCCGTAGCGCCCCGAGTTGGAGCGAACGCCGTTGTTCTGGGCGAACTGACCGGTAAGGATCTCGGCCCGTGCCGGGCAGCAGAGCGGGTGCGGCGAGACACCCGCGAAGCTGACGCCGCGGTCGGCGATGAGCCGCCGGGTACGGGGCATGTACGCCAGGTCGGCCAGGGTCTGGTCGTCGGTGGTGATCAGGAGGACGTTCGGTCGGTCATCCGACCTGGCGGGCGTGCCGGCCGTCGCCGTCTGCGCGTACGAGTCGAGCGCCACGCCGGACAGCGTGACCACGGCCACCAGCAGCAGCCGCAGCGGCGCGGCGAGGCGCACGGTGCGGTGCACTGGCAGGTGAGGACGCGGCACGCTCGGGCTCCAGGTGCTGAGGATCGCGCACAGGGTTGTGGCCGGGGTGCCGACCACCCTGCACGATCTGGTCCTTCGAAGTATGCGAAGTCCGTCCCGACTTGTCCGAAGAATGGCCGAACTTCGTCACGTTCCGTGACCATCGGCTCGCTGGTGGCGCGGCGTCGTCGACGCGCCGCCCCGAGTCAGAGCCGGCCGCGCAGGTAGTCCGGGGTGCCGACCACGAACCGTGCGCCGTCGGTGCCGGTCCGGGTCCAGCGCAGCAGCCAGGTCAGCCTCTGCGCGTCCATCGAGACCCAGCCGTGCTCGCCCAGCCGCTTGCCGGCGTGCAGGACGAAGCTGCCCTTGCGCACGTCGGCCGGAGCGGCACTGCGCAGCTCGCCGAGCTGCCTCGACCGGATGACGCCGGTCGGCAGGTTGTAGTCCATCAGCAGCCCGCGGGAGAAGCGGCGGGCGTCCGTGCCCCAGCGCACGGAGTACCGCTTTCTCCAGGTCGCCGTCGGGCTGCGGCGCGGCTCGTTCACGTTGTAGGTCTTGGGCTCCCGCGGGTCGAAGACCCAGTAGTCGTTGCCGTCGACCTTGCGGTAGGGCAGCTCGGTCTTCACCGCCGGGCGCAGGCCGAAGGCCTCGCTGGGCGTGAACGTCCCGGCGGGGGTCTCACCCGTCTCCTGGCGCCGACGCCGTTGCGGGATGAGGCCGTTGGAGCCCAGCTGCACCGGGAACGGGCCGCGCGCGACCGTCCAGGTGCGCCGGTGACGCACCCACGCGGTGAGCTGCCCGCGGCCGGTATGCCAGTTCGGCGCGGTGATGGTGACCACCTGGCGCGCCGTGCCGACGCTGCCCAGCTCGTCGGGGTGCACGGTCGCGCCGCTGTCCAGGTACGGCTCTGGTGCTGGTCGCGGCACGCCGCCTCCGCTCACGTCCCGGCAGGAGACCCCGGCACACGTGCTCAGCACCCGAAGCTTGGCGGCGAGCGCCGCGCGGGTCTTTCGGTAGGCCGGCCGGTAGGCGACGTTGGTCGTCTCGTCGGGGTCCTTACGCAGGTCGTAGAGCTCGAACTCTTTGAACCCGGGGTAGACGAGGTACTTGTACCGCTTCGTGCGGACGCCGTGGTAGAACCAGGTCGGCCAGTCCTTCGGCTTCAGCGGCCCGGCCTCGATCGTCTGCGCGCCGTACCCTGGCGAGGTGCCCTGCGCGACCGGCTGCAACGGCTGGCCGTCCTGCTCGACCGTCGGGGTCGCGCCGGCCGCCCTGGCGACCGTGGAGGCGATGTCGGTCAGTGCGACCGACTCGTCGCTGCGCACTCCCGCCGGGATGCCTGGGCCGCTCATCATGAGCGGGACGCGCAGGCTCGGCTCGTACGGCAGCGTCTTGCCCTGCCACCGGTGCTGGCCGATCAGGAAGCCGTTGTCGGAGGTGAAGATGACCAGGGTGTTGTCGAGCTGACCGAGCCGCTTGAGCTT
>CBFGZI010000048.1:0-25990 GCA_965653225.1 uncultured Propionibacteriales bacterium | reverse complement strand
CGTCCCGCACGGCGGGTTGCGTCCGGATTCTGTGTCTGACGGACGCTGTTGTAAGGTTCACTCGCCTTGACGTCGCAGGCGACGAGGCATCGGGCTGTGGCGCAGTTTGGTAGCGCACTTGACTGGGGGTCAAGGGGTCGCAGGTTCAAATCCTGTCAGCCCGACCAACCGGCCCCTCACCTGTCACACCAGGTCAGGGGCCCTTCTCACGCCCCCGGTCGGCCGCCACGGAGGACGCGGAGCGTGGCCGCTCCGAGGGTGCCGCTGTGGCGGGGGCTGGTTGTCTATGCCGGGCTTGTTGGCGGTGCGCGGCAACTTTCTGATTGACCCGCAGGCATCGCCTTGCTGTGAAATGGTGTCGAGCGTGAGCGACGCGGCGATGCCGGGCGGGGAGATTCCGCGGCAGCGACCACTCAGCGCCTTTGATCCCGTGACGGCTCTTGCCGCGGCGCTGCCGCCGATCGGCGCCGCTAGCCGCGGAGCGGGGCTTGTGGAGGCGGCGCAGGGCGTAGATCTGGTCGGCGGTGGCAAGCTTGCCGCGGCTCTGCTTCTCGTGCAGCAGCTCCTGCGCCACAGCGATCCGATCCAACAGGCCGAAGACCTGATCTCCGCAGGAGAAGAGACCGCCGAGACGCTTGCGCTCGTGAAGCGGCGGGCCACCGTCAGGCTGATGGAGGATCTCGGCCAGCTGGACGAGACGGGTGAGGCAGTCTTCACGAATGTGGCGTTTGATGAGCCGCCGCGTTCCGGTGTTGTGGCTGCCGCCGGCGGGAAGGCAGAGGCCTTCTCCGCCGTCGTCAAGGTGTTGGAGCGCGCTGCGTTGGGTTACCCGGAGGCCGCTCTCGCGGTTGCCGACGATCTCCGACAGGCGGAGCCCGTGTGGTCAGACGACAACGTAGACAGCGGGATGGTCGCAGTGACCGTGGTGGAGTGGTGGTGCGAGCAGAACCCCGGGGCTCCGGTGCGGCTGTCGCGGAGCAATACGGACATGACGTTCGCCACGTTCGCGCCCCTTGGGGCCGATGCGGGCGTGGCCGCGCAGGCCATCCTGCCGTTCGACTGGCCTGTCGGCATACCCGAGGTGGTGACCGCGGAGAGCCTGCTGGACGCGATCCTCGGCTCTTACTCATCAGCGGGCGGGCGAACCCTCGCGATGGACACGGAAGCGCTGGTCGCCAGCGACTTGATCGCTCCGCTATTGCTACCAGAGCTACCGGACATGCGACCAAAAGGCAGTGTCCCTGCACGTCGCGTCGAGGAGCTGCTCGCCGGGCGGACAGAGCTAGGCGCATTACCGGCGGCGATGGTCGAAGCCGCGCGCGTGCTCCGTCCGTTTGCGAGCCGCAAGGATGAGATCTACGTGATCGAGCAGCCGGGGACGGACGTGCTGGTGCTCGCCGGTGACACGGTCGCGCTCGCCGTCGTGTAGAAGTGGCGGACATCGAGGACCCTGCCGCCTGGCCTCTTGTCTCGCTCGCATCAGACGTGCTGGTGAGGCTGAGGCCGCCACGGCTCGTGCTCGTGCGCGAGCCAGACCTCCTCAGGGTCGAGCGCGCGGACCAGCCGCTGGCCTTCGGTGCGCGGCTCGTCGAGCTCGGCGAAAAAGACCGCCGTGTCGCCGCAGACCACGACTGAACGCGCACCCGTTTCGACGACGACTATCTGCGATCCTCGTGTGTGGCCTGGCGCCGGGACGAGCCGGAGCCCCGGCAGCAGTTCGAGCGCGCCGTCGACGGGTACGTACTGCACGCCAGGCGCCTCCACCCACTCGCGGATCGTGTAGTTGTCCTCCGTGCGCGCGTCGTCGAGCTCCCGGCGCTGGACGTAGATCGGCGTGCCCGTGAAGAGGTGGTTGCCGCCGCAGTGGTCGAAGTGCAGGTGCGTGTTGATGACGATGTCGATGCTGGCCAGGTCGAAGTCGGCCTGCGCGCTCAGTGGAGTCAGGCGTGGATCCATGTCGGCCACCGCCGGGTGCAGCTGCGTCATGCCGGTATCGACAAGCACGCGCGCCTCGGGATGGTCGATGACGTGCACGTAGACCGGCATCCGCTCGCCCTCGGCGAGCAACTCGGCCACGAGAACCGGGGTGACGGTCGTCATGAACTCAGCCATGCTTGCTCTTTCCCTTCCTGTCGGTGCGCCGCTGGGCGCGGCATCGCCGCGCACGCCGGATATGCCCTCACACGCCGAGAACGCTCTCACGCGCTGCCGACAGAGCTTTCGGACGTTGTGCGGTCGCTTGGCGGTGATGGTTCCACCGGCGGGGTGGGAACTGCTGCAGGACCGCCGATGCCTTGATGGTCGGCGGTCTGGGCGCGATCCTTGTCCGCCGATCCTGCGAAGCCGGTCGAGACGGCAGCGTCGAGCCTGGCCATCTCGGACTTGACCGCGGCCCGGTGTTCGGGACGGACGGCCGTCAGCAGGTCCTCGAGCATGGACCGAAGCCGTCGTGTGATCTGGACGGACCTGCCGCCGTACTCGCGGATCTCGGTGACCCCGAGCATCAGGTAGTCCTCCCAGGTACGCGCCGGAAGCGTCAATCGGGGAGCGCGGTCCTGGTCGACGAACGTGACCGCTCCCTTGAGCGGGACCGCGCCAAGGAGTCTCAGCACGTTCCGAAGGTGGTCCATGGACTGCACGGCGGTGGTGGGATCGTTGATGGCCGCCGAGAGAGCCTTGATGGCGACGTCCACCATGATGCGAATCGCGAAGGCCGGATCCTGCTCGACGGTCCGCTCCGTCCCGACCGCCACCAGCCCCTGCAGTTGGCGATGGGTCCTCGGCGGCAGGTCCCGCTTGCCGTAGACCGCAATCATGGTCTCGTCAGCGGCGACGGTGTCTCCCACGCCGACCCTCATCACCAGGAACACGTCGTGTCGACTCGCCCACCGGACCAAGCGGCCGGCGTTGATCGCTTGGATGACTCCATCCCGCCGACTTCCTACCGTGGCGGCCGGCTCGCCGGGCGGGGCAATGGCCGTTTCGGCTGTTACGCCTTCAACGGGCTGGGTGACGGTCGCGATCATTCGTTTCGCAAGTTGTCCCATGAGCGCCGCCACCGCTACGGGCCTCAGCCGGCGGATGAACCGACCGAAGAACACCACGAACAGGACCAGGCTTGCCACCAGGCAGAGACCGGCGGCGGAGACCCCGATGTTCGGTACTTTCTTGCTGCCGACCTGTCGCAGCAGCGAGAAGGCAAACGTCATGGTCCCGGCGAGGAACGCGAGCGTGACATTGAGCAGGCGATCGCGATACAGGATCCTCATGTACCGGGCGGAGAATGTTCCGGTCGCCATCTGGATCCCCAGCACCGTCACCGTCACCACGAAACCGGCCAGGCCGACCGACGCGCCTCCGATCGTGCTCACCACCGTGGTCGCGGTCGAAGGTGCGTATCGCCAGAACTCAGGAACAA
Source organism: uncultured Propionibacteriales bacterium (assembly GCA_965653225.1). Taxonomy (GTDB): domain Bacteria; phylum Actinomycetota; class Actinomycetes; order Propionibacteriales; family Nocardioidaceae; genus JALZDI01. Next base: position 22,572 of record CBFGZI010000048.1, on the reverse strand, counting down.
CCAGGGTCGTGTCGGCCTGGCGGGTCAGCAGCGCCACGAACGGTCCGACGACAGCCCCGATCAGCGCCAGGGGCCAGATGCTCTCCATGAGGTTCTGGCGAATTCTGAACAGCACGGCCCACGACATCACTGTCAGTCAACTCGTGTGGGTCCGGAGGATCCTCATCCTGATGGGATGACCCGGCCAACAAGCACGACTGCCCTGTCAGCCGCTGCTCCGGGGGCCCTGCAACGGGCCGACCACCTGTTCGGCGCGGTGGAGAACCTCGACGACGGCTCGCCCGAACCGTACGTCGCAACGGTGCTCGGTGCGGCCGGCCCGGATGGCTTCCACCAGCTCGGAAACGGCACGCTGCTGCGTTGCCAGGATGTCGAGCTCGTCGTGCGGACGAACCCGCCACCCGTGCTCGTCGTACATCTCCACCTCGAACCGGGTTGCCTCCGGCGGCATCGTCAGGCTGAGTTGCAGCGTGCTGGTCGCCCCGCTCTCGTGCCGGAGCACCAGGCTCACGAGGTCCCCGTGCCCGCGGGAGCCGGTGATCGCGGTGACCGGGCCGAGGGCTGGGACAAGGATCGACAACGCGTGCGGGCCGACATCCCACAAGGCACCGTCCTCCTGGCGCCACGGTGAGCCGGCGAACGGGTTCCCCGGTGTCTGCAACGACGCCAGCCACGTCGCACGTGCGCCGAGGGGCGCGCAGGCGATGCGCTCGTGTAGCCACGACTCGCGTGCCGGCACGAACCGTTCGGTGAAGAAGACCACGGTGCTGACCTGGTGTTCGGCCACCGCCTCGACGAGCCGGTCGGCCGCATCCAGGCTGGTCGCGATCGGTTTCTCGAGCAGCAGGTGCTTGCCGGCCTCCGCGGCCCGGACCGCGATGTCCACCTGGACCTGCGGCGGTACCGCGAACACCACCGCGTCGACGGCGTCGAGCAGGTCGTCCAGCTCAGCAAACGGCGCCGCCCCGTGCTGGGCGGCGACGCGGGAGGCCTTGTCCGGGTCGCGGCCCCACACCCCAACCAGTTCAGTGTCGGGGTGCGAGGCGACCCCAGCGGCGTGGACCTCGTTCGCCCAGTAGCCGGTGCCGACCATCCCGAACCTCATCGGTTGCACAGCCGCACCTCTCCTCGTCGAATGTCGCGTCTGCCGCGCTCGTCGACTCACATACCCACGACAGCGGAACTGATACCGTCCCCGGCACCAGAACCGGGCCCCGCGTCGGCGATCGCTGGGTCACCCCCGCGGTGGACTAGTTCGAACGGACTACGCAGTGTCGGTTTGCCGGGGTCTGGCTCTCCGGCCCAGTCCACCGAACCGCGGGAAACCGCAGGTCAGACCGGGTGCGCGCGCCCCGCCCGGTCCCGGCTCGGAACGCAGTCGGACCTGGCGGTTTGCTGCTGGCCAACCGATGTGCGCAGTTCGTCCCTGCTGTCACCCGGCCGCCGCAACGCTGGCGAAGCCGCTGCGATCGACTCAGATTAGAGAACGTGCGGGAGTATTTCTTGGGCTCGAGCAACGGTTCGCCGTCGCGGCTCTCCTTCTTCAAGGGCCTGCTCGTGGGCATTCTCGGGGCACTGCTGATCGCGGGATTCGCCTACGCCGGTGTGCCGCGGCACTCGGCACCTGACAGGTCGGGGCACGCCAGCGCGTCCGTCAACGACACCAGCCACCACGACGCGGCCCACGCCTCGGCGGCAGCCAAACCGCGAGCTCCCAGCGTCCAGCAACAGTGCCACCAGCTCTACCTCGCGCAGGGAAGGGCAGAGCGCGCCGCCGCCGCGTCCCTGTCGCAGTGGGAGGTGCACGTGGGCGCGATGAACAAGCTGGTCACCGGACAGCTCACCCTGCGGCAGGCCAACGCGTTCTGGAACCGCACCCGGGTCGGGGCGAGCCGGCTCCTCGACCGGTACGACGCCGCGGTCGCCCGGCTCAGCCAGGACGACGTGTCCTGCCCTGCGTCGCACGGCACCGCGAGCACCGGCGTGCAGGCCTGCCGTGCTGCCATCGACGCGCAGCAGACGGAGCTCCGCACGGCTCGGATCGCGCTGGCCACTTGGCGGCACCACGTGCGGGACATGGAGATGTTGCGGATGGGGCAGATGTCAGGGGCCCAGGCCACGCGCATGTGGCTGAAGAACTGGCATCGCGGGGTCAGGCAGCTCGACGCCTACCGATCGGCCAGGAAGCTCGCCGCCGCCCAGTACTGCCAGCCGGGCGGGTAACGGTCCTAGGGCCGCAGAGCCTGCGCGGTGAGATGGTCGGCGACGTATGCGGCGTCGTCACCGATGCCCAGGAACGTTCCGGACTTGAACGTGTGCATCCAGTGCAGCCCGAGGAAGTAGAGTCCCTCGACGTCGCCGACGCCGCGCTGCTGGATTGGCTCGCCAGATTCGCCAAGGCAGGGAGCGTGCACCCAGTCGTAGTCGAAGGAGTAGCCGGTCGCCCAGATCACGCTGGTGATGTTGGCGTCCTGCAAGGACAACGTGGGCCGGTAGGGGCTCGGCGCTGGGCGCGATGCCGGCTCCTGTGGGCCGACTCGTAGTCCCTGCGCCGCCGCGTGCTGGATGATCGCCTGCACCGTCTCGTCGTACATGCTGTCGGCGGCCGCCAGAATCGTCTCGACGTCGTCGGCCAGCTCAATGTCTCCGTCCCTGACCGCGCGGAGCGAACCGAGCAGGACCGTGCCCCGCTCGCCGAGCTCCCGTACGTCGAGGTCATGGCCACCGCCGACGCCCGTGACCAGGACGGTCGGTGGCATCCGGCCGTCGACCCAGTCAGCCCGGGTTCGATCCATCACGCCGAGCTCGGTCAGCCACGTCATGATGTCGCGATCCGCGAGTCGCCGCGGCACCCGGCGGTGGCGGCTCACGCAAAGGTAGGTCGTGCGGCCGGCGGCCAGGAGGTCCTCGGTGATCTGCGCGCCCGATGCGCCGCTCCCGACCACGAGCACCGCGCCGTCGGGGAGGTCCTCCGGACGTCGGTAGTCCACGGCGTGGATCTGGAGGATGCTCCCGGGCACATCGACCGACATGGCCGGCACGCGGCCGCGCTGGAACGGCCCGGTCGCCATCAGCACCGCCCGGGAGCGCATCTCGCCCTGGTCTGTCCGGGTGGTCCATTCATCGCCGACACGGTCGAGCGAAGTCACTCTTGTCTGTTCCCGGACCGGCGCCTCGACCAGTGCGGCGTACCGCTCCAGCCACCGGGCGACCTCCGTGTAGTGCGCGTAACCCGCAGGGGCATCACCGTCGTAGGGCATTCCCGGCAGCCCGAGCACCGTGTTGGGGAACTGGAACCGCAGCGAGTCCCAGCGGGCGGTGTGCCACCGCTCGGCGACGCGCGCCTGCTCGAGAACGACGTGCTCGACACCGCGCTCGGACAGCGCATGGCTGGCGACCAAGCCTGCCTGCCCGCCGCCGATGATGACGACATCGTGGGACTCAGACATGGCGCTCGTCCAAGCCCGCGCTGGTCCGCGCTCCCAGACCCTCTAGCCACTCGACGACCTCACGCGCATCGACGCGCGTCGCGATGTCGAGCGGCGTCGCACGTTCCCAGCCCGGCAACCAGTCCAGATCGGCCCCACGGCCGAGGAGGATTTGCGCGGTGGCCAGCTGCGAGGCGTGGCACGCAGACCAGAACGCCGCGTTGACCTGGTCAGATGACGTCGGTATCGGTCCGTCGAGACCGGCGAGTACCTCATCGGTCATGCCGAGTGCGGCGAGGTCAAACAGGTTGGCGCGTGCTCCTCGTTCGACCAGAACCCGTGCGGCGTTCCACTGGCCGAAAGCCGTCGCATCGCTCAAGGCGGTGCCGTCGGCGATAACCCCACCGTCTGCATCGATGTCCGCCCCGGCGTCCACGAGTGCGGTGATTGCTTCGACGTCATCGGAGCTGGCCGCCCAGTGCAGCGGTGTCTCTCGATGGGGCCCTCGGAAACGGGCGTTTACGTCTGCGCCGGCGTTGACCACGGCCCTGACAATGGCCCCAACATTGGGGAAGTGACCCGGCCAGTCGGTGGCGATGTGCAGCAGAGAGCGGGCCTGTCCGTCTGGTCCGTCCTCTCCGACGTACGCGGTGGCCAGTCCGTCATGCTCGGCAAGGAGAGCCTCGACTCGTTCGGTGTGGCCTGCGCGGATGGCACTCACGACCTCCTGCGCGAGAGCGTCCTGGGGACTGATCGTGGTCACCCGGCAGCACCTCCCGACGACAACGCTAACGGCGCTGCGCCTGAATTCCGCTAGGAAGTCTCCGGAAGCTGCATGGGGACCTGGAAGCGTCGCACCTCCTGCGGCCAACCGCAGGCCACGGCAATCTTTCCGGCCCAGTGCCGCGCCGCCGCCTCGTCGGCCACATCTACGACGGCGAAGCCGCCGAGGTGCTCCTTGGACTCGATGAACGGACCATCGGTGAACATCGGCGTGCCGCTCGACGCATTGACGCTGAACACCGGGGCATCAGGGTCCAAGCCGCCGGTGAAGACCAGGGCTTCGGCAGCCCTCATCTCCGCCAGCAAGGGCCGCAGCGCCCGGGACTTCTCGCGCAGCTCCTCCTCGGTGTGGTCGGGCACCCACTCTTCGTTGAACGCGATGAGGTACTCGGTCATGGCTCCTCCTTGTGCCTGTGCCGGGGCGGCCCTGCGGCCAGTCCTGGTTGTCCGGGCGGCCTCCTCCGGCCACCTCTCACCCCTCCTACGAACGCCTGGTCCCAGATCCGACAGAGCACGGCAGGTCTACCCCAGCTGGGCACGCCGACGTGCCAGGTAAGCCGTCTCCGCGGTGTTGCCGGCGAGCACGATGGCTCGGTCGTACGCCGCCCGCGACTCCTCGCTGCGACCCATCCGGCGCAACAGGTCGGCCCGGGCCGCGAAGTAGGCGTGGTAGTCGACCAGCGCGTCGTGGAGACGGTCGACGATCGCCAGTGCGACGTCCGGGCCGTCGACCTCCGCGATCGCGACGGCTCGATTGAGGGCCACGATCGGCGACGGGTCGATACGGACGAGCTGGTTGTAGAGGGCCACGATCTGCGACCAGTCGGTGTCGCGCATGTCGCGGGCCGACGTGTGCACCGCGTTGATCGCGGCCAGGATCTGGTAGCGGCCCGGGGCCTGGCCGGTGGCCAGGCGTTCCCTCACCAGCCGATGCCCCTCGGCGACCAGCGCGGCGTCCCAGGCTCCCCGATCCTGCTCGTCGAGCGTGACCAGCTCGCCGTTCCCCGAGACGCGGGCTTCGCGACGGGCTTCGGTGAGAAGCATCAGCGCGAGCAACCCCGACACCTCACCATCCGCCGGCATGAGCTCACGGAGCAGTCGGGCGAGGCGGATGGCCTCGGCGGTCAGGTCGTGCCGCACGGGGCCGGTGCCGGGGCCGCTCGCCAGATAGCCCTCGTTGAAGACCAGGTACAGAACGGCGAGCACGCCGGCCACTCGTCCCGGCAGATCATCCGCGGACGGCACCCTGTAGGGGATGCGGGCCGCCTTGATCTTCGCCTTCGCCCGGGTGATCCGTTGTCCCATCGTGGCTTCCTGCACGAGGAAGGCGCGCGCGATCTCCGGCACGGTCAGCCCGCCGACCATGCGGAGGGTCAGCGCCACGCGGGCCTCCGGGGCGAGCGCCGGGTGGCAGCAGGTGAAGATCAGCCGAAGCCGCTCGTCATGGACTGCGCCCAAGGGGCCGGGCGGGTCGTCGTACAGCATCTGCGCCTGCCTGTGCTTGTCGTCGCGCTTGTTCTCGCGCCTGATCCGGTCGAGACCCTTGCGGCGGGCGGTGGTGGTCAGCCAGCCGCCCGGGTTGGCCGGGACGCCTTCGGCGGGCCACCGCTCGACGGCGGTCGCGAACGCCTCGGCGGCCGCCTCCTCGGCGACGTCCAGATCGCCGAACTGCCTGGGCAAGGTGGCGACCACCCGGGCCCACTCCTCGCGGTGGGCCCGGGTGATCTCCTCACGGGCGTCGACCGAGGTCACAGGAACGGCCGCACCTCCACCCGGCGGTTGCAGGCCTTCGAGCCCGCGGCGGCCAGCTTCAGTGCCACGTCGAGGTCGGGCGCCTCGATGATCCAGAAGCCCGACAGCCACTCCTTCGTCTCCACGAAGGGACCATCGGTGAACATCGCTTCGCGACCCCTTCCGTCGATCACCGTGGCCGTGTCGGGCCCCCCGAGACCGCCCGCGAAGACCCAGTGGCCGTCGGCCTGGAGGCCCTCGTTGTACGCATGGATGTCGCTCATCTCGACCGAGGTGGCCGAGCTGGGTGTGTCGTCGATCACGGAAACCAGGTACTGCATAGGGATCATTCTCCTCTGTGTCGGACGCCTTCGTGGCGTGCGCTTACTCGTGCCACGAACGCCGCGGCTCCGATCCGACACCACGCCGCGATCTTCTTCGGCGACCCTCGTGGCACGATGCCGAGGTGCTGCCTTCGAACATCGCGACAACCGACTTCCATACGGGCGGGGAGCCGTTCCGGGTCGTGGTGGACTCGCCGGTCCCGATCCCCGGGGACACGGTGGCCGAACGGCGGGCGCGTGCGATCGAGGACCCGGACGTGCAGCGACTGCGTGCGGTGCTCTGCTCGGAGCCCCGCGGCCACGCGGACATGTATGGCGGCTTCGTGGTGCCTCCCGACGACGACGGCGCGCATCTGGGCGTGCTGTTCTGGCACAAGGACGGGTTCTCGACCGCCTGCGGCCACGGCACGATGGCGCTGGGCGTGTGGGCGGTCGAGACGGGCCTGGTCGAGGCTCCGGTGACCGGCAGCGTCGACGTGGTGATCGACGCGCCGTCCGGTCGGGTGACGGCCCGGGTGCACCGGGAGGAAGGCCGGGTGGTGGCCGTCGACTTCGTCAGCGTGCCGAGCTGGGTGGTCTCGCGGGACGTCGTCGTGGCCACGTCGCGCGGCGAGGTCGAGGTGGTCGTGGCGTACGGCGGGGCGACCTACGCGTCGCTGACGGCCGGGCAGGTCGGGATGGCGGTGACGCTCGAGCACCTGGGTGACCTGATCAGCCTGGGTCGGGAGGTCAAGTGGGCCCTCAACGACAGCGGGCACGCGCAGCACCCGACGGACACCCGGTTGAACGGCATCTACGGCACGATCTGGTTCGACGAGCTCGGGGACATCCCCGAGCAGGTGCACCAGCGCAACGTGGCGGTCTTTGCCGACGGCGAGGTCGACAGGTCGCCGTGCGGGTCGGGAACCGCGGCCCGGATGGCGGTCCTGGCCGAGGACGGCCGGCTGAAGGCGGGAACCCGGCTGCGGCACGACTCGATCGTCGGCAGCACCTTCACCGGCACGGTCCTCGAGGAGCTGCATGTCGACGGCCGCGCGGCCGTCGTACCGCAGGTGACCGGCATGGCCTACCGCACCGGCGAGCACGTGTTCTGCGTCGACCCGCATGACCCACTGGTCCCGGGATTCGTGCTGCGGTGAGGTACCTCGACGCCGCAGCGGTGGCCGCCCTAGGCCCGAGGGCCGCCGTCGACGCCATCCGGGACGCCCTGCGCGCTGGCCTGGACCCGGCCCTCGACGTCCCCAGGGTCCCGGTCGGGATCAGCACCGGCCAGTTCCTGCTCATGCCGTCCGAGACGCCGTCGTCGGACGGCGTAGGGCCCGGCGCGGCCGGCGTGAAGATCGTGACGGTCGCGCCGGCGAACCCGGCGCGCGGCCTGCCCCGGATCCAGGCGGTCTACCTGCTGTTCGACCAGGACACGCTCGCCCTGCGGGCGATCCTGGACGGCACGGCGCTCACCACGCTCCGTACCCCCGCGGTCTCGGTCGCCGCGGTCCTCGATCACCTTCCCCGGCGGCCGCTCCGCGTGGTCGTAGTGGGCGCCGGACCGCAGGCGACCGCCCACGCGGACATGTTGGCGGCGGTTCGCCGGATCGAACAGACCACCTACCTCGTGCGCGATCCCGCCCGAGCGGCGGTGGAGGCGGTGGCCCTGGGGACGCCCGCGGCCGACGACGCCTTGCGCGCCGCCGACGTCGTCGCGTGCGCCACGTCGGCCCGGACTCCGGTGTTCGACTCCACCCTGCTCTCCGACGACGTGGTCGTGGTCGCGGTCGGGTCGCACGAGCCCGACGCCCGCGAGCTCGACGCCGCACTGCTGGCACGTGCCGCCGTCGTCGTCGAAGACCGGGCGACCGCGCTCCGGGAAGCCGGCGACGTCGTCATGGCCGTCGCCGAGGGTGCGCTGGCGCCGCCAGACCTGGTGCCGCTACGCGACCTGGTGGCCGGCACCGTCCGGCTGCCGCCCGGTCGGCCTGTCGTGTTCAAGAGCGTGGGCATGTCGTGGCAGGACCTCGTGATCGCACGCGCCGTCGCCGCCGACGGAGGCGACTGAGACGCTCAGGGTGCCGCAGTGGGAGCGTCGGACGCCTCGGGCAGCAGCCCGAGCTGCCCCAGCATCCCGGCGGCGTCCGGGTGGGTGCTGAACTCAGTCATCCTGCCGTCCCGGATCTTGACGAAGTAGGCGCCCCGGCCCACCACGCTCTTCTGGGTGGGCGGCATCTGGCTGCCGCCCATCGACAGGGCGCCGCTGTTGGTGCCGGTGAACTCCACCTCCGCCGCGATGGCGTCCTCTCCGACCACCCGTCTGGTCACCGTGACCCGCATGTCCGGAAAGGCGGTGAACCACCCGCGCATGTAGGCCCGGGCGGCATCGCGCGTCGTCATCGGCTCCGGCAGCGTCACGTCGCGCCACACGAACTGGTCGGCGAGCAGCTCGAGGAACGCATCGATGTTCTGCTCGTTCCAGGCCCGCATGTGCAGGTCGTCGATCCGCTCCAGCTCTTCCCGCGTCATGATGACTCCCTTCCCGTGCCCGCCACCAGCCTCCTCCATGCTCCCGCCGCCTCTCGGTTCGATCGCAATAGCCCGTTCGGTGCACCCCGCAGCGGTCCGTGCCGGCCGGCCCTGCCACGCGGGCAATAAGGGGAGACGACGCCACGACGTGGCTCGAGGACAGGGGAGGGCGCACGGACGTGCCGGGACAGTTCGTGGGCTCCCTGTCTGCGCCTTGACGAGGCCCAGGAGGCGGCGGACGAGCTCGACGTGGTGAGCACCGCGAAGTTCTCCTGCCGGGCGGCTAGACAACCGTTAGACCGGCTTCCGCCGCCACGCATAGCCTCGAGTAAAGGGGGTCGCCATGGCAGACACTGGGCAGGAGCGCGAAGTCGGCGCCTTGATGGCCATTCTTGACGCGTTCTTGTTCGGGTTCGCCGGGCTGTCGGCGCTCTGGCTGGGCTACCTGGTGTTCCGGGAGAGCCTCCGGCCGAACTGGCAGCTGCTGCTCCTGCTCGTCTTCTACCTGCTCGTCGCCTACCTGCTGCTGCCGCGGCTGCACCGGGTGCTCACCTACCTCTACCTACCGGGCTACTTCATCGGTCGCGCCCGCACCAGCGACGGGCTGCTCGGCGACCCGGTGAACATCGCGCTGCTGGGCGAGGAACGGCAGATCCACACGGCCATGCAGGACGCCGGCTGGACGATCGCCGACGACGTGAGCGTCGCCTCGGGGGTGAAGATCGTCCGCACCACGGTGTCCCGGAAGAGCTACCCGGAGGCCCCGGTCAGCCCACTGCACCTGTTCGACCGGCCCCAGGACTTCGCCTACCAGCAGGAGGTCGAGGGCAACCCGGCCAAGCGGCACCACGTGCGGTTCTGGCGGTGCCCGGAGGGCTGGATGCTCCCGGGCGGCCACCCGGTCGACTGGGTGGCCGCCGGGTCCTACGACCGCACCGTCGGGATGTCGCTGCTCACCTTCCAGGTCACCCACCGCATCTCCGGGGACATCGACGCCGAGCGTGACCACATCGTCGACACGATGACCAAGGCCAACCCGGACATCGTGGTCGACATGATCCGCAACTTCTCCACCGGCTACCACGCCCGCAACGGCGGAGGCGACGCGATCAGCACCGACGGCGACCTGCCGGTTGTGGACGTCCGGTCGCTGGTCGGCATGGACGCGCCGGCCGCGGCACCCACGGACAGCCGGGACAAGCGTCCCGCGCCGACCGTGTTCGGGGCCGGGGTGGCGTTCCTGCGCGGCGTCTACACCGTGCTGCTCACCCTCGTCGCCGCCGTCTCCGTGCTGGTGGCGCCGGACGCACCCAACATCAGGCTGACCGGGCCGATCGCGGACCACCCGGTCCTGGTGGCCCTCGTCGTCGTGCTGGTGGGTGCGGTGTTCGGCGGCGTGGACATCGCGCTCGGGCTGGCGACGTACGTCGGCCGCAACTGGTCCCGGGTGCTGCTGATGCTGATCTGCGTGATCACCATCATCGTCGCGTTCGGCACCGAGGTGACCGGCGGACCGCGGCCGACCCTGGGCGCCGGGCTGCCCGTGATCGGGCTGAGCATCCTGATGCTGCTCGCGCTCACCAGCCACCGGTCCCGCCACTACGCGCTGCGCGCTCGTCAGGCGCCCGAGCCCGTCGTGGGGCGTGCTCAGGACCGGGCCGCGGTCTGAGCGACCGCAGTCCCGACCGCCGGCAAGGACTCCAGCAGCTCGACCTCTGGGGTCATCGCCGCGCTGGCCTCGCGCAGCAGGGTCTGCACCTCGCCGATGTCCCAGGCGTACGTCGCGATGCGGTCCGTCGCGCGCAACAGCCGGACGGTGAGCTCGTCCCGGACGTTCTGGTACCGGCTCAGCGCGACCGGTTCCGAGGTGGCGCCGGACATCACCTCCAGCAGCGCCCCGGCCAGCAGGTCGGCGTCACGCAACGCCTGCGTCATGCCATGGGTGCTGATTGGGTCCAGGTAGTAGCCGGCGTCCCCGACCAGCGCCCACCCGGGACCCCACGAGCGCCGCACGAAGGCCGGTCGCCCGGCCCAGCCGTGCATCCGCCCGACCCGCTCGGCGCCGGCGAGCCGGTCCGCCTGCTCGTGCGAGGCCGCCTCGAACAGAGCCGCAAAGGCTTGCTCGGCGTCGCCGTCCCGCCGCAGCACACGCATCCGGTCCGGGGTGGTGGCCACGAACACGCAGCTCTGGCCGTCGTTGGTGGGGATGATCCCGGAGGCCGCTCCGTCGCCGTACGCCCACTCGTAGCCGTCCGGGGCCACCCCGTCGAAGTAGGCGTACAAAACTGCGCTCGCGCCGACACCGCGTCGCAGCATCGGCGCCGCGACCTCACGGGCAACCCGCGAGCCGATGCCGTCCGCGCCGACCACGCAGCCGGCGGACAGGTCCCGCCTGCCGTCCGCGGTCAGCAGCCGGACCCCGGTCGCCCGGCCGGCGGACTCACGCAGCAGGTCGGTGACCCGGGTCCGGTGCATGACGTCCGCGCCGGCCTCGGCGGCCGCGTCCACGAGCAGCCGGTCGAGCAGCCGGCGGCGCGGCGCGTACAGCGCCGGCACCCCCTGGCTGGACCGGATCGCGACCCGCACCGGCTCGGTTCCGGGGTAGCGGAACATCGTGCGCCGGATCGGCGGGGTCGCCGCTGTTTCGACCCGGTCGAGCAGACCCCAGCGCGAGAGCTGCAGCACACCGGCGCGCATCAGACCGTGCGTCGACACCGTGTCCGCGCCGTACTGTGCCGCGTCGACGAGCGCCACCCGGACGCCCGCGCGGGCGAGCAGCAGCGCGGTCGATGCGCCGGCCACCCGGGCACCGACCACGACCACGTCGTATCTGCTCACTCGACGACCACGTCGATCGACACCGGCGTCGGGTTGGTGAGCGCGTCGTACACCGCGGACCGGCGACGTGACTGCTCGACGATCCCGCGCAGGGTCTCCTCGTCGGCGTCCCCCTCGATGTGGAAGGTGACCTTCAGCTGCTCGTAGCCGTTGCGGACCGACCCGTCGGACAGCCCGAGGATGCCGAGCAGGTCGATGTCGCCCTCCACCTTGGAGGTCACCTTGGTCAGCTCCACCCCGCGGGCGGCGGCGATGTTGCCGATCCCGGACGTGAGGCAGGCGGCGATCGCGTGCGTCAGGTACTCCACGGCCGCGGGGGCGTTGTCGGTGCCGACGAGCACCTCCGGGTGGTCGGACTCCACGACGGTGACGTTCTTGTGCTGCATCTCCTGTCCGGCGCCGTAGAAGCCGGAGATCTCGGTGCGGCTGTGCGTGCCGCTGAGCCAGGTGTTGCCTGCCCGGAACTGGAACTTCGCGATCTCCGGCTGGCCCTTCACCGCGTCCAGGGTGGCGAACAGGGTGGCGACGTCGACGCCGTTCCGGCGTGGGTTCTCCGTGTTGACGGTCATGGCTTGTTCCTCCTGTTGGTGGCCGGATGGTCCGGCGCTGGTTGGTCGAGGTGCGGCGGGAGATCGGGGGAGGGCTGCGGGCCCGCGTCGAGGGCGGCCGCGACGACCGGGTCGCGCCTCACGACGGCAGTCCCGTCGAGGACCGTCTCGCCGTGCTGGTTGGTGATCGTGGTGGCCAGCGTGGTGACCGGCTTGCTCGGGTGTCGCTCGGTCACCCGGGCCTCGGCGGTCAGCCGGGCGCCGGGGCGGACCGGGGCGCGGAAGCTCCAGTCCACGTTCAGGAAGACGCTGCCCGGGCCGGGCAGGTCCTCGGCGACCAACGCGTTCAGCAGCGCAGTGGTGACGCCGCCCTGCACCACGATCCCCGCGAACCGGCTTCGGGCGGCCAGGTCCGCCTCGTAGTGCAGCGGGTTGCGGTCGCCGCTGAGCTCGGTGAACAGCTCGATGTCCCGGGCGGTGACCTCGCGGCTCCGGTGGGCCACATCCGTGGTGCTCGTCATGGCGGCCACGCTGTCCGGGCCACCTTCCCCGAACCTTCCCGAACCTTCCCAGTCGCGCCGGCCGTCGGTTGACGGGCCTGGCTGTCAGCCGCGTCGGGCGACCGCGAGCCTGCCCTGGCGGCCGACGCCGAGGGTGGCGATGTGCAGCCGCCGCTGGTTGCACCCGGCCGCGGTGTCGCGGCAGCGTCCGTCGTTCGAGTAGCCGACGTGCCCGGCGGTCCACGCGGAGTACGCCAGCCGCAGCCGGCCGTCCAGGTCGACGAACGGGGACTGGGCGCCCGGGCCGGCGATCGTGCCGCCGGTGGCGAGCAGCGGCCGGTCGGAGCCGCGTCGACAGGGGCCGAGCGGGCCACGGCACACCGCGTAGCCGACCGCGTAGTGCCGCGTGGTGTAGATGTTTCCCGAGTAGAACAGGTAGATCCGGCCGCCGTAGGTGACCGCGGACGGCGCCTCGATCACGTTCCCCTCCCACGGACGTGCCGTCTCCAGCAGCACGTGCGCGCGGCTGCCCGCCGCGAAGTGTAGGCCGTCCGCGGTCATCTGCCGGGCCATCACCTGGGTCGGCTTCCGGCCCGGTACGCCGGCGTTCTTCCAGATCAGATAGACGCGGCCGTGCACCTGCAGCCAGGCCGGGTCGATGCTGCCGTTCGGGTCGCTGGAGCAGTACAACGGCCGCGTCGACCGGTCCCGGAACGGCCCCGTCGGGCGAGCCGAGGTGGCCAGGGTGAGGCAGTGCCGAGGATGCCCGGTGCGCATCTGCATCGCGTAGGCATCGACGTACCGGCCCGCGAGGGCCGCGACCGCGGGTGCCCAGACCGACGGCCGGTCACCGGGCACCCCGACCGCCCAGCGGGCGGGGAAGGGCATCGCGTCGTTGTAGCCAGCCCACGAGCTGAACCGGCCCTTCGGCCACGCCTCCCGGGCCCGCCAGGTCACCAGGTCGGTGGAGGTCATCAGCGGCAGGTTGTCACCGTCGCCGTTGGTGGCGTACGCGTAGTAGGTGGTGCCGACCCGCAGCACCGACGGCGCGCCGAACTCGCCGCGGTAGACCTCGCCGGCCCAGAACCGGTCCGCGCCAGGGCTCGCCCCGGCCGGTGGCGCCAGCGTGGCCGTCGCCGCGACCAGCGTGCACAGGACGCCGAACAGCACCAGGGCCAGCGGCCGGCGACGCCCGGCGCGAGGAGTGTTGTGAGGTGTCCTGTCCGTGTCCACGCCGTGATGGTAAAGACAGAGCTACCGGCGCGGGCGGGAATCTGGAACTCGGTCGCTAGCCGCTGTGCGCCGCAGCCAGGGCGACGCTGCGGGCGTCCCCGGCGACGAGCGCCCGCACCAGCCTCGGGATCTCCTCGGCGGGCAGCGCGAACTGAGCTCCGCCGATGGTCAGCGCGGACCGCGGCATCCCGTCCAGCGGGGCCTCGTCGGGGTCCTGGACCACCCCGATGCCTCCTCGCCGGGTCACCGCGCTCATGCCGGCGGCTCCGTCGGCGAGCGCGCCGGAGAGCACGACCGCAACGACCCGGCTTCCGTGGTTCGTGGCGGCGGATCGGAAGAGCATGTCCACCGACGGCCGGACGCCGGTCCCTCCAACAACTGTGGACAGGATGGCCGTCGAGCTGCCGACCAGCAGGTGCCGGCCCGGCGGAGCGACCAGGATCCTGCCGCGCTCGAGGGGCTGACCGTCGTACGCGGACTGGGTCGGCAAGCTGCCGGCGCGGCTGAGGATGCGAGGAAGCTCGCTGGTGTTGCCTGCCGGGATGTGCATGTCGACGAGGACGGTCGCAGCGAAGTCGACGGGGAGTGCGGACACGAAGGTACTCAGAGCCTTCAGCCCACCGGCGGAGGCACCGACCACTACGAGATCTCGCCTCGGCAACGTATCCCCGCTCTCACCCTCCTTGCAGCATCTGGTGCTTCAGAAGTCCCTTGGGGCTCCATGTCTCGCAGTTTCCACCTACCCGGTCCGCGGAAGGGCACACCCGTATCGGGAAAAAGGCCTCGCTTTTTCAAAGCGTGGGCTAGATCGGTCCGAACACCCGCGCGCGGATGTCGCCGCCGGTCGCAGCGATCTCACCGAGCTCGTGCAGGAAACCGGACCAGCCGAAGGTGGCCGTTCGGTCCGCTGTGAAGCCGTGCGACCGGTAGGCGAGCGCGAGCACGAGCAGCCGGGCCTGCAGGGCGTCGGCGGCCTCCTGCAGGGTTGCCCCGTCGGCCTGGCTCAGACCGTCCAGGCTGAGCCGGACACGGTCGCCTATCTCGCGGATGCGTAACGGGGGAGAGGGGAGGGGCACACCCAAGAGTGACCCGGGACATCAGCCGTAAACTCGGGCGAAGGGGGTCAAACTCACTTCACCTGGGCGCTGTCGTCGGACACCTTCAGCCGGGAGGTGTCCACCGCCACGAAAGCCGAGGCGGGCACGCCCTTGAGGTCGCTGATCAGTCGGTCCGGCCAGTGCGCATTGCGCTCGCCCTGGAAGTACCACGGCGACCCGTTGTCGGCGAGCACCAGCCCGTACTTCTTCATCGCCTTCAGGACGACGCGTGCGCCCCGCCCGAAGCCGGTGGTCGGGAAGGAACGCTTCAGCCGGAACCGTGCGCCCATCGGCGGATAGGCCCAGCTGGACGTTGCCCCGGCGTCGTGCCGCGCTGGCCAGATGTGGTGCCTGCTGGTGATGTCCGTGGTGAACCGGATCGCGTGGCCGACGCGTCCTCGTCGCACCTCGGACCAGCGCAGCAGGCCGGGCAGGATCGGCAGTCCCGCCGCGTCGGCCGAGGTCCAGCCGTCCGGGCGCAGCGCGTTGCTCCTGAGCGACCAGCTGGCCCCGGACCCGGCATGCCAGATGCCGTTGCGCACCCGGGTGTTCCAGGTCTCGTACAGCCGGCAGCGCGACCGGTCCAGGACGATCGCGTGCTTGTCGCCGGCGGAGCCGCGGCCGCCCTCGATCCGGGTGTCCCGGCCGAACGGGTAGCGCAGGTGGTCGCTCTCGGCTGGGTAGTCGAACCGGACCCGGACCCGGCGGTGCGGTCCCCGCACCACGGTCACCGGGATCCCATAGCCGGGCCCGGCGCCGCCCGCGGGTCCGAAGTCCGGGTGCAGGTAGCGGCCGTGGGTGGACATGTGCGACAGCCAGGCGTTGCTGTTCCGGTTCACCGGCAGGCGGCTGACGTCGGCATGCCAGTAGTTGTCGGACGGGAACACCGGGCACGGGGTGGTGGCTGTCGTGCGAAGCCGGACCGCGCCTCCCGTCGAGGTCTCGGGAGCCGTAAACCCCACCGCAACTGCGGCGATCACCACGCCGAAGACGGTTGCCGTCGTTCCGGACCCCATAGCAGTCATTCTCCCGGTTGATAGGAGATCCGTCGATGTTTACCGTTTTGTCGGTAATGCGTGTTTCGGCAACGGCGGGGCGGCCTGCTGGGTAACGTCTGCCCCGGTCCGTGCGCGGGCTCGAGGCTGCCTGCGGACCATCGGAGCACGACACATTTCTCGGCCGGTTGCAGCCGGTAGGGATGCCACGGGCGATCGCTTATAGTCATCGCCGTCCATTTGCCAGTTTGCGAGGGGGACGCATGAGGTCACGAAAGATCGTCGCCATGGGTGGCGGCGGGTTCTCGTCGGACGCGGACAACACGCTGCTCGACGACTTCGTGCTGTCCCTCGTCGACGGTGGCAGCAAGCCGCGGGTCTGCTTCCTGCCCACCGCGAGCGGGGACGCGGACGCCTACATCACCCGCTTCCTGAACGCGTTCCCGACCGAACGCGCCGACGCCTCGGTCCTCTCGCTGTTCCGCCGTGAGCACGCCGACCTGAGGGCGTTCGTCCTCTCCCAGGACGTGGTCTACGTCGGCGGCGGCAGCACCCTGAACCTGCTCGCCGTGTGGCGGGCGCACGGACTCGACGCCGTGCTCCGGGACGCCTATGAGTCCGGCGTGGTGCTCTGCGGCCTCAGCGCCGGGATGAACTGCTGGTTCGAGGCTTCGGTGACCGACTCCTGGAGCGTCGACGACCTGCGCGGGCTCGAGGACGGACTCGGACTGCTCGCCGGCAGCGCCTGCCCGCACTACGACGGTGAGGCTGAGCGGCGCCCGACGTACGAGCGCCTCGTGGCCGGCGGCTTCCCGGCCGGCTATGCCGTCGAGGACAGCTGCGCGCTGTACTTCCGGGACGAACAGCTCTCGCAGGTGATCGCCTCGCAACCGGGCGCACGGGCGTTCTGGGTGGAGAAGGGTGGCGACGGCATCGTCGAGACGACGCTCCCGGTGTCCTACCTCGGGGCCGAGTCGACCGACTAGCCGTCTTGGTGAAGTCGCGGACCCGTCCGGCGGTCGACCTTGTCGCGAGCACTCCCAGCCCCACTCCGGTTGGCGCCAAGCGCAGCTATGGGAAGTGAGGTGGGTGGCCGGCCCACGCCTTCGGGTGCCGGACAGTGGGGCCATTTTCGTACATGGGCACGACTATGGCCCCTGATTCGGCGGTCGGAGGGGCCATATTTCCGCCTGGGCGCGATTATGGGCCTGCTGCCGCTCTCGAGCTCAGCCCGAGCGGAACTGCGGAAACTTCGCGGCTCGGCGGTGAAAACCACGCGGCTCGGCGGTAATTAAGGCACGGCTCGGCGGTGGAGGCTGTCAGGGGGAGGCGGGTCAGGGAGTCCGCCGTACGTCCAGCGCGAAACGCCCTCAGAACGGCTCATCCCTGGCCCGCCCCAAACGGGTCAACCTGCCCTACCGATCGGGCTATATGCGGCGTTTCGTCTCATTGCTGTCCCGATTGTCTGTTTCGCTGGAGGTCACGGGAGTAGGGGAGATGAGACTCGTGGCACCCAAGAACAACAAGGCCGGCTTTGAGAAGCGCCCGGTCGTCGCACCGGTGCGGATGACGCGGACTCGCAGCTGTCTGTGCGGGCAGCAGCTCGACGTCTGCAAGCGGGGTCACTGCCCGCGCTGTGGCCGCACCCTGGCCCGCTGACCCGAACTCGCCGCTGGCCCGAGCCGGACCGGTCCGACGGGTTAGGGTACTCACGGACTGGGTGGTCGACAGCGGCAAGGGGTAGTGGTGAGCGAGCGCGACAGTGGCGCGGACCGCGGCCGTCGAGTCCTGACGATCCCCAACCTCATCAGCATCATCCGGCTCGCCGGCGTACCCCTCTTCCTCTGGCTGATCCTCGGGCCGGAGGCCGACGGCTGGGCGCTCGGGGTCCTGGTCCTCTCCGGCGTCAGTGACTACCTGGACGGCTACCTGGCGCGCCGGCTCGACCAGACCTCCCGGCTCGGCGAGATCCTCGACCCGGTCGCGGACCGGCTCTACATCCTCTCGACGGTGATCGGCCTGGCGGTGCGCGGCACCATCCCGTGGTGGCTCGCGCTGCTGCTGCCCGCCCGTGACGTGTTCCTCTGGGGCCTCGTGCCGTTCCTGCGAACCCGCGGCTTCAGTGCGCTGCCGGTGCACTTCCTCGGCAAGGCCGCCACCTTCAACCTGCTCTACGCGTTCCCGCTGCTGCTGCTCGGAGACGGCGACAGCGTGGTGGCGATGCTGGCCAAGGTGTTCGGCTGGGCGTTCGCGATCTGGGGTACCTGCCTCTACTGGTGGGCCGGCCTGCTGTACGCATGGCAGGTGCGCAAGCTGCTCACCGACCCCGACCGAAGGGCGCCAGCGCTCGATGGCGGCTGAGGACGAGCCCGGACGTACGCCGAACGCGCCGTCGGCACGGCCTGCGACCGTTCCGCCGCCGCAGGCCGTGATGGGGCTGCTCAACTACATCACCGCCACCTCGCTGGACGAGGACTACGCCGAGGTCGCCAAGGCCGGCGGTGGGCCCACCAAGAAGCGGCCGCGGCTGCTGGGCATGCTGGTCCTCGGCGTCTTCGGGGCGCTGGTCGCGATCGCGGCGATCCAGACCGCCCGGGAGGCGCCTGTGTCGGCGAGCAGCCACAATTCGTTGGTCAAGCAGGTCAATGAGCACAAGGCCGGGCTGGTCGCCCGGAGGGCACAGATCGCCAGGTTGAGCCACCAGGTGACCACCGAGCAGCAGCAGTACCTGCACGCCTCCACGGCGGGCCGGACGCTGCAGGGCAAGCTGGACCGGCTGGGTTCCTGGTCCGGAGCCTCCCCGGTGCACGGGCCGGGGGTGCGCGCGGTCGTCAACGATGCTCCGGGCGCCACCTCGGTCAAGCAGGAGGTGCAGGACGTGGACCTGCAGAAGCTGGTCAACGGACTCTGGGAGTCCGGCGCGGAGGCGATCTCCATCAACGGGGAGCGGCTCACCAGCCTCAGCGCGATCCGGGAGGCCGGTGGTGCGATCACCGTCAACTTCACCTCCCTGCACCGGCCCTACGTGGTCAGTGCGATCGGCAACCCCAACCAGCTCGCGACCAGGTTCATCGACACCGAGGACGGGCAGACATGGTTGGATCTACAGCAACTGTTCGGTTTGCGATTCAAGATCAACTCCGAGGGGGCCATGACCTTGCCTGCGGTCAGCAGACTGCACCTCCGCTACGCGCACCTCACGCGGGGGTCCCGATGATCGCTGCCCTTGGTCTGCTGATCGGCGTGCTGCTCGGGCTCCTCTTCAAGCCCGCGGTCCCGGCCGGTCTCGAGCCCTACCTGCCGATCGCGGTGGTCGCCGCCCTCGACGCGGTGTTCGGTGCGCTGCGCGCGTTCCTGGACGGCATCTTCGACGACAAGGTGTTCGTGGTCTCGTTCATCAGCAACGTGCTGATCGCCGCGCTGATCGTCTACCTTGGCGACAAGCTCGGCGTGGGCGGGCAGCTGTCGACCGGCGTGATCGTGGTCCTCGGGATCCGCATCTTCTCCAACGTGGCGGCCATCCGACGCCACATCTTCCATGCCTGAGCAGTCCCCATGAGCGACGACGAGCACCGGCCCGAGACCGACGAGCAGCCGACCGACGCCCCGGTCAGCGGCCGGGCGCGGCTGCTCGCGGCAGTGCGGACACCGGTGTCCCGGGGGCAGCTGGTGGCTGCTGTGCTGCTCGCCGTGCTCGGCTTCGCGGCTGTCGTGCAGGTGCACGCCAACGACCGTGACGACCGGTACGTCGGGGCCCGGCAGCAGGACCTGATCCAGCTGATCAACCAGCTGTCCTTGGCCTCCCAGCGCGCGGACAGCGAGATCGCCCGGCTCGAGCAGACCCGGAACTCGCTGCGCACCGACACCGACAGCCGGCGCACCGCGCTGCAGCGCGCCCGCGACCAGGCGAACACCCTGGGCATCCTGGCCGGCACCCTGCCGGCGGTCGGCCCCGGCGTCCGAGTGGACGTCCGGGACCCGTCCGGGAGTGTGGGCACCGACCAGCTGCTCAACGGCATCGAAGAACTCCGGGACGCCGGCGCGGAGGCGATCGAGATCAACCACGTGCGGGTGGTGGCCCAGTCCTCGGTGCAGGACAGCCCGAACGGCGGCGTGGTCATCGACGGGCAGCAGCTGGCCCCGCCGTACACGATCGAGGCGATCGGCGACCCGCACACGCTCAGCACCGCGCTGGCGTTCACCGGCGGCTTCACCTACAGCGTTAGGCACGTCGACGGCCGGGTGAGCGTGGAACAGCTGGACAGCGTCGAGATCGCGAGCACCCACGACGCCGGGACGCCGCAGTACGCGACCCCCAGCCCGAACCAGTAGCCTGCAGCCGTCCGGCTTGGTCTCGACCGACCTCGACAAGCCTCATCGAGAGAAGGAGTGCCGTGTACCCCGAAGACCTGAAGTACACCAGCGAGCACGAGTGGCTGCGCGACCCCGGGACCGCCGATGACTCGGTCCGGATCGGCATCACCGACTACGCGCAGGACGCGCTCGGTGACATCGTGTACGTCTCGCTGCCCGAGGTCGGCGCGGAGATCGAGTCCGGGGCAGCGGTCGGTGAGCTGGAGTCCACCAAGTCGGTCAGCGACGTGTACGCGCCGATGGCCGGCAAGGTGGTGGCCCGCAACGATGCGCTGGAGGCCTCACCGGAGCTGGTGAACAGCGACCCGTACGGCGAGGGCTGGCTCTTCGAGATCGTGCCTGCGAACCCCGGCGACCTGGGCGGGCTCATGGACGCCGCGGCATACCAGGGCAGCCTCGACTCCTGACCCGCCGACCCGTGGTCGAGCTTGTCTCGGTCACCCCGCCAACGTCATACGAGTCGGCAGGTGTAGCAGCCGCAACGCATGACGCCAAGCCCAACGTCATACAAACCCGCACCTATAACGGCCGAAGCGTATGACGTCCCGCGCAGCGACATCCACCGCGGAACTGGAGTGCTCCGACAAGCTCGTCCACCGGGACTCCCCGCATCTTCGAAAGCACACTGCCAGTCCTGCCGTTCGGTCTTGATCGGGGTCGGTTGGCTGATAAGTTCGACGGAACCATCAACCTCGACTGCTGCTTGAGGGTTGATCCGTTCATCCCGGGAGGTCGACCAATGCCGTTCTGCACTGAGTGCGGGCACCAGAATCCGGACGACGCGCGCTTCTGCTCGCAGTGCGGGCACCGGCTGACCCCGGCCCAGGCGCCGGCCACTCAGCAGGACAGCCCCACTGAGTCGCCGGCCGAGAGCACGGCGACGATCACCTTCGGAGCACCCGGCAAGGAGGCGGCAGCGGCAGTCGGGGAGGACCTCAACGAGGCCGACGCCGCCGCGGTCGATGCGCTGCCGGCGGGCAGTGCGCTGCTGGTCGTGCAGCGCGGCCCGAGCGCCGGCAGCCGGTTCCTGCTGGACACCGACGTGGTGTCGGCCGGCCGGCACCCCGAAAGCGAGATCTTCCTTGACGACGTGACGGTGTCGCGGCGGCACGCTGAGTTCCGCAGAGCCTCCGACGGCTACACCGTTGCCGACGTGGGCAGCCTGAACGGCACCTACGTGAACAGGGACCGGATCGACGAGGTGTCGCTGCAGGGCGGCGACGAGGTGCAGATCGGTAAGTTCCGCCTGGTCTACTTCGCCAGTCACGCGGGTGTGGGCAGCCCGCAGTGAGGTCTGCTGCATCCGCACGGGGACGGATGAGCATCGGGGAGGTGCTCGAGCTGCTCCGGAGCGACTTCCCCGAGGTGAGCATCTCGAAGATCCGTTTCCTCGAGTCGGAGGGGTTGATCGAGCCGGAACGGACGCCGTCCGGCTACCGGAAGTTCTCCCACCACGACGTCGAGCGGCTGCGCTACGTGCTCACCAGCCAACGCGAGCACTACCTGCCGCTGAAGGTGATCAAGGAGCACCTCGACGCGATCGACCGCGGCCTGGAGCCGCCGTCGCCCAACAACTCCGGGCCCGTGGTGCCGCGGGTGGTGCTGGCCGGGGACGGCTTCCCTTCCGCCGAGTCATTCGGCCCGGACGGGTCGGACCTGCGGCTGTCGCGCCGTGAGCTGTTGTCGGCGGCCGGCATCGACGAGGCGCTGCTCGAGCAGCTCGAGACGTTCGGCCTGATCCGGACCCGGTCCGGCTCGGCGCCGTACGACGGGGACTGCCTGGTGGTCGCCAAGACCGCCGGCGAGCTCGCGGCGTTCGGCCTGGAGCCGCGGCACCTGCGTGCGTTCAAGACTGCGGCGGACCGCGAGGTCGGCCTGGTCGAGCAGGTCGTCTCCCCGTTGAGGCGGGGCCGCGACGCGGGCGCGAAGGCGCGGGCCGAGGACGCCGCGCGCGAGATCGCCGCCCTGTCGGTGCGGCTGCACGCCACGCTTGTCAAGAGCGGTCTGGGCGGCTGACCGGACGACCCCGATCGGGGCGACAGCCGGGCTTTCGTTCCGGGAGTAGGCTGGTTTTGTGCGCGAAGTAGACGTGATCGGTGTCCGTGTGGAGATGCCCTCCAACCAGCCCATCTTGCTGCTGCGCGAGGTGGCGGGGGACCGGTACCTCCCGATCTTGATCGGCGCGGT
>CBFGZI010000047.1:0-26425 GCA_965653225.1 uncultured Propionibacteriales bacterium | reverse complement strand
CGTCCATCGGCCCGGTGCTCAGACCGAGCGCGGGCACGACCAGCCCGAGCAGCACGGCGAGCGCGCCGGCGGCGGCGAACAGGGGGCGTCGCAGCGCCCGGCGTGCCAGCGTCGCGGCCGCGGGGCGCCGGCGGCGCGAGCCCCAGGACCAGCGGTCGACGTGGGCCCCGAGCACCGTCAGCAGCGCGGGGAGCACGAGCAGGGCGGAGCCGGCCGCCAGCACGCCGGCCACCATCACCCCGATCACCGACGACAGCAGCAGCTTGGAGGGGGTGATGAGCATGGCCACCGCCATCGCGCTGACCAGGGCGACGCCGGCGACCGCGACCGTGCGGCCGGCCGTACGCGCCGACGCGGAGGCCGCCGCGGCAGCGGGGACAGCGCCGTCGCGCAGCTCCTCGCGGAAGCGGGACACGATCAGCAGGCTGTAGTCGACGCCGAGCGCCAGGCCCATCATCGCGACCAGGTTGCTGGCGAAGATGTTGATGTCGAACAGGCTCGACAGCAGCACGAGCGCGCCGTAGCCGCCGCTGACGGTCGCGACGCCGACGACGAGCGGGATCGCGGCCGCCACCAGCGAGCGGAACACCAGCAGCAGCACGATGACCAGCGCGGGGACGGCCCACTTCTCGGCGTCGTGGGCGGCGTCCATGCTGGCGGTCTGCAGGGCCTGTGCGATCGCCGGCACGCCGCTGATGTGCGCCTCGACCGGTGGCGAGAGCGCGCCGTCGACGGTGCGGCGCAGCTGCGGCAGCACCGCCTGCGGGTCGGTGCCGGGCGCCACCTGGACCGAGGTGGAGATCATCGCGACGCCGGGCTTCGGCGCCAGCCGCTGAGCGCCGGAGGAGGTGTCCCAGGGCGAGAGGGTGCGCATCCGGCCGGTGGCGCGGAGCTGCCTGACCAGCCGGGGGCCCTGTGCGTCGAGCGCGTGCTCGGGCCCGGTGAGCAGGATCGGGACGGTGACGCTGTTGCCGAAGTAGCGGCTGTCCATCCGGTCGGCGACGTAGGACTGGGTACCGGGCACCTCCTCCAGCACCGAGCTGCTCAGCTGGTCCTGCACCTGCAGGCCGAGGACGCCGAGGCCGGCGATCAGCAGCGCCCAGACCAGCAGGACGCGACGCGGGCGCTCCACCGAGGTCCGACGCATCGCGTCGACCCATCGGACCATGGCTGCGCCTCCTCGTTCCGGAGTGGACATGACACCATGCTGGTGGCCGTGATTTCCACATTGGCGTCTATGACGTACGTGTCATTGACACTTTTGCTGCTACTGTAAACGGCATGGACAGTGAGCAGGCCAGCCGGGGCGTCACGAGCGCGCCGCCCGGTTCGTCGTTCCGGCAGCGGTTCCGGGCGCGACTGCGCGACGAGGTCCTCGACGAGGCGTACGCGGTCACTGTCGAGGACGGGTGGGAGCACGTCCGGATGACCACGCTGGCGACTCGGGTGGGGGTGAGCCGGCAGACGCTGTACAAGGAGTTCGGCTCCAAGGACGAGGTCGGCGAGGCGCTCGTCGTACGTGAGGCGGAGCGGTTCCACGCCGGCGTGATCGAGCACGCCGACGAGCACGAGGACATCGCGGACTCCGTGCGCGCCGCGATCACGTTCACGCTCCGGCACGGCGCCGCCAACCCGCTGCTGCGCACCGTGCTGGCGGGTTCACAGAGCGGCGAGCAGAGCCTGCTGCCCTACATCACGACCGGCTCGGGCCCGCTGCTCGACGCCACGATCGCGCTGGTGCGCGAGCACCTGCGCACCCGCGACCCAGAGCTGGCGCCCGAGCACCTGGACACGCTGGCCGACACGATCGTGCGGCTCTCGGTCAGCCACCTGCTCCGGCCGAGCGCGCCGGTCGAGACCACCGCCGACCGGATCACCCGCCTGGTCGGCGCCTACGTCGAGCGCCACGCCGGCCCCTGACGTCGGCCCGTCGCCGCCCGCGCAGTCGCGTGTCATCGCGTCCGGGAGCCGTGTGTCCAGAAGTGACACGCGACCGATGCGGCGGAGCGACCACGCCGG
Source organism: uncultured Propionibacteriales bacterium (assembly GCA_965653225.1). GTDB lineage: Bacteria > Actinomycetota > Actinomycetes > Propionibacteriales > Nocardioidaceae > JALZDI01. The sequence goes on along the minus strand of CBFGZI010000047.1, from coordinate 24,406 downwards.
CGCCCCCGAAGTCGTGTGTCATCCGCGACGCGTGGCATGAACCCAGAACCGACACGCGACTGCGGCGGCGCGCGACCCCGGCTACTCCCACTCGATGGTGCCGGGCGGCTTGCTCGTCACGTCGACGACGACCCGGTTGATCTCGCGGACCTCGTTGGTGATGCGGGTCGAGATGCGCTCGAGCACCTCGACGGGAAGACGCGCCCAGTCGGCGGTCATGGCGTCCTCGGAGGTCACCGGCCGCAGCACGATCGGGTGGCCGTACGTCCGGCCGTCGCCCTGCACCCCGACCGACCGCACGTCGGCCAGCAGCACCACCGGGAACTGCCAGATGTCGCGGTCGAGACCGGCACGGGTCACCTCCTCGCGCGCGATGGCGTCGGCGGCGCGCAGCACCTCCAGCCGTTCGCGGGTGACGTCGCCGACGATGCGGATCGCCAGGCCCGGGCCGGGGAACGGGTGCCGCCACACCATCTCCGGCGGCAGGCCGAGCTGCTCGCCGACGAGCCGCACCTCGTCCTTGAACAGCGTCCGCAGCGGCTCGACCAGCGTGAACTGCAGGTCGTCGGGCAGCCCGCCGACGTTGTGGTGCGACTTGATGTTGGCCGCGCCCTCTCCCCCGCCGGACTCCACCACGTCGGGGTACAGCGTGCCCTGCACCAGGAACTCCACCTGCTCGCCCTGGGCACCGGCGTCGGCGACCACCTCGCGCTCGGCGGCCTCGAACACCCGGATGAACTCGCGGCCGATGATCTTGCGCTTCTCCTCCGGGTCGCGCACGTCGGCGAGGGCGTCGAGGAAACGCTCCGAGGCCTCCACCACCTTCAGCGAGACGCCCGTCGCGGCCACGTAGTCGGCCTCGACCTGCTCGGCCTCGCCCTGCCGCAGCAGCCCGTGGTCGACGAACACGCAGGTCAGCTGGTCACCGACCGCCCGCTGCACCAGCGCCGCCGCCACCGCGGAGTCGACACCGCCGGACAGCCCGCACAGCACCCGCTTGTCGCCCACGACGCGGCGGATCGCCTCGACCGACTCGTCGACGATGTTGACCATGGTCCAGGTCGGCCGGCAGCCGGCGATCTCCAGCAGGAAGTGCGACAGCACCTCCTGGCCGTGCTCGGTGTGCAGAACCTCGGGGTGCCACTGCACGCCGGCCAGCCGCCGCCCGGTGTCCTCGAACGCGGCCACCGACGCGCCCGCGCTGGCCGCCAGCGTGTCGAAGCCCTCGGGCGCCGCCACGACCGAATCGGTGTGGCTCATCCACACCCGGTGCGCGCGGGGCACGCCCGCCAGGAGCGTGCCGGGCCGGGAGACCGTCACCTCGGTGCGCCCGAACTCCGACAGGCCGGTACGGCGGACGTCGCCGCCGAGCGCCCGCGCCATCGCCTGGAAGCCGTAGCAGATCCCGAGCACCGGCACCCCGGCCTCGAACACAGCGGGGCCGAGACTCGGCGCCTCGGGCGCGTAGACCGACTGCGGGCCACCGGACAGGATGATCGCCTTCGGCCGGCGCGCGAGCATCTCCTCGACCGGTGTGGTGTGCGGCACGATCTCGGAGTAGACCTTCGCCTCCCGCACCCGGCGGGCGATCAGCTGGGCGTACTGCGCGCCGAAGTCGACGACGAGGACCAGATCGTGAGATTCCGCGGTCACCGTTGGCCTTCCGCTGCTGCGCCGGGTCGGGCGTTGTTCCGCCGGGGGACGCGGCCGAGTTTATCGACGTACCGGGACCGCCCGATCCGCGGGCAAATTGTTCGGGATGACCCCGTAACCCCCTCCGTGGGAGGTCGTTGAGCGAGGTGGGTCCGACCACCTGCTCCCTCCCCGGTCGGACCCCCACCACGAGACCGATGTGTCTCGGGGGACCCAGGGCCCGGCCATCTCCCTCCCGGTCGGGCCCTGGGTCACACTCCTTCTCGGTCGGTGCCTCACTCGGGGGAGGCGCCGGCGGGCCCACAGCCACCACGTGGCTGTGGTCGCCTGCGCGCCGAGACGGTCCACCTGTGGAAACCTCCGGGCGGTCTCGCCGGGCGCGCTCAGCCCGACCAGTCAGCCCGCCGCTCAGCCCACGGAGACGATGGGCAGCCGCAGGGCGCCGGGCGCCTCCTCGGGCACCGCGGGGCTGCGCGGCGCCACCGGCGCCAGCTCGACGTACGCCGAGCCCAGGCTGGGCCGCGGGTCGGCCTCGCCCTTGTTGGGCCAGTACGCCATCGCCCGCTCGGCCTGCGCGGTGATCGTCAGCGACGGGTTCACGCCCAGGTTGGCCGAGATCGCCGACCCGTCGACCACGTGCAGGCCGTCGTGGCCGTAGACCCGGTGCCAGGGGTCGATCACCCCGCTGTTGCGGGAGTCGCCGATCGTGGCGCCGCCGATGAAGTGCGCGGTCAGCGGCCGGTTGAACGGCTCGCCGACCGAGCCGCCGGCGGTGCCGCCCATGATCCGCGCCATCCGGCGCACGGCCTCGTTGCCGACCGGGATCCAGGTGGGGTTGGGCGCGCCGTGCCCCTGCCGCGACGTCAGCCGGCGCCGGCCGGTCAGCCGGTTACGCCGGGTGAAGGTGGTGATCGAGTTGTCCAGCGTCTGCATCACCAGCGCGACCACGGTGCGCTCGGACCAGTGCTTCACGTCGTACAGCGCCCGGACGTTGCCGCGCTGCCTGACCATCTCGCGCAGCCAGGTGCGCCAGCGCGGCACGCTGCCGTCGTCGTCGGTGAGCACGGTCTGCAGGAACGACATCGCGTTGCTGCCCTTGCCGTAGCGGACCGGCTCGATGTGGGTGTGGTCGTCGGGGTGGAACGACGAGGTGATCGCGATCCCCTCGCTGTAGTCGACCGAGGTGTCGGGCGCGATCGCGCCCAGGATCGACTCGGAGTTGGTACGCGTCAGGTAGCCGAGCCGCGACGAGATCCGGGGCAGCACCCCGCGGTCGCGCATCCGGTGCAGCAGCTTCTGGGTGCCCAGCGCACTCGCGGAGAACACGACCTGCTCGGCGGTGAACGTGCGACGCCCGCGCCGACCGCGCTTGAGTCGCATGGTCGGGCGGGTGTCGACCGCGTATCCCCCACCGGGCAGCGGGCGCACGGTGGTCACGGTCGTCAGCGGGTGCACCTGCGTCCCACCCTGCTCGGCGAGGTAGAGGTAGTTCTTGACCAGCGTGTTCTTGGCGTTGTGCCGGCAGCCGGTCATGCACTCCCCGCACGCACGGCAGGCGTTGCGCGCCGGTCCGGCGCCGCCGAAGTACGGGTCCTCGACCCGCTCGCCGGGGTGGCCGCCGAAGAACACGCCGACCGGTGTCGGGTGGAACGTCTCGGACACACCCATCTCGTCGGCGACCTGCTTCATCACCTTGTCGGCGGGGGTGCGCAGCGGGTTCTCGACCACGCCCAGCATCCGCTTGGCCTGGTCGTAGTAGGGCGCGAGCTCGGCCTTCCAGTCGGTGATGTGGCTCCACGACGGGTCGCGGTAGAACGCGTCCAGCGGCTCGTACAGCGTGTTGGCGTAGTTCAGCGAGCCGCCGCCGACACCGGCGCCGGACAGGATCAGGCAGTCCTTGAGCACGTTGATCCGCTGGATGCCGTACAGCCCCAGAGCGGGCGCGAACAGGAACCTCTTGGAGTCCCACGACGTCGCCGGCAGGTCGTCGTCCTCGAACCGGGCGCCGGCCTCGAGCACGCCGACGCGGTAGCCCTTCTCGGTGAGCCGGAGCGCGGTGACGCTGCCGCCGAAGCCCGACCCGATCACCAGCACGTCGTAGTCATGCCCCGACGCGGGCGCTGAGGCCGTCATGGGCGGCCCGTCCTCTTCAGCACCCGCAGGGTGCCGGTCAGCATGCGCGCGAACATCCGGTCGCTCATGCCGCCCACCGGCGCGATCGGCAGCCCGCGCTGGGTGGCGACGGTCTGCGGCTCGGTGTAGCGGTGCACGCCCTCGGCCCCCTGCCGGCGGCCGAGCCCGGAGTCGCGCATGCCTCCCATCGGGCTGTCGACGCTGGCGAACGAGGCCCCGAACGGCTCGTTGACGTTGACCGTGCCGCACCGCAGCTGCGCCGCGATCGCGCGACCGCGCGCGCCGTCGCGGGTGTAGATGCTGGCGTTGAGCCCGTAGCTGCCCTCGTTGGCCTTCGCGACCGCCTCGGCCTCGTCGGCGAACCGGTACAGCGACACCACCGGTCCGAAGGTCTCGTCGCCGAAGCAGGTCATCGACGGCTGCACCCCCTCGAGCACGGTCGGCTCGTAGAACAGCGGGCCGACGTCGGGCCGGGGCCGGCCGCCGGCCAGCACCCGGGCGCCCTTGGCACGGGCGTCCTCGACGTGCGTGGTGACCGTCTCGAGCTGCGCCGGCGAGATCAGCGACCCCATGTCGCCGGTGAAGTCCAGCGACGCCGACAGCCTCATGGCCTCGACCCGCTGCAGGAACTTGTCGACAAAGCGGTCGTAGACCTCGTCGGCGACGTACATCCGCTCCAGCGACACGCACAGCTGGCCGGCCGAGGAGAAACAGCCGCGCACGGCGCCCTCCGCGGCCCGGTCGAGGTCGGCGTCGCGCAGCACCAGCAGCGGGTTCTTGCCGCCGAGCTCGAGCGAGCAGCCGATCAGCCGCTGCGCCGCCTGCTGCGCGACGTGCCGGCCGGTGGCGGTCGAACCGGTGAAGCAGACGTAGTCGGCGCGGTCGATGATCGCGCTGCCGACCACCGAGCCCGGGCCGTACACCGCCTGCCACACGTCGGCGGGGATGCCGGCCTCCTCCAGCAGCTCGACGCCGAGCAGGGCGCTCAGCGGCGTCTGCGAGTCGGGCTTGTGCACCACCGCGTTGCCCGCCAGCACCGCCGGGAGCCCGTCGGACAGCGCCATCGTGAACGGGTAGTTCCAGGGCGAGATGATGCCGACGACGCCCTTGGGGACCCGGTTGACGTCGACCCGGGTGAGCACGGGGTAGACGCCGACGCGGCGGCTGGTGCCCAGGTGCCGCTTGGCCGTGCGCGCGTAGTAGCGGGCCGTCATCGCGACGTGCGCGATCTCCTCGAACGCGTGCTTGCGCACCTTGCCCGACTCCCACTGCACCAGGTCCATGATCTGCTGCTGCCGGTCGAGCACGATGTCGTGCAGCCGCAGCAGCGCCTCGGCGCGCTGCTCCAGCGGCACCTGCGCCCACTGCCGCTGGGCCGTGCGTGCGCGCTCGAACGCGGTCTGTACGTCGTCGACGCTGGAGCGCGGGATGGCGGCGACCGGCTGGCCGGTGAACGGCGCCGTCGTCGTCGCACTCTCCCCCGAGGTGGACAGGACCCGGGCGGTGAGCCGGCGGGCCAGCGCCGGGTCGAGGGCGTACGTCGCCGAGGGGTCGTGCTCGGGGTCGGCGGGACCGGTCAGAGGCCTTCCGGAGGGGCCGGGCTCAGCAGTCATGGCCCCGAGCGTACGGAAGCGTCCGACTACTGACCAGAGGGTGACACAGGAAATGAGACACTGCTGGTGTCACATAGCTGTGGCCCGCGTCACATTCGTCAGCGGGGGGTCTGCTGGATGACGACCTCGACCCGCTGGAACTCCTTGAGCTCGGTGTAGCCGGTGGTCGCCATCGCGCGGCGCAGGGCGCCGACGAGGTTCATGGTGCCGTCGGGCACCCGCGAGGGCCCGAACAGGATCTCGGCCAGCGTGCCGATTGTGCCGAACTCGACCCGCTCGCCGCGGGGCAGGTCGGGGTGCCAGGCCTCCGCGCCCCAGTGGAACCCGCGGCCGGGCGCCTCCGCGGCGCGGGCCAGCGGCGAGCCCACCATCACCGCGTCGGCGCCGCAGGCGATGGCCTTCGCGACGTCGCCGGACCGCCCGACCGACCCGTCGGCGATCACGTGCACGTACCGCCCACCGGACTCGTCGAGGTAGTCACGCCTGGCCGCGGCCACGTCGGCAACCGCCGAGGCCATCGGCACCGAGACGCCCAGCACGGTGCGGGTCGTGTGCGCCGCGCCGCCGCCGAAGCCGACCAGCACGCCCGCCGCGCCGGTGCGCATCAGGTGCAGCGCGGCCTGGTAGGTCGCGCAGCCACCCACGATCACCGGCACGTCGAGCTCGTAGATGAACTCCTTGAGGTTCAGCGGCTCCACCTGGCCGGACACGTGCTCGGCGGAGACCGTGGTGCCGCGGATGACGAACAGGTCGACGCCGGAGTCGACCACGGTCTTGGCGAACTGCTTGGTGCGCTGCGGCGACAGCGCGCCCGCGACGGTCACGCCGGCGTCGCGCATCTCCTGCAGCCGCTGGGTGATCAGCTCGGGCTTGACCGGCTCGGCGTACATCTGCTGCAGCCGGCCCGTCGCCTCACGCGCGGACAGCGCCGCCACCTCGTCGAGGAACGGCTGCGGGTCGTCGTACCTGGTCCACAGGCCCTCGAGGTCGAGCACGCCCAGCCCGCCGTGGCGGCCGAACTCGATCGCGGTCGCCGGGGACATCACGCTGTCCATCGGGGCGGCCAGCAGCGGCATCTCGAACCGGTAGGCGTCGATCTGCCAGGCGACCGACACCTCCTCGGGGTCACGCGTACGACGGCTCGGCACCACCGCGATGTCGTCGAACCAGTAGCCGATGCGCCCCCTCTTGGCGCGCCCGATCTCGATCTCCATAAGGTCCTTCGCTGCTCGTTGGTGCGAGTGCGGCCCCACGCCGGCGCCGCGGCCGCCGCTCAGCGCGACGCGTAGTTGGGTGCCTCTACGGTCATCTGGATGTCGTGCGGGTGGCTCTCCTTGAGCCCCGCCGAGGTGATGCGCACGAACCGGCCGTTGGCCTTGAGGTCGGCGATGGTGCGGGTGCCGCAGTAGAACATCGACTGCCGCAGCCCGCCGACGAGCTGGTGCGCGACCGCGGCGAGCGGCCCGCGGTAGGCGACCTGGCCCTCGATGCCCTCCGGGATCAGGCGCTCGTCCTGGGCCACGTCGCCCTGGAAGTAGCGGTCCTTGCTGTACGACCGACCCTTGCCGCGAGTCTGCATCGCGCCCAGCGACCCCATGCCCCGGTAGCTCTTGAACTGCTTGCCGTTGATGAACACCAGCTCGCCGGGGCTCTCCTCGCAGCCGGCCAGCAGCGAGCCGAGCATCACCACGTCGGCACCCGCGGCGATCGCCTTCGCGATGTCGCCGGAGTACTGCAGGCCGCCGTCGCCGATCACGGGTACGCCGGCCTCGCGGCAGGCCAGTGCCGCGTCGTAGATCGCGGTCACCTGCGGGACGCCGATGCCCGCGACCACACGGGTGGTGCAGATCGACCCGGGCCCGACGCCGACCTTGACGCCGTCGGCGCCGGCGTCGACCAGGGCCTGGGCGCCTTCGCGGGTGGCGACGTTGCCGCCGATCACGTCCACGTGCGCGGCGGCGGACTCGGCCTTGAGCCGGCGGACCATCTCGACCACGCCCCCGGTGTGGCCGTGCGCGGTGTCGACGACCACGGCATCGACGCCGGCCTCGACCAGCGTCATCGCGCGCTTCCACGCGTCGTCGAAGAAGCCGACGGCCGCACCGACGACCAGCCGGCCGGAGGAGTCCTTGGTGGCGTGCGGGAACGCCTCGCGCTTGACGAAGTCCTTCAGCGTGATCAGCCCGATGAGCCGTCCGGAGTCGTCGACCAGGGGCAGCTTCTCGATCTTGTGCCGCTGCAGCAGGCCCATCGCCTCGTCGGGAGCGATGCCCTCCCGCGCGGTCACCAGGGGCATCGGCGTCATCACGTCGGAGACCAGCCGAGACCGGTCGCCCTCGAAGCGCATGTCGCGGTTGGTGACGATGCCGAGCAGCACCCGCTGGTCGTCGACCACCGGCACCCCGGAGATGCGGTAGCGGGCGCACACCGCGTCGGCCTCACCGATGGTGGCGTGCGGGCCGATCGTCACCGGGTGGGCGACCATGCCCGCCTCGGAGCGCTTCACGATGTCGACCTGCTGGGCCTGGTCGTCGATCGAGAGGTTGCGGTGCAGCACTCCCATGCCACCCTGCCGTGCCATCGCGATGGCCATCCGCGCCTCGGTGACGGTGTCCATGGCGCTGGACAGCAGCGGAATCGCCACGCTGATGTTGCGCGACACCCGGCTGCTGGTGTCGGCGTCGCTCGGGACGACGTCGGACTGCCCGGGCAGCAGCAGCACGTCGTCGAAGGTCAGACCCAACGGCGCGAACTTCTCGGGTACGCCGGCGGGGGTGAGTTCCATGGCACCTCTTCAGGGACGGGCGGGCGACGGTGCCATGCTACCGGCGTACTAGGGGGTGAGGCTCGGCGGCGGAGTCGTGGTCTCCGTCGCAGTGGCCCCGCTGGTTTACCCGCCAGTCGAGCCGGCAGTCGACCCGGCAGTGGAGCCGTCGGCGTACGCACCGTCGAGCGTGCCCTGCACGCCGTCCTGCGCGGTGTCGCCTACGGAGGGCTGGGCGGGGTCCTGAGCGGCGCCGTCCTCGGTGCCCGTGCCGTCTGCCGGCAGGGGCTGGGTGGTGCCGTCGCCCTGGATGTCGCCCTGGATGTCGCCCGGGATGTCGCCCGGCGTCGTCGGCACGACGTCACCGAGGCCGCCGTCGTCCGACTGGCCGTCCTGCGGCGGCTGCTGCTCCTCACCGGGCGCCGGCTCCGAGCTGGTGTCGTCGCTCGGCTGCTGGTCCTCGGTGCCGGCGGGGTCGGTGGACTCCTGGGACTGGTCCTGCTCGTCCGAGCTCTGCGCGTCGTCATCGGTGGACGGCTGCGTGCTCTCCGCGGCCGGGTCCTCGGCTGGGGCGGACTGTGCGTCGGCCGGCATCGTGGCCTGGTCGCCGGTCGCCTGCACGGGTGCCCCGGCCGGCGCCCGCACGACGAGCCCTCCGGTCGGCCTCGTCCGGGGGGTCACGGAGACCTCGGCGGGCCTCGAGGCGTCGGCGTCCCGCGGGTCGACCGCCGGACCCACTGCGCCGGCGTCGGCGCTGTCGCTGCGGAAGCCGGTGTGGTCCTGGATCTGGTGCCACACCGCCTTGGCCGGGCGAAGCGGGTCGCCGGTCACCACTGCGGCCACACCGCTGGTCGAGAGGGTGGCGACCGCGGTGACCGCGACCGCCAGGGAGCGGACGGCGTAGCGCTGGGTGGTGTGGGAGTCGACCAGGGCAGCGCTGTCGAAGTCGAGCCGCGGCAGCGGTGCGGCATCGGCCAGCACCGACAGCGCGGCGAGCGGACCGGCGGCCGGGTCGTCGGCGATCTCGAGCAGGTCTCCGCGCGCGGCCGCCTCGATCAGCTGGTCGTCGCGCCAGACCTCGTACAGGTCATCGGACATGACGGCCCTCCGTCTCGGCGGCCATCCTGCGCAGCCGGGACAGTGCGCGGTGCTGTGCGACCCGTACGGCACCGGCGGTCATGCCCAGCGAGCGGCCGGTCTCCTCCGCGGTCATGCCCGCGGCGACGCGCAGCACGACGACCTCGCGCAGCTTCTCCGGCAGCTCCTCGAGCATGTTCATCGCCTGCTTGAGGTCGGCGGCGTTGAGCGCCTCCTCCTCCGGAGTGGGCCCCCTGTCGACGCCGTCGGGCACGACCTCGGTCGGGCGGTCGGCGCGGGCTGCGGTGCGCTGGGCGTCGGCCACCTTGCGCGCGGCGATGCCGTGTACGAACGCCTCGAACGGCTTGCCGCGGTTCTTGTACCGCGGCAGCGCCGACAGCACCGCGATGCACACGTCCTGGGCGACGTCGTCGGCCAGCTGCTGTCCGGCCGGGTAGGTGCCCAGCCGCGCGCGGCAGTACCGGTGGGCCAGCGCGCGTACCCGCCCCAGCAGCGCCGCGGTCGCTTCCCGGTCACCGTCTCGTGCCATCAGCGCGACTGCGCTGAGGTCGCTTGCCGTCCTCGAGTCGACAGCGGGCAGTGACATGCATGGCCTCCACGGCGGTGCGTACCGGGGCAAGTTCCGGCCATTGTGGCCTATCGCGGCCGTCGGTCAAACCACGGGGCGCGCCCCCGTGTCCGGACTCACCCGGACGCGGGGGCGCGTGTGGTGTCTTTCGAGGGCTCAGTGACCGTGGCCGTGGCCGTGGCCACCGCCCGCGGCGGGCTCCTCTTCCTCCGGCTTGTCGACGACAAGGGTCTCGGTCGTCAGCAGCATCCCGGCGATGGACGCGGCGTTTGCCAGCGCCGAGCGGGCGACCTTGACCGGGTCGAGGACACCGGCCGGAACCAGGTCGCCGTACTCCTCGGTGTCTGCGTTGTAGCCCTGGCCGGGGCCGAGCTCGCGCACCTTGGCGACCACGACGTAGCCGTTGACGCCGCCGTTCTCGGCGATCCAGCGCAGCGGCTCGTCGACGGCCCGCCGCACGATGTTGACGCCGACCGCCTCGTCGTCCTTGAGGCCGAGGTTGCCCTCGAGCGCGGCGATCGAGTGCACGAGCGCCGAGCCACCGCCGGGGACGATGCCCTCCTCGATGGCCGCGCGCGTGGCGGACACGGCGTCCTCGATGCGGTGCTTCTTCTCCTTCAGCTCCACCTCGGTGGCCGCGCCGACGTTGATCACGCAGACGCCGCCGGCGAGCTTGGCCAGCCGCTCCTGCAGCTTCTCGCGGTCCCAGTCGGAGTCGGTGTTCTCGATCTCGGTCTTGACCTGCGCGACGCGGGCCTCGACCTCGTCGGGCTTGCCGGCACCCTCGACGATCGTGGTGTCGTCCTTGGTGACGGTGACGCGGCGGGCCTGGCCGAGCACCTCGAGACCGACCTGGTCGAGCTTGAGGCCGACCTCGGCGGCCACGACCTGCGCGCCGGTGAGCGTCGCGATGTCCTGCAGCATGGCCTTGCGCCGGTCACCGAAGGCGGGGGCCTTGACCGCGACCGAGGTGAAGGTGCCGCGGATCTTGTTGACCACCAGCGTGGACAGGGCCTCGCCCTCGACGTCCTCGGCGATGATGAACAGCGGCTTGCCGGCCTGCACGGCCTTCTCCAGGATCGGCAGCAGCTCGTTGATCGAGGAGATCTTGCCCTGCACGAGCAGGATGTACGGGTCGTCGAGGACGGCCTCCATCCGCTCCGAGTCGGTCACCATGTACGGCGAGATGTAGCCCTTGTCGAACTGCATCCCCTCGGTGAACTCGAGCTCGGTGCCGAGCGTCTGGGCCTCCTCGACGGTGATCACGCCGTCCTTGCCGACCTTGTCGAAGGCCTGCGCGATCAGGTTGCCGATGTGGCTGTCGCGAGCCGAGATCGTGGCGACGTGGGCCATGTCCTCGGTGCTGTCGACCTCACGGGCGGCGTCGAGCAGGTGCTTGGACACCGCCTCGACGGCGGCGTCGATGCCGCGCTTGAGGCTCATCGGGTTGGTGCCGGCGGCCACGGCGCGCAGCCCCTCGTGCACCATCGCCTGCGCGAGAACGGTCGCGGTGGTGGTGCCGTCACCGGCGATGTCGTTGGTCTTGGTGGCGACCTCCTTGGTCAGCTGGGCGCCGAGGTTCTCGAACGGGTCGTCCAGCTCGACCTCACGAGCGACGGTCACGCCGTCGTTGGTGATGGTCGGTACGCCCCACTTCTTGTCGAGGACCACGTAGCGGCCCTTGGGGCCGAGGGTCACCTTCACGGTGTTGGCGAGGGCGTCGACACCGCGCTCGAGCGCGCGCCGGGCGTGCTCGTCGAACTCCAGGATCTTGGGCATGGGGTCTGCTTTCCCTTCGTGACAGCGCCCCGGTGGCCCCCGGGATCCGACTTGGGGCCGCCCGGGGCGGTGTCAGTTGCGTGCTAGGTGGTGACGGGTGCCGCCGCGCCTCATGCCATCGGCTGCGGCACCCGGTGAGTCACTTCTCGACGATCGCGAGAACGTCGCGGGCGGAGAGGATCAGGTACTCCTCACCGGCGTACTTGACCTCGGTGCCGCCGTACTTGCTGTAGATGACCTTGTCACCCACCTTGACGTCCAGCGGGACGCGGTTGCCGTTGTCGTCGATGCGACCCGGTCCGACGGAGAGGACCTCGCCCTCCTGGGGCTTCTCCTTCGCGGTGTCCGGGATGACCAGACCGGAAGCCGTGGTCTCTTCGGCCTCGACGGCCTGCACGACGATCCGGTCCTCGAGCGGCTTGATGCTGACCGACACTTGTCGACCTCCCCTTTCCAGGGACGAGAAGAGGTTGTTGTTCACAGTGGCGATCCGGACGCACGTCGTCGCGGGTGCCGTGGACCCGGTCGCTCTGGCAGACTCAGGGTGAGAGTGCCAACAGCAAATCTATGCGGTGATTAGCACTCGGTCAACCTGAGTGCCAACCGGGGAACCTGCCGTGCGCCTCGACGTCCTCCACGCCCTGCTCACCGACGAGGGGCAGCAGCTGCTGCTGCGGGCCGCGAGTGAGTACGACGAGCACGCCGACGCGCTCGCGGCGGGCACCCGGCTGCGGCGCGACCACGACCCCGACCTCGTCGCCGCGGCGCTGTCGCAGGTGGAGCTGCGCCGGCGCGCGGCCGCCAAGCTCGGCCCCGACGCCGCCTCGATGTACCTCAGCCCCGACGCGCTCGAGCAGGCCACGACCCGGGGCGTGGCCGCGCACCGCGCCGCCCGGCTGGCAGGGCGTACTGCGGGTGGGGCCGCCTCGGGGTCCCCGCGGTCCGCCGGCGCTGCGGCGCGGCTGGTGGACCTCGGCTGCGGCATCGGTGCCGACCTCGTGGCAGTTGCGCGGGCGGGGTTGCAGGCGACCGGCGTGGAGCACGACCCGCTGCGGGCGGCGATGGCGCGGGCCAACCTGGCCGCGCTCGGGCTGCCCGGTGAGGTGGTGGAGGCGCGCGCCGAGGACGTCGACCTCGATGCGTACGACCTGGTGTTCGCCGACCCGGCCCGCCGGGACGCGCGTGGCCGGGTGTTCGACCCGGCCGAGCACTCCCCGCCGTGGTCGTTCGTCGAGCGGCTGCTGCGGGACACGGACGCGTGCGTGAAGGTCTCGCCGGCCGTCCCACACCGGCTCGTGCCCGACGGCGTGGAGGCGGAGTGGGTCAGCGAGCACGGCCAGGTCAAGGAGGCGGCGCTGTGGTCGGGCGCGCTGGCGTCGGTCTCGCGCCGGGCGACGGTGCTGCCCGAGGGCGTCACTATGTCCGCGACCGGCGCGCAGGCCGAGGTCGGCCCGGTGGGCGGGTTCGTGCACGAGCCGGACGGTGCCGTGATCCGCGCCGGGCTGGTGGGCGAGCTGGCGGAGTCGCTCGGGGCGCACCTGCTGGCGCCGAAGGTCGCCTACCTCAGCAGCGACCGGCCGGCGGCCACCCCGCTGGCGCGGAGCTTCGCCGTCGTGGAGGAGCTGCCCTACCGGGAGAAGGCGCTGCGCGCCGCGCTGCGTGCCCGCGACGTCGGGCCGCTGACGATCAAGAAGCGCGGTGTCGACGTCACGCCGGAGACGCTGCGGCGCCGGCTGGGGCTGCGCGGGTCGCGTCCGGCGACGATCGTGCTGACGCGTACCGGCGGCTCGGCCACCGCGCTGCTGGTCGAGCCGGTGGGTCCGTAGGTTCCGGGCCTCGGCTGCTCGCAGGTTCGCCTGGGTGCCGGGGCCTTCCCTAGACGTGTGGTCCCCTCCCGCGGTTCATACGCCGAGGAAGGGGACCACCAGACTCGGTTACGTGGCTTGTGGCCCAGGGCACCGGGCGGGTCAGCAGCCGCGGCGCGGGACGCCCGCGACGCTCACCGGGAGGTGGCCCGGCGCACGGTGCCGGCCGAGGAGCACCTCGACCAGGGCGCGCATGGCGCCGGGGGTGTCGCCGTACGCGGCGATCTTGGTCCGGGCCCGGCTCTGTCCCAGCACGTACGGGGTGTCCGTCGAGACCACGACGTCACCCCTGCGCGCCGAGTCGCCGTAGCCGAGCAGCACCACCGACGTGCCGCCGGACGTCGACAGCCCGGCCCGCGACGCGGCGGAACGGAACGCGCGCACCGCGTCGCCGTCGCCCGACACGCTGACGCCGCGACCGACGAGCCGGCCCGAGCACGGGCCCTTCACCACGGTGGTCGCCGCACGCGAGGCGCGGTAGGACACCTGCTTGTTGCTGCCGATCACGCGCGGGCCCGGAGCAGGCCCAGCGGACTGCTGGTGCATCATCAGCGCGACCTCGCGGGTGGCCGCGTCGGCCAGCCGGGCGCGCGGCAGCCGTCCGGACTGCACGCCGCGCACGATCGCGTGGTATGCGGTCGGCAGGTCGGCCGGCATCAGCAGCACATCGACGCCGGCGCGCAGCGCCCGCACGGTGGCGTCGGCCGTGCCGTACCGGTTGACGATCGCGCCCATCTCCATCGCGTCGGTCACGACCAGGCCGCGGAAGCCCATCCGCTGCCGCAGCAGCCCGGTGATGACGGGCCGCGACAGTGTGGACGGGACGCCGGGGTCGACCGCGCGCACGTTGAGGTGCCCGATCATCGTCACCGGTGCGTGGTCGGCGATGGCGGCGCGGAACGGCACCAGGTCACGGTGCCGCAGCGTGCGCATCGACGCGTTCTGCACGGGCAGGGCGACGTGGCTGTCGGTGCTGACGCTGCCGTGCCCCGGGAAGTGCTTGATGACCGGGACGATGCCGGCCGAGCGGTAGCCGTCGACGGCGGAGGTCACGGTGTGGGCGACCACCTTCGGTCGGCTGCCGGCCGAGCGCGACCCGATCGTGATGTCGGACGAGCCGATCGTGACATCGGCGTCGGGCGCGAACACCGAGGTGAAGCCGGCGGCGCGCAGCTCCTCCCCGCTGGCCTGCGCCGAGGCGCGGGCCAGCGCGGGGTGGCCGGTGGCGCCGTATGTCATGAAGGTCGGGAACACCGTCATCGGCGCGTTCAGCCGGTTGACGATGCCGCCCTCCTGGTCGGTGCCGATCCACAGCGGCCAGGGACGCGCGTCGGACCGCTGCAGCGCGGCGTTGGACCGGCGCACGGCATCGACCGACGCCACGTTGTCACCCATCACGATCACGCCGCCGAGGTGGAAGCGCCGGACCAGCGCGGTCGGCGGAGCGGTGCCGCCGTAGCGGGCGACGATGACCTGCCCGGCCTGCTGCTGGACGCTCATCCGCGAGACGGCGGCGCGGGCACGGGCGATCTCGGCGCGGGTCGGCCCCCAGCCCGGTCGTACGGTGCCGGCCGCCTGCGCCGTGCCCTGCTGCGACGCAGAGGACGGGTCGCCGGGCCGGGACGGAAGCGCCGACCTGGTCGGCGCGGTCGTCGCGGAGGTGGCGCGGTCGGACGCGGGCTGGGCGGTCCCGCTGTCGCCGGTCGAGCAGCCGGCGGCGACGGTCGCAAGCACGGCAAGGCAGCAGAGGACACGGAGGGTCTGCGTCGTCATCGTGACCCCACTATGCCTGCCGGACAAACCCCCGCACCCAAGCACCTCAGGTAAGCAGCAGGGGCACCGCGACCAGGTACGCCGCCACCAGGACGACGCCGCCGACCCGGGCGACCGTACGGGACCGGCCGAAGGCCGGCAGGGCCAGCGGCAGCACGGCGCAGGCCGCGGCCACCACCAGGAACCGAGGGTTGCCGACGCCGTGCAGCGGAGCGACCAGCGCACCCACCCCGATCGACACGGTGGCGTTGTAGACGGCCGCACCGACCAGCCCGGCCAACGCCACCTCCGCCACCCGGTGACGCGCGGCGGCGAGGACGAGCGCGAGCATCTCCGCGCTCGTCGCCAACGCCAGCAGCGTGAGGCCGACGCCGGTGTCGTCCAGGCCGAACGCCGTCACCGCCTGCTCGGCGCCGGTGACGGCCAGCCAGCCGCCGCCGGCCATGAGGACGAGGCCGGCCAGCAGGAGCAGCACCGCCGACATCGACGCGCGCCTGCCTCCCTCCCCGTCCTCCTCTTCCTCCTCCAGCTCGGCGGCCTCGCCCACGGCCGGAGGCCGGCGCTCGTGCCGCCACACCCACGCGACGGCGACCGCGTACAGCAGGACGAGCGCCAACCCCTCGGCACGCCCCACCTGGCCGTCCACCAGCACCACGAACGCGATGACCCCGGCCCCCGAGGCGGCCGCGGCGTACTCGGCCACCCGCCGGCTCACCGGCAGCGCCGTCAGCACCGCGGCCAGACCGACCGCAAGCGTCAGAATGACGAAATTAGCGCCGATGGCGTCGCCGACGGCCAGCTGCGGGTGCCCGCGCGCCGAGGCGATACCGGCGGTGAGCGCCTCCTCGGGCTCGGCACCGGCCAGCAGCACGCCAAGGGCGATCGCGGTGAGCCCGATGCGGCGGGCCGCCCCGGTGACGTTCTCGGCGAACATCTCCGCGCCCGCGACGAGCAGGCCGGCGCCGAGGACCAGCCACAGCAGACCGGTCACACAAACACCTCGGTGACCGGCATGGTCGAGTCGGCCGGCAGGTCGAGCGACGAGGGCGTGCGTCCCCGTGCGACCAGCTGCGACCCGAGTGCGGCCACCATCGCGCCGTTGTCGGTGCACAGCGCCGGACGCGGCACCCGCACGCGGATGCCGTGCCGTGCCGCACGCTCCTCCGCCAGCACCCGCAGCCGGGAGTTCGCGGCCACGCCACCACCGATCAGCAGGTCCTCGACGCCGTTGGCCCGGCACGCGTCGACCGCCTTGCGGACGAGCACGTCACACACCGCCTCCTGGAAGGACGCCGCGACGTCGGCGACCGGGACCGGCTCGCCCGCGCGCTCGCGTGCCTCCACCCAGCGCGCGACCGCGGTCTTGAGCCCGGAGAAGGAGAAGTCGAACCGATGCCGCTGCAGGTCTCGCCCGCTGGTCAGGCCGCGCGGGAACTCGACGAACGCCCGGTCGCCCTCGCGCGCGGCGCGGTCGATGTACGGGCCGCCGGGAAAGGGCAGGTCGAGCAGCCGCGCCACCTTGTCGAAGGCCTCGCCCGCGGCGTCGTCGATGGTGGACCCGAGCGGCGTCACGCCGCCGGTGACGTCCTCCACCAGCAGCAGCGAGGAGTGGCCGCCGCTGACCAGCAGGGACACGCACGGCTGCGGGAGCGGGCCGTGCTCGAGCTGGTCCACCGCCACGTGCGCCGCCAGGTGGTTCACGCCGTACAGCGGCTTGCCGAGCGCGAGCGCCAGCGCCTTGGCCGACGCCACGCCCACCAGCAGCGCTCCGGCCAGGCCGGGCCCGCTGGTGACCGCCACCGCGTCCACGTCGGCCAGGCGCACACCGGAGTCCGCGCACGCCCGGTCCAGCGTCGGCACCATCGCCTCCAGGTGCGCCCGGCTCGCGACCTCGGGGACCACGCCGCCGAACCTTGCCTGCTCGTCTACCGAGGAGGCGATGGCGTCGGCGAGCAGCGTCGTGCCGCGCACGACACCGACACCGGTCTCGTCGCAGGAGGTCTCGATGCCCAGCACCAGAGGTTCGTCGGCCACGGCGCTCATTGTGGCCGGTGCGAAGATCGACCGCGTGGACAGGGTGAGGAGCGCAAGCGTCGACGAGCTGCACGAGGTGCACGGCGGGCCGTTCGTGCGGCACCAGCTCACCACCGACTCCGTCCGCGGCATCTGGCGTCTCGGCGACTCGATGGTGGTGGACCAGAGCCGCGACCGGTACGGCCGGCATGTCACCGACCCGGTGGTCTTCTGCTTCGGCACCGCCGACGAGCTCGCGCCGCTGCTCTGCGAGGTGTCGCGCACGCTGCCCTCGCTGCCGTCCCGGCTCAGCATCGAGGCGCACGCCGAGCCGGCGCTGCCGAGGCGCTGGCAGCACGCGCAGGCCAGCCGGTGGGACGCGATGTGGACCGACCGGCAACCCGAACCGGTACCCGGCGAGGACCGGGTCGCGGTGGTGTCGGACGACGACGAGGTCAGCGCTCTGCTCGACCGGGCCAACCCGAACACCCACGGGCGCCCGGGCGACCCTGGCATGCGCGCCTGGGTCGGTGTGCGCGAGGGTGCCGAGCTGGTGGCCGTCGGCGCGCTCAGCACGGTCGTCGTGACCGGAATCGCGCACCTCCGCGGTGTGTCGACGCTGCCCCGGCTACGCGGCCGCGGCCTGGGCACGGCGGTCAGCGCGCGGCTGACGCGGATGGGACTCGACCTGGTGAGCCCGCTGGTCACGCTCGGCGTCTACACCGACAACGCCGCGGCGATCTCGGTGTACCGCCGGCTCGGCTACCACCACGACCGCAGCTTCGTCAGCGGCCCGGTGCGTCCGTGAACGGCGAGTCCGCGACCGGCCGTTGCATCACCACCGCGTCCTCGCCGTCGGCGTAGTAGCCGCGGCGGCGGGAGATCTCGGCGAACGCGTGCCGCCGGTAGAACGCCAGCGCGGGCTCGTTGTCCGCGCGTACCTCGAGCAACACCCGTGCGTGCGCGTGCAGGTCGCACGCGTCCAGCAGTGCGGCCGCGACCCCGCGCCGGCGGTGCGCGTCGGCCACCGCGATCCGCTGCAGGTCGGCCACGTCGCCGACACCGAGCACGACCACGTAGCCGCAGACCGCGCCGGCGTCGTCGACGGCGACGTAGGCCTGTCGCAGCGACTGGGTGAGCTCGTGCAGCACGGACTCATGCGACCAGGCCGCGTCGCCGAAGATCGCGCTCTCCAGCGCCGCGACTGCTTCGGCGTCGGCCTCGGTCGCCGGCCGAACCAGCGCCGCGTCGTTTTTCTGGACACTCATAACACGGACTTTCGGGAGTAGGACATGGCGACGTCTGGTCGCCGCAGGTACAGCGGATCCGGGGGCAGGACCGTCGCGCGTCGCTCGGCGACCAGCCGGGCGAGCACGGCGGCCGAGGGGTGCTCCGGCGGTGAGGCGGGACCGAGCGCGTCCGGGTACAGCACCGCGCCGCGGCCGACCACCGGCCCGGTCACCTCGACGTCGACGGGCTTGGACACGTGCGGGCCGTCCACCCGGGTCAGCGGGTCACTGTACGCGGCCCAGTAGACCTCCTTGCGCCGCGCGTCGGTGGCCACCACGAACCGGCCGGACACCTGCGCCTCCGCGGCGAGGACGTCGAGCGTGCACACGCCGCTGACCGGCAGCCCCAGCACCGCGCCCATGGTGCGCGCGGTCACCAGCCCGACCCGCAGGCCGGTGAACGGACCGGGCCCCACCCCGACCGCGATGCCGGTCAGGTCGTCACGGCCGATACCCGCCCGCTCCATCACCTTTGCGATCGCGGGTGCCAGCAGCTCGCCGTGCCGCATGACGTCGACCTGCGTGCTCTCGGCCCGCACCTCGGCGCCGTCGTGCACGGCGACGGTGACCGCGGGTGTGGCGGTGTCGAAGGCAAGCAGCACAGGGCGAGGGTACGGGGTGCCGCTCACGCCGGCGCAGGGCGTCGGCGCAGTGGTCTCAGCGCAGAGTCTCAGCGCTGAGTCTCAGCGCAGCACGCCGGTCAGGGCGCCGCGCAGGTCGGCCCCGATCCAGCGACGGCCGACGGGATGGACACGCACGTGCCGCGGGTCGACCTCGGCCTCTGCTTCGTCCTCGTTCTCGTTGTCGTCGGTCTCGGCGCCGTCGAGCGGGCCGGCGGCACCGCGGCGGCGGCGTACGACGATCTCCAGGCGGTCACCGGCCAGCGACTCGGCCATGCCCTCGCCCCACTCGACCACGGTGACCGCCTCGTCGAGCGCGGTGTCGAGGTCGAGGTCGTCGAGCTCGTCAACGCCGCCGAGCCGGTAGGCGTCGGCGTGCACCAGCGGCGGGCCGCCGACCAGCGACGGGTGCCCACGGGCGATGACGAACGTGGGCGAGGTGATGTCGCCGCGCACCTGCAGACCCGCCCCGATGCCCTGGGTCAGCGTGGTCTTGCCCGCGCCGAGGTCACCGGACAGCAGCACCAGGTCGCCGGCCCGCAGCAGCCCGGCAAGCCGTGCGCCGAGCTCACGCATGTCGTCGGCGGTCGCCACGTCGAGGTCGTGCGGCAGCGCCTTGGCGTAGGTGAGCAGCACGCCGTCGCGGCCGGTCTCGACGTAGCCGCGGCGCAGCCAGAACCGCTGGGTCGCCGGCAGCTCGGCCCGGGCCGACAGGCTCACCCCGCCGAACCCGCGGACTCCGGCCACCTCCTCGGCGCAGCCGACCAGCGCCGACGCGACACCGCGCTGCTGCTGGGCGGGGTCGACCGACACGCGGCGCAGTCGCAGCGTCCCGTCGGCGGGCTCGAACAGCAGTGCGCCGGCGGGCGCCCCGTCGACGGTCACCAGCAGACCGCCGTGCTCGGCCAGCGACTCGCTCACCGACCGTTCGCTCTCGTGCAGCGCCGTCGACGGCGGCTCCAGCCGCTGCCGGGCGCCGAAGGCGGCGTGGATGACCGCGACCACGGCGGACGCCGCCTCCGGACCGACCTCGCCGACATGCAGGTCGATCATGGGACCGCTCCGGTCATGCAGCCGCCCCGGTCATGCGACCGCCTCGCGGGACGCGCGCGCCAGCAGGTCCTCGAGCGCCTCGTTGACCTGCTCGGCGCACTCGAGCATGACCATGTGGCCGGCGCCCTCGAGGTCGAGGGGGTACGCCGACGGGAGCCGGCGCACGATCTCGCGGCCGTGCGAGGCCGGTGTCATCTTGTCCGCGGAGGCGCTCACGACCAGCACCGGGATGCGGCGCATGGCGGCGAGCGCGGCGTAGCGGTTGTGCTTGGCGAAGCCGGGGAAGAACGCCGAGATCACCCCGATGGGCGTCGCGGCCAGCATCTGCTCGGTGAAGTCGGCGACCTCCGACGGCACCGGTCCGCCGAACGCGAACCGCTGGGTGAGCATGTACGCGAACTCGCTGCCGGCCTTGCGGCCGCGCTCGACCACGGCCGGCGCCCGCGCGAGTGTCGCCAGGGCACCGGGACCGATGCGGTGCAGCAGCCGGCCGGGCATCCCGGGAAGGCCGAGGGTGGCCTGGTCGAGGTCGCCGGCGCTGGTGGCCATCAGCGCGACCCCGCACACGCGCTTGCCGAAGATCCGGGGCGACTGCTCGGCCAGCGCCATGATGGCCATGCCGCCCATCGAGTGCCCGACCAGCACGACCGGCCCGCGCGGCGCGACGCGGTCGAGCACCCGCTTGAGGTCGCGGCCGAGCTGGTCGATGTTGCAGTGCTTGTCGTCGGAGCGCATCGAGCGTCCGTGCGACCGGTGGTCGTAGAACACCAGCCGGTGCCGGCCGCGCAGCGCCTGGCGCTGGTAGTGCCAGCAGTCGAGGTTGAGCGCGTAGCCGTGCAGGAACACCACGGTCAGCCCGGAGCCCTCGCCGTCGGGCTCGTCCACCTCGACGTAGAGGTCCAGGCCGTCCTCGGTGCGCACCGGGCGGATGTCGCCGCGCAGGCTGCCGAGCGGCTCCTCCTCGAGGGTTCGGCGGGCGTGCCGCCGGGCGGCCTTGCGGTTGAGCGCGACGCGCGCGGCGGTGCCCGCCGCCAGCACGCCGAGGGCCGCGACACCGCCTGCCTGCCGAAGACGCGAGCGCCCGCTCATGCGGCCAGCCCGATCTCGTCGGCGCCGAGGTAGGTGCGGGTGATGCGGGTGCCGAGCCGGCTGACGATCTCGTAGCTGATGGTGCCCGCGGCGTAGGCCCAGTCCTGCGCCGTCGGCTCGCCGGAGAGACCGGTGCCGAACAGCACCACCTCGTCGCCGGCGCGCGCGGTCGAGTCGGGTCCCAGGTCGACCATGAACTGGTCCATGCACACCCGCCCGGCGATGCGGGCGCGGGCGCCGTTGACCCACACCTCGGCGTGGTTGGAGGCGTGCCGCAGGATGCCGTCGCCGTACCCCAGCGGGACCAGGCCGAGCACGGTGTCGCGCTCGGCCACGAACGTGTGCCCGTAGGAGACGCCTGCGCCGGCGGCGATGGGCTTGACCAGCCCGAGGGAGGTGCGCAGCGTCATCGCCGGGGTGAGGCCGAGGTCGGCGGCGGTCTGCTGGTCGGGGATGGGCGAGAGCCCGTAGATCGACAGGCCCGGGCGCACCATGTCGGACCAGGCGTCCTCGCGGGTGAACAGCGTGGCCGAGTTGGCCAGGTGCCGCACCTGCGGCCGCAGCCCGGCCCCCTCGGCGGCGTCGAGGGCCTCGCCGAACACCTTGATCTGCTCGGGCACCGACGGGTCGCCGGGCACGTCGGCGCTGGCCATGTGCGACCAGATGCCGGTGACGGTGACCTGCCCCTTCTCCTCGGCGGTGCGGCAGGCGCGCACCAGCGCGTCCCACTGGACCATCGGGGTGCCGCCGCGGTTGAGCCCGGTGTCGGCCTTCAGCTGCAGCCGCGCGGGCCGGCCGGCACGCTGCGCGCTCCGCACGATCTCGGCGAGCTGGTCGAGGGAGTACGCCGTGACGTCGACGTCGGCGGCGATCGCGGGCGCGTGGTCCTCGCCGGGCACCGCGAGCCAGCACAGCAGCGGCCCGCGGTCTCCGGCCGCCCGCAGCGCCAGCGCCTCCTCGAGCACCGCCACCCCGAGCCAGTCGGCACCTCCGGCGCGTGCCGCCGCGGCGGCGGGCACGATGCCGTGGCCGTAGCCGTCGGCCTTGACCACAGCCATCAGCCCCCGGCCGGCGACCCGTTCACGCAGCCGGGCGACGTTGTCGCGGATCGCGCGCAGGTCGACGACGGCCTCCGCGCGTGGAGTAGTGCTGGACATGACGCTGCCATGATCCCATGGGGTGCCGCTGCGACCGCGAAGCGCCACGGCCCAGGGCCATGCTGAGGCAGTGCCTTGCCTGTCCTACCCGACCGGGTGGTAGCCGCACGGGTCCGTGCCGTCCGACTTGTCCCCGGTGACACCCGAGCCCGGGGTGGGCGTGGCGGCCGCCCGGTGGTGTCTGCCCCGGCCTCCGCCGTGTCGCGAGCCGGCGGAGGCGCCCCGGTCGGCCGGCCCGGCGGGCTCGCCGGACACCTGCGCCAGCGTCCGCCGGACCTTGCGGTGCATCCAGTGGTAGTCGGGGTCGTTGGGGTTGAACGCGTCGGAGTACCGGAACACCACGCTGCGCACCCCGCCGTCGCGCAGGTGCAGGGTCAGCTTCACGAACTGGGGGACGATCTCCTGCGGGATGTCGGTGCGCACGATCTCCTTGCCCGCGGAGGCCAGGGCCTCGTAGCGGCTCAGCAGGGTGACCGGGTCGGCCTCGTCGATGAACGCGCCGATGACGCAGCGCTGCCGCTCCATCCGGTTGTAGTCGTCGAGGCCGTACCGGCCGCGCGCGAACCACAGCGCCTGGAACCCGTCGAGGTGCTGGTTGGGCCCGGGGTCGAGGTAGTCGCGCGGTGGCACGCCCTTGTCGGTGCTGCCGCCGATCGGGATCGGCTCGTTGATGTTCACGGTGACGCCGCCGATGGCGTCGACCATCTCCTGGAAGCCCTTGAGGTTGATCAGCACGTAGTAGTCGACCGGGATGCCCAGCGCGGCGCTGACCCCCTGCTTGAGCGCCTCGGCGCCCGGGTTCTCGGCGTCGCGGAACATCCGCGGGTAGAGCGCCGGGATCTTGCCGTACACCGCGTTCAGCATCGACTCCAGCGGGTCGCCGCTGGGGTCGGTGAAGCCGTCGGGGTAGAGCCGGTGCAGCCGGGAGCCGGCGGGGAACGGCAGCCTCTGCAGGTTGCGCGGAAGGCTGAACAGCACGGTGTTGCCGGTGTCGGCGTCCATGCTTGCCAGGATCACGCTGTCGGTGCGGACCCCGATGCGGTGCACGCCGCCGTCGCCACCGAGCAGCAGCACGTTGACGCGGTCGTCCTGGCCCCACGGGTGGCTGGCCGCGACGGGCTGCTCGCCCGGCCCGTTGTCGGCGAAGACGGTGCTCACCAGGTCGCGCTGCACGAACGCGAACCGGGCGCCGACCGCGAACGGTGCCGTCACCAGCAGGCACAGCACGACGACGAACGTGACCTCGACGACGCGCTGGCCGCCGGGCGCGCTGGGCCGGCGCACCATGCGGTAGGTCAGCGCGGCCACGCCGACCATCCCGACCAGGATCACGAACGACAGCACCGAGGCGACCAGCAGCTTGTCGGGGTCGACGGCCGCGGCCAGCAGCTCGGTGCTGTGCGTGAGGCCGTACGCGACGAGTGCGCCGAGCAGGCCGGTGACCGCGAGCAGCGCGAGGCCCAGCCCCCGCCGCCCGGCGACCAGCATGCCGCTGCCGGGCAGCAGCGTGCCCAGGGTGGTCAGGCCGAGCGTGCCGGCGAGGGTGTTCGCGTGGTACATCCGCGCCCGGCGGCGGGACGGCGGGACCCGCCGGCCGCGCGTGCGGCTGCCCGCCCGCCTGGTCCCGCTGCCGTCGAGGGTGCGGCTGACGCGGGCGGCCCGCCTGCCCGGCGGCCCGCCACGACGTCCGGTTCCGCTCACGGGACCGGCTCCCGGGTCGTCTCCTCGAACCACTCCTGGCCGGTACCCCGTAACGTGCGTGCGACCACCTCGGGCAGCGCGCACGCCACCTGCGGCGCGGTGATCGGTCCTCCGCCGGAGGCCAGCGTCGCCGCCGACCCGTGCAGCCAGGCCGCCACGCTGCCGGCGTCGATCGGGTCCAGCCCGGACGCGAGCAGCGCGCCGCACAGGCCGGCCAGCACGTCGCCGGCGCCTGCGG
>CBFGZI010000046.1:0-26548 GCA_965653225.1 uncultured Propionibacteriales bacterium | reverse complement strand
CCTTGACGTAGATCTTCTGGCCGCAGCCGACGGCGCAGTACGGACACACCGAGTCGACCACGCGGTCGGCGTCCTCGGTCCGCGGCCGGACGGACTCCGACCACCGGGAACGCACGGAGTCACCCCGCCCCAGCGGGTCCTCTCCGGTCAGCTGACGGTACACCGGCCAGCCCTCGAGGAACGTGCGCACGCCCACTCCGCACCCCCCTCCTCGTCCCCGCGCCCCTAAGACCCTGTGTAACCGAATCCGCGCGTGCTGGCCACGCCCTCTAGCATCGGCGTCGGAGGCGTACCTCGTCTGGTGACGGGCGCGGTCTTCAAAACCGTTGTGGCCGAGTAGCTCGGTCAGGCGGGTTCGATTCCCGTCCGCCTCCGCCAGTCGTCGCCGGCGATGTCACCGGAAGTGCTGTCTGAAAGGGGTCGTGGTTGCCCGGTCGATCGTCCGGTCCGCCGGACCCCCGTCGTGCGGTGCCTCGCACCGACCGGCTCCTCGCCGAGCCCAAGCTGCGGGAGGCCGCCGCGATCCTCGGCTCCGCCCTGGTCAAGGACGCGGTGCACGCGTGCCAGGAGCGCGTCCGCCGGGGAGAGCTCGAGCCCGGCGAGGTCGTGTCGGCCGTGCTGGAGTCGCTGCCGGCCACGGCCACCACCCTGACCCGCGTCGTCAACGCGACGGGGGTCGTGGTGCACACCAACCTCGGTCGCGCCCCGCTGTCCGCGGCGGCGGTGCAGGCGCTGGGGCTCGCGGCCGGCACCACCGACGTCGAGCTCGACCTGCAGACCGGCCGGCGCGGCGCCCGCGGTGCCGGAGCCACCGCCGCCCTGCTGGCCGCGGTACCGGCCGCCGAGGCCGCGCACGTGGTCAACAACGGCGCCGCGGCACTCGCGCTGCTCGCCTGCGCGTACGCGGGCCGGGAGGTCGTGGTCGCCCGCGGGGAGCTGGTCGAGATCGGCGACGGCTTCCGGATCCCCGAGCTGCTGACCGGTGCGGGCGTGCGGCTGCGCGAGGTGGGCACGACCAACCGCGTACGTCGGGAGGACTACGCGGGCGCGGTCGGCGACGACACCGGGTTCGTGCTCAAGGTGCACCCGTCCAACTTCGTGGTGTCCGGCTTCACCTCGGCGGTGCCGGTCGGGGAGCTCACCGGGCTCGGGGTGCCGGTCGTCGCCGACATCGGCTCGGGGCTCATGGCACCGCACCCACGGCTGCCCGACGAGCCCGACGCCGACAGCGTGCTCGCGCAGGGCGCCGACCTGGTGACCGCGTCCGGCGACAAGCTGCTCGGCGGGCCCCAGTGCGGTCTCATGCTCGGCCGGGCCGAGCTCGTCGAGCGGCTGCGTCGCCACCCGGTCGCGCGGGCCATGCGCGTGGACAAGCTGACCCTGGCCGCGCTGGAGGCGACGCTGCGCGGCCCGGTCCCCCCCGTACGCCGCGCCCTCGACTCCGACCCGGCCGAGCTCCACGCGCGTGCCGGGGCCCTTGCCCGGCGGCTCGACGAGAGCGGTGTCGACGCCACCGCGGTTCCGTCGACCGCGTGCGTGGGCGGCGGAGGCGCACCGGAGGTCTCCATCGAGAGCGCAGCCGTGTCCCTTCCTTCCGCGTACGCCGAGCGGCTGCGCCGGCAGGACCCTGCCGTCGTCGGGCGGCTCACCCGGCATCGGCTACTGCTCGACCTGCTCGCGGTCGACCCCGGCGATGACGCCACCCTGCTGCATGCCGTGCAAGCGGCCGCCGCGGGCTGACCGCCATGCACGTCGTCGCCACCGCCGGACACGTCGACCACGGGAAGTCGACGCTGGTGCGGGCGCTGACCGGCAGCGACCCGGACCGGCTCGACGAGGAGCACCGGCGCGGCCTGTCCATCGAGCTCGGCTACTGCTGGACGACGCTGCCGGGCGCCGGTGAGGTCGCCTTCGTCGACGTGCCTGGGCACGAGCGGTTCGTCCCCACGATGCTGACCGGTGTCGGGCCGGTGCCGGCCGTGTTGTTCGTCGTCGCCGCCGACGACGACTGGATGCCGCAGGCCGCTGAGCACCTGCGGGCGCTGGAGGCGTTCGGGGTCGCTCATGGGGTGGTCGCCGTGACGAGAAGCGACCTGGCAGACCCCGGGCCGATGATGGAGCGGGCTCGCGCCGAGACGAGCCGCGCCGGCCTCGGGAGCGCCGAGGTGGTCGCGGTGAGCGGGCACACCGGGTGCGGGCTGCCTGAGCTTCGTGGCGCCCTCGTCGACATGCTCGGCTCGCTCCCCCCGGCCGACCCGTCCGCGGACGTGCGGCTGTGGGTCGACCGCTGCTTCTCCGTCCGCGGGGCCGGCACCGTGGTGACGGGAACGCTGCAGGAGGGCACGCTCGCCGTCGGCGACACACTCGCGCACGGGGACGACCAGGTGCGCGTGCGCGGTGTACAGACACTCGGCCGCGAGGTGGACCGCGTGCGCGGTGTCGCCCGCGTGGCCCTTCGGCTCGGCGGGGGCGTTCCCGACGACCTGCACCGGGGGTCGGTGCTGGTCGCGCCACAGGCCTGGCGCTACGCAGACGTGGTCGACATTCGTCTCTCCGACGTCAGCGGCCCGCCTCCGGAGCGCCCCGTGCTGCACATCGGCGCGACCGCGGTCGGCTGCCACTGCCGTCCACTCGGCGACCGGCATGCGCGCCTCACCCTGGAACGCCCGCTCCCGCTGCGGGTGGCCGACCGCGCCCTGCTGCGCGACACCGGCACCGCACGCATCTGGGGAGCGCTGGTGGTGGACCCCGCGCCGCCGTCGATCCGGCGCCGGGGCGCCGCCCGCCGGCGCAGCGAACGGCTCGCCGCCGTCGCGGACCTGCCTGACCTGCGCGACGAGCTGCAGCGCCGTGGTGTCGTGCAGGCGTCGCTGCTGCGCCGCATCGGCGTACCGCTCGAGGGCGCCGGGGCCCTCGCCGTGGAAGCGGACGGCTGGCTGCTCGAACGCGGGCGGGTGGCCGACCTTTCCAGGCGGCTGGCCGAGGTGGTGCAGACCCATGAGCGTCAGCACCCGCTGTCGGCCGGGCTTCCGGTGCGTGCCGCCGCGCAGGCGCTCGACCTGCCGGTCCCTGGGCTGGTGCCGCCCCTGCTTCCCGAGGGGATGCGCCTTCGGGACGGCCGCATCCTGAGCCGGGGCCAGCAGCTTCCGCCTGAGGTCGAGGCTGCGCTGAGCAGGCTGGAGGAGGAGATGGTCGACCAGCCCTTCCGCGCGCCCGAGGCCGCCCGACTGGCCGAGCTGGGTCTGCATCGGCGGGCGCTCGCGGCGGCGGAGAAGGCGGGCCGGCTACTGCGGCTCAGTGAGTCGGTGGTGCTGCCGCCGCGATCGGATGACCGGGCCGTCGAGGCGCTGGCCGCGCTGCCGCAGCCGTTCACCGCGAGCCAGGCGCGCGTACACCTGGGCACGACCCGTCGGGTGGTGCTGCCGCTTCTCGACCTGCTGGACCGGCGGGGTCTGACGACGCGGCTGCCCGACGACCGGCGACGCGTCAACGGTGGCGCCACATAGCGCGAACATCCCGGCCGGATCGCGGCCAGGGCATACGGGCATGACCGCGCCACGCGCGGGTATCGCAAGATGGACATGACGTCACATCGACCGAGATGGGTGAAGGAAGGCCGATGACCGACCGGGACAGCAGCGCGAGCCAGGAGAAGGCGAACACGGCGCCCGACCCCGACGACCCGCGCAAGCCGAAGGCCCCCACCGACCTGACCCGGCCCACGCGCAAGTTCATCCTCAAGAGCACCGTGCGCGAGTTCATGGACGACGAGTGCACGGACGTGGCCGCCGGCCTGACCTACTACGCCGTGCTGTCGCTGTTCCCGGCCATCCTGGCCTTGGTCTCGATCCTCGGCCTGGTCGGCCAGGCGCAGGAGACCACCTCAACCGTGCTCAACATGCTGAACGACCTGGGCGTCGCCGGCTCGATGACCAACACGGTCCAGCCAGTCATCATCCAGCTGACGGCGAGCCCGTCGGCCGGCTTCACCCTCGTCATCGGGCTGCTGCTGTCCGTCTGGTCGGCGTCCGGCTACGTCAACTCCTTCGGCCGGGCGATGAACAGGATCTACGAGATCGACGAGGGCCGGCCGGTGTGGAAGCTCCGCCCGGTCATGCTGCTCGTCACCCTGGTCCTGCTGGTCATGGCCGCCGCGACCGCACTGGCCCTGGTCATCAGCGGGCCGGTCGCCGAGACCGTCGGCGGCGCCATCGGGCTCAGCGACCTCTCGGTCACCGTGTGGGGAATCGCCAAGTGGCCGGTGCTGCTGCTGATCGTGATGATGATGGTGGCGATCCTGTACCACTTCACGCCCAACGTCCGGCAGCCGAAGTTCCGCTGGCTCAGCGTCGGGGCGGTCGTCGGGATCCTCACCTGGGTCGTGGCCTCGGCCGCGTTCGGCTTCTACGTCGCCAACTTCGGCAGCTACAACAAGACCTACGGCTCGCTCGCCGGCGCCATCGTCTTCCTGCTGTGGCTGTGGATCACCAACCTCGCGCTGCTGTTCGGAGCCGAGCTCGACGCCGAGATGGAACGCGGCCGCGAGCTGCAGGCCGGCATCGCGGCGGAGGAGACCATCCAGCTGCCGCCCCGCGACACCACCAAGAGCGTGAAGGACGCGGAGAAGGCGGCCAAGCAGGTCGCCGAGGCCCGCAAGCTGCGGGAGGGGTCCGAGCCCAACAGCGGAGCGTCCGGAGGCTGAACCCGTTTCGGGTTAGCGCCGCGGAACGCGGGTAAAGCCGCAGGTGAGGCGCACAACGAGACCTATCGCCTCGTCCAGGACGTGCGAAGGATGTGATCGTGGTGACCGACGTCAGGGAGCCGCAGCACCCGGAGGACCAGACGGTCGGTGCGCTGGTGCACGACCTGTCCCAGCAGACCGCGCAGCTGGTGCGCGAGGAGATGGCGCTCGCCAAGGCGGAGCTGCAGGAGAAGGGCAAGCACGCCGGGCTCGGTATCGGCCTGTTCAGCGGGGCCGGCCTGCTGGCCTTCTTCGGCGGCGCCTGCCTCATCACCACCGCGATCCTGGCCCTGTCTTTGGCGATCTCACCCTGGCTCGCGGCCCTGGTGGTGACCCTGGTGCTGTTCGCGGCGGCCGGCGTCGCCGCGCTCGTCGGCAAGAACCAGGTCCAGCGGGCGACTCCGCCCAAGCCCGAGCAGACCATCGACAACCTGCCGCGCGACGTCCAGGCCGTGAAGCAGCCGATCAAGAAGGGCAACCACTCATGAACGCCAGCGAGCAGCCCGACCCTCGCGGCACCACGACCGGCACGACACCGGATGAGATCCAGCAGGACATCGAGCGCACACGAGCGCAGCTCGGACGCACGGCCGACGCGCTCGCCCACAAGCTCGACCCCAAGGCTCAGGCCAAGGAGCGGTTCGAGCACGCCAAGGCCCGGAGCGAGGCCGCCGCCACCCATGTGCGGGCGGTCTCCAAGACCAAGGCACACCGGGCGCAGCAGGCCGGCCGGAGGCTGTACCGTGAGCGCCCCACCCTCGCTTTCGGAGTGGCTGCGGGAGTCGCAGCGCTCGTCGTCGTCGCTGTAGTCTGGCGACGTAACAGTTGACATAAGGAGGCGGCCGTGTTCGGGCGCAAGACTCATGAGGAACACCACGACACGGTGCACGACCCGGACACCGGCCCCGTCTACACCGAGGCACCGAAGGAGCGCTACGGCGGGTTCACCTTCTCCGCGGCATTCTTCGGCTGGCTGGTCGCCATCGCGCTGTCCGTGCTGCTGGCAGGCATCGTCGGCGCAGGCGCAACGGCTGCCGGCACGACGCTGGACGTCACCCAGAACCAGGCGGAGGAGCAGGCCAGGACTCTCGGGCTCGCCGGCGCGATCGCTCTTCTCGTCATTCTGATGATCGGCTACTTCGCCGGTGGCTATGTCGCGGGGCGCATGTCGCGCTTCGACGGCGGACGACAGGGCCTCGGCGTGTGGATACTCGGACTTCTCGTCACGATCCTTGTCGCCGTGCTCGGCGCCATCTTCGGCACTCAGTACGACGTCTTCCAGCGGGCCAACCTGCCGGCGGTGCCGATCCCGACCAACACGCTGACCGTGGGTGGGGTCATCACCCTGGTCGCCGTCGTCCTAGGCACCCTGTTGGCCTCGATGGTGGGCGGCAAGGCCGGCCAGCGCTACCACGCCAAGATCGACCGCGCCATCGCCTGAGGGTCGACACGGCGGCGGCCGTCGCCCGTCGGCCGCCCCGTCACTCCTTCTCGCCCGGCTCCCTTGTCGAGCCGGCCGAGTCCTCGGCGGTCTCCTGCTGGGGTGCTCCGATGTTGGGCTGGCTGCGCTCGGTCTCGTCGGGATCGGAGTGCAGACGCACCTCATCGGGCAGCGAGTCCACGGCCATCGCGTCGGTGTCCGGGACGGACGGACGCGGCCGCTCTGAACGCGGATCCTGCGACGTCATGGGGACTCCTCCGGTCGGCTGAATGAGCCCGAAGCGGTCGGGCGCCACTGCGCGCCGTACCCGTGACAGGTGGGCGGAAACGACGCGTCCGTTGACCTCTCGCAACCGATCCGGAAGGACCTGACGCGCCGGTGGAGGCGCCTTCCCGTGCGGTTTTCGGGTCCATCGCCCGGGTACCGCACACGAGCGAGGGAGGAGGGCAGACATGCCACCAGGAATCGAGCAAGCCATCCTTCTGACAGTTGCGCTGGCGGTCACGATCCTGCTGTTCGCCGGCGGCTACTGGTATTTCGTCAAGCGAGACCACCAGAGCGACGACCTCACCGACGAGTGACGTCGAAACCAGAGAGGACCGGATGAAGGCACTGACCTGGCACGGCAAGCGCGACGTGCGCGTGGACACCGTGCCCGACCCCCGGATCGAACAGCCGACCGACGCGATCATCCGCGTCACCTCCAGCGGCATCTGCGGCTCGGACCTGCACCTGTACGAGGTGCTCGGGCCGTTCATGAGCGAGGGCGACATCCTGGGCCACGAGCCGATGGGCGTGGTCGAGGAGGTCGGCGGCGACGTGCAGGACCTGAGCGTGGGCGACCGCGTCGTGGTGCCCTTCCAGATCGCCTGTGGCTCCTGCTTCATGTGCGACCAGGGGCTGCAGACGCAGTGCGAGACCACGCAGGTGCGAGACCAGGGCATGGGCGCCGCGCTGTTCGGCTACACCAAGCTGTACGGCCAGGTGCCCGGCGGCCAAGCCGAGTACCTGCGCGTCCCACAGGCGCAGTACGGCCCGATCAAGGTGCCGGAGGGGCCGCCGGACGACCGGTTCGTGTTCCTCTCCGATGTACTGCCCACGGCCTGGCAGGCGGTGGAGTACGCCGAGATCCCCACGGGCGGCAGCGTGACGGTGCTGGGCCTCGGCCCCATCGGGGACATGGCCGCCCGCATCGCCGCGCACCGGGGCCACAAGGTCATCGGCGTCGACCTCGTGCCCGAGCGCCTCGAGCGCGTACGCAGGTTCGGCGTGGAGACCATCGACCTACGCACGGCCGACGACCTCGGCGACGCCGTACGCGGGCTCACCGAGGGCCGCGGCACCGACTCGGTGATCGACGCCGTCGGGATGGAGGCGCACGGTGCCCCCGTCGCCGGCATGGCGCAGCGGCTGACCGGCTGGCTCCCCGACTCGGTGGCCGAGAAGCTGATGCAGACCGCGGGTGTCGACCGTCTGTCGGCCCTGCACGCGGGCGTCGAGGCCGTCCGGCGTGGCGGCACGATCTCGGTGATCGGTGTGTACGGCGGCATGGCCGACCCGATGCCGATGCTCACCCTGTTCGACAAGCAGATCTCGCTGCGGATGGGCCAGGCCAACGTGCGCCGATGGGCCGACGACATCCTGCCGCTGCTCAACGACGACGACCCGCTCGGCGTGGACGGATTCGCCACGCACCGGATGCCGTTGTCGGACGGGCCGAAGGGCTACGAGATGTTCCAGAAGAAGCAGGACGGAAGCGCGAAGGTCCTGCTGAACCCCTGATAGCCGGAAAACGCTGACATACGACGCTGACATACGACGGAGCCCCGGCCACACGGCCGGGGCTCCGTCATGTGAACGCCGAGCCACCTGGCCTCCCCCGCGAGCCAGGTGGCCCGGCGCCTCGGGCGTCAGGCGCTGCCTTCGCCGACGCCCTGCTCGGTCAGCTCCGCGCGCAGCCGCTGAAGCAGCGCGCTGAGCAACCGGGATACCTGCATCTGGCTGATGCCGAGCTCGGCCGCGATCTGGGTCTGCTTCCAGCCCTTCTCGAACCGGAGCCACAGCAGCCGCTTCTCGCGCTCGGAGAGCCTGCCGAGAACCGGCGCCAGCACCTCGTGGTTCTCGACCCATCTCATGTGCCAGTCGTCCTCGCCGACCTCGTCGGCGAGGGACCGGGAGGAGTCCTCCCAGCCGGCCGGCATGTCCAGCGACACCAGGTTGAAGTAGCCGTCGCTGGCCAGCGCCTCCATCACGTGGTCCTCGTCGACACCGAGCTCCTCGGCGAGCTCGTGCACCGTCGGCGAGCGGCCCAGGATCTGGGTGAGCTCGGGCTCGCACGCCGCGATCGCGTGCTGGACCTCCTGGATACGCCGGGTGGGCCTGATCGCCCAGCAGTAGTCACGGAAGTAGCGCTTGACCTCGCCGGTGATCGTCGGCACCGCGAAGGCCAGGAAGTGGCTCCCGCTGTCGGGGGCGTAGCGGTCCACCGCCTTGACCAGGCCGAGATGCGCGACCTGGACCAGATCATCGAACTCGGCGCCCCGCTGCCGGTAGCGCCTGGCGATGGACTGCGCCACATGCATGTTGAGCAGGACGATCTCGTCAGCGAGACGATCCCGCTCCCGCTTGTCTGTCGTGTCCGCGAGGCGACGCAGCATCTCCTGCGTCAGCTCTTCTCTGTCTTCAACCTCACGGGTGTCGAGAATGGACTCGGGACTGGTCGTGCGGAGCGAAGTGGGCATGTGCTCCAACACTCCCTCCATACGGAGAGATGGTTGGTGGCACTCTGCTTGACCACCTGTTCAACAGCACAACATCACTTGGGGCGATGATGCAACTCCGCCGAGACTGGCTCGGCAGTCTGCTGCTAGTCCAAGGCTTCCTACCCACTACCGGGCGCCACAATCATAACCCTAGGTAAATGTTTGCGCTTGCGCGAGTATGTGGCTCGTGTGGCGCCTGCGGTTTCTCTGGGTAACGCTCGGGCGCGCGACACTTGCAGGGGCCAACGGAGGGGTACGCGCTGCGTGACGCCCCCGGAGGAGGTCTGTTTTGCCTCCGCCGCGTCCGGGCACGGCCCACCTAGAAAGACATTGGAGGCGAACGGCGCATGAACGTACTCGCAGCGTTTCTGGTCTTCTTCGTGCTCGCCGTGGCGTTGGTCGTCGGCTACTCCGCGCGAACCACGGGCAAGGTGGCCAAGAAGGCCGAGGCCCAGGACGCGCGTGACCCCAGGGTCGAGGCGCTCGACTACCAGGTCCCGGACGGCCAGGACCCCGCAGTGCTGATCTCGGCCCTGCAGTCGGAGGGCTACACCGCCGACCTCGAGGTCCGGGACGCCGGGCGCTACCTGGCCATCGCCTGCCCTGCCGGCCGTGAGCGGGAGCGCGCGCGGGTGCGGAACGTGCTCGCCCAGAACCACATGGCCAGCATCGAGGGCCCGTCGTTCAGCCCCGGGAAGATCGCCTTCGAGGACGAGAAGCAGTAGGAACGAAAGCGAGGACGTCCGGATGAACCTGGCAGGCATCAAGCGTCTGTTCCAACACGACGGGCCGTTCGTGAACCTCCACATCGATGTCAGCCGAGAGTCCGAGGCCGCCGCCCGCGGCATGGAGAGCCGGTGGAACTCGATCGGCCGCGAGCTCGCCGACGCCGGCGCCGCTCAGGGCCTGCTCGACCAGCTCGGCGAGATCCTCCGCAAGCCCACCGGCATGCCCGGCGAGGCGCGCCGCACCGTCGTGGCGGAGGGCCAGGACATCCTGTTCGACGACGTACGCATGGGTCACGGCGCCTGGCCCGACGTCGCGGCGGTCGGCCCGCTCCCCGACGTGTCCGGCTGGATCGCGCAGGTGGACGGGGAGTTCCCGTTCGTGCTGGTGGTGGCCGACCGCGAGGGCGCCGACATCGACGTCTACCGCGCGGTGTCGAAGCTACGCCAGCGGCACGCCGCCGTGCAGGGGCAGACCCTGCACGTGCACAAGGTGCCGGGCGGCGACTGGGCCGAGCTGCAGGGCCACACCGAGGAGGTCTGGCGGCACAACGCCCGTCAGGTCGCCGACGCCACCCGCTCGGCCGCGAAGGAGTACGGCGCCCGTGTCGTGCTGCTGGCCGGTGAGGTCCGCGCACGCGCCGAGATCAACCACGCCCTGGAGTCCGGTCACCTCGAGGTCGTCGAGGTCGAGGGGGGCGGCCGCGCCCGGGGCAGCTCGCCCGACGCGCTCTGGGACGAGGCAAACACCGCCGTCGGCCAGCTGTGGGCACGGGACCGCGAGCAGGTGGTGCAGCGGCTCGAGGAGCAGTCCGGCCAGGACCACGCCGTCGCCCGCGGCCTGCGCAACGTGATGCTGGCGCTCGAACGCGGTCAGGTCGAGCGGCTCGTACTCGACCTCGACAGCGCGCACGAGCAGACCGTCGATCCCAGGGACTACCCCGCGATCGAGCTTCCCGCGCAGGCGAACGACGGCCGGCTCGCAGCCGACCAGGTGCTGGTGGCGGTCGGCGCCCTGACCGACGCGAGCCTCACGCTGCTGCCGGCCAAGGCCGTCGGCGGAGACGGCATCGCCGCCCTGCTGCGCTGGGAGGACAAGCCGGGCTGACACCCGAGAGGTCAGCTCAGCGAACCAGCGTCCGGCTCCGCTCGATCGCGGTGGGCCCCCCGCACACGACCAGTGCACCCAGGCATCGCCTCAGTGCGGTGACGATGCTGCCCGCCACGAACGGGTCGGAGCCCCCGAAACCGGGCTCCGCCGCGACCGCCTCCTCTAGCTCCTCGATCGACCGGCATGCGGCTGACACGACGGCCTCGAGGTCGTCGCCGTCCGCCTCGCCACCGTCGGCGTCCCAGGCCCTGACCAGGTCTGCCAGCCTGCGCATCGCGCCCGCGCACCGCAGCCGGACGACGTCGTCGAACGGCAGCGCGGGCACGTCGGCCTGCTCCACCTCTTCCAGGATGTTGACCAGATCCTCGACCAGCAGTGCCATCCGCCGGAACGCCTGCCCCAGTCGTTCCTGCCGCTCGGTGTCGGCACGGTAGCGCCGAGCCCTAAGGTTCCCGCGGGCGGAGAGGACGAGGTCGCTCAACGCCTGGTGCATGGTCGAGACGGTCGGAGCCACCGCCCGGGTCCTGCGTTCCCACGCCTCGCGGTCCGGCACCTCGTTGCGCTCCAGCCCCTCGGCCAGCTCCTCGAGCTGCTCGCTGAGCAGCTCCTGCAGCGCCTGAACGGCGCGTCTCGACTCACGCAGGTGCAGCGGCGGGAAGACGACGAAGTTGACGATCGATCCCACCGTCACGCCGACCAACGTCAGCAGGACGAAGCCGAGGGCGTATGACACCGAACCCGGTTCGGCGAAGGTGAACACGAACAGTGCCGTGATCGGCACCCACGACCGTTGCTCACCGAGCCACCTGATCAGCCCTGCGCAGATGCCGCCACCCACCAGCAGCGCGACGGTCAGGCCGTTGGTCGGGAGGAACACCTCCACCACAAGCGCGATCGTGGCGCCGAGGACGATGCCGAGCATGGTCTGGGCACCGGCCCGGAGGGAGGAGGCCACGGTGGGGTACATCGCCAGGAGCGCGCCCAGGGGCGCGTAGTACGCGTACTCGGAGATGGAGCTGGGGAACAGCTCGGCGAGCTGCCAGGCGACTCCGGCGGCGAACGCCGCCTTCAAGGCCAGCTTGAGCCGCGGATCGACGGCCGCGGCCAGTCTTCGCCGGCGCCGCTGTATGGCGTCCATGCGCGTTCTCCCTCCTCTGTTCCCTGCTACGGGGCCGTACCCGCTGGTCCGTGCCCTAATGGGGACACCGCAGGGTGAATGGGGCGTCGGTGCGGCGGGTAGGAGGCTGCATATGCATCGAGCCGAAGCTGGCCGGGACTCCGGTGCGGTCGACGCGGTCGTGGTGGGCGGCGGTCCCAACGGCTTGGTCGCCGCCAACCTGCTGGCCGACGCCGGGTGGCAGGTGCTGCTGCTGGAGGCGAAGGCGACGGTCGGCGGGGCCGTGCGCAGCGACCGTGCCCTCACCCCGGACTTCGTGCACGACACCTGCAGCTCCTTCTACCCGCTGGCCGCGGCGTCACCGACGATCCAGGCGATGCGGCTCGAGCAGTACGGCCTGCGCTGGGTGCACGCACCCGCCGTGCTCGCAAACCCCCTGCCCGGCGGCCGGTGGGCCGTCCTGCACCGTGACCGCGAGGACACCGCTGCCGCCCTGGACGACCAAACCCCCGGCGACGGCGAGGCCTGGATGGCGCTGTGCCGGCAGTGGGACCGCGTCGGCGATGACGTCGTCGGAGCCCTCCTCACCCCGATGCCCCCCGTACGTCACGGTGCCCGGCTGCTCACCCGGTTGCCCAGGCGCGACGGCGCGGACTTCGTTCGCATGCTGCTGCGGCCTGCGCGCTCGCTGTGCCAGGAGAACTTCGCCGGGTCGGCGGCACGGATGCTGGTGGCCGGTAACGCCCTGCACGCCGACATCCCCATGGACGCACCCGGGTCGGGGCTGATGGGCTGGCTGCTGGTCATGCTCGGCCAGCACCACGGGTGTCCCGCACCCGAGGGCGGAGCGAGCGCGCTCAGCGGCGCGCTCGCCCGCCGGTTCGAGGACCGCGGCGGGACGATCCGCTGCTCAGAGCACGTCGACCGTGTGCTGGTAGACGCCGGCCGCGCCACTGCTGTCGTCACATCGACGGGCGAGCGGATCCCTGTTCGCCGTGCCGTCGTCGCCGACGTAGCAGCCCCCCGGCTCTACGGCGACCTGGTCGACTGGGCGCACCTGCCCGATCGCGTACGCCGGGCCATGCGCGGCTTCGAGTGGGACCCGGGAACCTTCAAGGTCGACTGGGCCCTCAACAGTGCCATCCCCTGGGACCCGGCACCCCCGTCCGCGCCCGGCACGGTGCACGTCGCCGACTCCCTGGAGGACCTCGCGACCTCGCAGCTGCAGATCAGCAACGGCGCGGTTCCGGCCCGGCCGTTCCTGCTGATGGGCCAGATGACCACGACCGACCCGACGCGCTCACCGCACGGAACAGAGTCCGTGTGGGCCTACACCCATGTGCCGCACGACGTGCGGTCCGACGCCGGCGACGACGGCATCAGCGGCCGCTGGGACGACCGTGACAAGACGCTGATGGCCGACCGCGTACAGGCCCGCATCGAGGAGCACGCACCGGGGTTCGGCGCGCGCGTTCGCGTACGCCGGATCCTCGGACCACAGGACCTGGAGAACCTCGACGAGAACCTCGTCGGTGGCGCCCTCAACGGCGGCACGTCGTCACTGCACCAGCAGGCGGTGCTGCGTCCGAAGCCCGGGCTCGGACGCGCGGAGACTCCGGTACGCGGGCTCTACCTCGCCTCCGCCTCTGCGCATCCCGGCGGTGGCGTGCACGGTGCCTGCGGCTCGAACGCCGCGCGGGCCGCACTGTTCCACGACCGGCTGCGGGTGACGGGCATGCCCCGACTTCGCTCGGGTACTTCTGCGCAATGACCGAGTGCAGCCGGGTGATGCATTGCCGTCCCGACGACGTGTTCGCCGTACTCTCCGACGGCTGGACCTACCCCGTGTGGGTCGTGGGCGCAGCCAGGGCCCGTGACGTGGACAAGGGGTGGCCGGAGCCCGGCACTCGCATCCATCACGCCGTGGGCGTCTGGCCGGCTCTCCTGCAGGACCACACGCAGTCCGCCGCCGTGGACCCGCCGCACCGGCTGCGCCTGCGGGCGCGGGCGTGGCCCACCGGCGAGGCACACGTCGAGTTCCGGGTCGAGCCGCACGACGAGGGCTGCGTCGTGACCATCGACGAGCATGCCGCCTCCGGGCCGGCCACGCTCATCCCCTCCCCCATCGAGGCGGCGTTGCTGCGGTGGCGCAACACCGAGACGCTGCGGCGGCTCTCGTTCATCTCCGAGGGACGAGCCCGGTCCTGACCGCGATGCCGGTCAGCGCGCTGCCGGCCAGCCGCCGCGACCCATCGACAGCTCGCGTCATCTGCTCGGGCACCAGGTGGGCGCGCAGCAGCTCCTTGTAGGAGCGCGTGCGGGCCACGTCGTCGAACTCACCATGCGTGCCGTGGTCGCCGGGCAGCGGCTCGTACACGTAGTCGCCCTGTGGCTGGTCGACCGCCGCGCCGGTCTGCTGCAGGTCGAGGCCGAGTGCGGCGAGCAGGCGTTCGAACACCCCGGCCAGCATCGTGTCGGCCAGGGCCACCGCGGTCGTCGCCGACCCCACGTCGATGCGACGCGTGCCGGTGTCGGCGGCGCGCACGATCGCCTTGGCCGCGTCCTCCGGTTGGTACACCGGCGGGAACGGGCGCGCACGCTGCGGCAGCAGGTTCTTCGCCGACCCGTACAGCGGCGTGTTCACTGCTGGAAGGTTCACCTCGCTGAGCGTCACCTCGCTGCCGTCGTGCAGCAGCTCGGCACGCAACGAGTCGCAGAACCCGTGCACGCCGTGCTTGGCGGCCACGTAGGGAGACTGCAGCGGGACGCCGTGGTGCGCGACCGCGCTGCCGACCTGCACCACACGACCGCCGCGTGCGCCCATGGCCCGCAGAGCCGCACGCGTGCCGTTGACCGTACCGCCGAGCACGACGTCGACGACGCGGTCGAAGTCCTCCCTGGGTATGTCACGGAACCGTCCGAGCACCACGACGGCGGCGCTGTTGACCCAGACGTCGACGCCGCCCCACTGTCGCTCGACCTCGTCGACCACCCGGTCGAGCGCGGCCGCGTCCGTCACGTCGGCGGAGAACGTGAGCGGCTCCGCCCCGCCGGACAGGCCGCGCAGCTCGGCGGCGGTAGCGGCCAGAGCCTCCTCGCCTCGAGCCACGAGGGCGACCCGGTCACCGCGCCCGGCGAAGACCTTTGCCGCAGCGCGGCCGATGCCCGAGCTCCCGCCGGTGATCACCACCACACGTCCGGCAGGCATGGGACCTCCTTCCGCGTCTTCCGGCGGTGCCGTCGCACGCATGTTCTGCACCGGCACCGCGGGTGAGTCGTCGTGTACGCCGTGCCCCACGCACGAGCGTGGAAACCTTGACGTCGGCGGGGCATCGACGCCCACGCCGACCGCGAAGCCACAGGAGCGCACGCCATGACGCGAGAGCTCGTCGTCCTGGGCACGGCCGCCCAGGCGCCGACGCGCACGCGCAACCACAACGGCTACTTCCTGCGCTGGGACGAGGACGGCTTCCTCTTCGACCCCGGGGAGGGCACGCAGCGCCAGATGCTGCTGGCCGGCGTGTCCGCGTCGTCGGTGAGCCGGATCTGCCTTAGCCACACCCACGGCGACCACTGCCTCGGGCTGCCCGGCGTGGTGCAGCGAATGGGGCTGGACGGGCTCGAGCGCGCCGTGGCCCTGCACTACCCCGCCGAGGGTGAGCAGCACGTCGACGCGTTGCTGTCGGCGTCGTCGTACGTCCCCGTCACGCCCGTGCAGCGACACCCCGTGCACGACAGCGGAGTGGTTGCCACCGGCAGCGGATGGACGCTGTCGTCCGCATTGCTCGACCACCGCATCGCCGCCGTGGGCTACCGGCTGCAGGAGCCCGACGGCGTCCGGATGCTTCCCGGCCGGCTGGAGGCGTACGGCATCCGCGGGCCGGACGTGGGAAGGCTGCTACGCGAGGGCTCCCTCGTGCTCGAGAGCGGCCGGCATGTGCAGGTCGACGAGGTGAGCGAGCCGCGTCGCGGACAGTCGTTCGCGTTCGTGATGGACACGCGCTGGTGCGAGGCGGCGGTGGCTCTGGCCCGAGACGCCGACATGCTCGTCTGCGAGTCCACGTTCCTCGACCGGGACCGCGATCTGGCCGACCGCTACGGACACCTGACCGCTCGCCAGGCCGGCCTGCTCGCCGACCGGGCGGGGGTCAGGACGCTGGTGCTGACGCACTTCTCGCAGCGCTACGGCGACGACACGGCGCCCTTTCTCGAGGAGGCTTCCGCGGTCTTCGAGGAGGTCGTCGCCGCGGAGGACCTACAACGGGTTCCGCTGCCGAAGAGGCGCTAGGCCCGTTGTCGTCAGCGCCGCCGGTCCTGCATGTGGTCCGCGCCGGGCGGGTACGTCACGGAATGAAGGCGACAGGATGAAGGAGGTCCATCGATGGCGACGACTGAACAGGGCCAGCTGACCGGCACCAAGGACAAGCTCTACAACCTCATCTGGTTCACGGAGCAGAGCCTCAGCAACGCCCTGCGTCTGGAGAGCTACATCCAGGACGCGGAGCGGGACGGCGACAACGAGACCGCCGAGCTGTTCCGCAAGGCGCAGGCCGACAGCCGCAAGGGCGGCGAGCAGGGCAAGGCGCTGCTCAAGGCCCGGATGTCGAAGTAAGCGGCTCGAGGAACCAGCCGATGTCCTTGTGGTCGCGGATTCGCTCTCGCCTGGGCGGTTCCCCTTCGGGGGCCGTGCCAGGCGAGTCGGACGCGCCGAGAGACGGCCAGACGGCGCGCACCCGGGCGACCGGTGGCGCGCCGCAGCCCGGCGCCTCCGACACCCACAGCACCACCGGAACGACTCCGAACGAGCACTTCGTCGGACGCCCCAGCGGAGACGACCCCGGGGATGCAGGAGTGACGGGTGCCGAGGTGCGTGCCGAAGCAGAGCGCGGAGGCCGGCACTCTCAGTCGTGAGCGCCACCGGCTCGCACCGTGGTGGTGCGTGGTCTCGCAGTGGCGACGAAGTTGCTGCGGTAGGCCTCACCGTCCCAGCCGTCGCAGGTCACTAGTACAAGCCGTCCGGGTCCGGTCGGCCCGAACAGCCGAGCCGCGTGCCGGGCCAGCGACTGCTTCGCGTACATCCGCGCGCGGTCCACGACGAAC
Source organism: uncultured Propionibacteriales bacterium (assembly GCA_965653225.1). GTDB lineage: Bacteria > Actinomycetota > Actinomycetes > Propionibacteriales > Nocardioidaceae > JALZDI01. The sequence continues at coordinate 9,551 of CBFGZI010000046.1, read as the reverse complement.
GTGAGAGTCGCCGTAGTGGTGGCGACCCGGACCGTGTCCCCCGGACGCAGCCGGTCGAGGTCGTCGAACACACCGCCACCGGTCGCCACGGTATGGCCCGTGAGCACCGCAGCGCCCCTTCGCGCGCCGGGACGTGCCCCCTCGCGCCACCAACCGACCGATGTCGGGTCGGACGGCGGCACCAGCACGCGTCCCACCGGGTCGATGCCCAGCACCGGAGCACGGACGTGCAGGGAGGGGATCACCACCTTCAGCGGGCGGCCGGTGACCGCCGGTGACACGCGCTCGGCGTCCCGGCCGGAACGGTGACCGGTCGTCGCGACCCGCCGCTCGGCCGTGCTCGCACGAGGACGCCGGGTGGTGGGCGTGCTGCCCGCCGTGGGTGAGTCCCCTGCACCGGCGACGGTCTTCTTGCCGTCACCGGCGACACCCACGGCGAGCAGACATCCCGCCAGCAGCGCGACCACGGCCAGCAGGCGGATGCCCCCGTCAGGACCGACGCGCACCACGGCGGCGGTAGGCCGCGAGCCAGCCGGCCGCGACGAGCAGCCCGGTGAGGCCGAGCAGCGAGGTCGCCCAGGATCCGCTGCGTTCCGTCGGCGTGCCGCCGGTGAGCCCGGCCTCCACGGTCGTCGGCACCTGCGCCGCCTGCGAACGCGAGGCCTGCGACTCTGCGGCCGCGGAGAACGACTGTGCAGTCGACGACTGAGTGGTGGCCGAGGGGGCGCCTTGCGGACCTGTCGTCGTGCCTGCGCTGGGTGTCGTCACCGGCGATCCGGAACCGTTCCCCGGCACGGCCGGGATCGGGCTGGTGACACCGGGCAGGCCCGGGAGCGACGGTTGCCCGTTGCCGCCCGGCGGGGTCTCGGCCGGAGGGGTCTCGCCGCCACCGCCACCGGGCGGATTCTCAGCACCGCCACCGGGCGGGTTCTCAACGCCGCCGCCGGGCGGGTTCTCAGCACCGCCGCCGGGCGGGTTCTCAACGCCGCCACCGGGCGGGTTCTCAGCACCGCCACCGGGCGGGTTCTTTCCGTTACCGCCACCGGGCGGCTGCTCCCCTGATGAACAGGGCCGCACCCAGAACACCTTGTGCTTGGTGTCGGCACCCTGCGAATGCGGTGCGTATATCGTCAGTTTGACGTGATAGCCCTGTTTCGGATGTGGCGAGCCGGTGAAGGCGAGCTGGTAGGTCTTCTGTGCGTCGACGTCGGTTCCCCCGCCCGGCGGGTCCTCGCCTATCCACGGGGCTTCGGAACCGGTCGTGGTCATCGACCGGCCGCTTCGGGTCGGGGGGTGGAGCGCGAACTGCACGTCGGCCCAGTAGTCTCCGGCGCCGTAGTTGTAGAAGTCGACCTGGAAGGCACACGTCACGTGCGGCTCGTTGCCGGGTTGGCTGTCGAACGGCGCGTCGTCGATCTTCACCGTGCCGTTGTTTCCCGCCCGGTCGGCAGCACCGGACTTCCCGCCGGCGGAATTCCCGCCGGCGGAATTCCCGCCGGCCGGCTTCCCGCCGACCGGCTTCCCGCCACCGGCCTTCCCGCCCCCGGAATTCCCGCCGGCGGCGCTCCGATCACCGCCGGCGTCTCGCCCGGACGTCGACGGCTTCGCCGACGCCGCAGCCGGGTGGGAAGAACGCTGCTGCGACCCGCCGGCCGGGCTCGAAGCCTTCTTGGCCTGACCGGGTGCGGTGCCGGAGCTCCCGTGGTCAGCGCCGCCGGCATGTGATGGCGACGGCTTTCCTTGTCCGGCAGTCGCAGGGCCGCAGAACAGCAGCGCCGAGGCGGTTGCCACGGAGGCCACGGCGATCGCTGTGGTGACCGGCCTCCTGGTCGAACGACGTGGTCCCGAGTACAACATCCGATGTCCCCTACCTCGCTGTTGGCTCGGCCGGCATGGGTGACCAGCCGAAGGGATATCAAGGGACAACGACGGCTGAGGTACGCGATTACGGACTTCTCGTCACTTGCACAGTAAAACTACGGACTGCTCCCGAGCACGCACGAACAGTCATGCATTCCTGACCGGCCTGTGGTGGTTTGTCCAAACACGCCCGTGCTCCAGCACCGGCGCTCTCGTCGACCCCCGCGGGTGACCGGCCAAAGTCGTCACAGATTCATGCCGAAGAACCCTCAAGTGGTCACTCTGGGTGCCGATGGGCAACGTTCGAACGCAAAGACCGTCGCGGGCACGCCGAATCCTGCCCGCCCGCCGACGGACCCTCGACGCATCCACTGGGCAGGAGTGGGGGACCCAACGTTCTCCGCGCCTGCGGGTCACACCAGACCCGCCTGGCGCTCGGGGTAAAGCCGCCGACGCGGCCGAGCACCTTCCGCTCGAACCCGACAGCTCACCTCACGGGCGTGGGAAGGGACTTTCGCATGCCCGAGAACATGCTGCGCCGACGCGCGACGTCGCTGCTGGTCGTGGTGCTCACCACGTTCGCCCTCGCGGTCGGTCTGTCCGCACCGGCCCAGGCCGCCTCCCGGCGCGTCCGCAAGATCCACCACGCGGTCGAGGTGGCCGTGCACCAGAAGGGCGACAGGTACCGCTACGGCGCCAACGGACCGCGCCGCTTCGACTGCTCGGGCCTCGTCCAGTTCTCGTACGGGCGCGCGGGGATGCGGCTTCCCCGCACCTCCGCGGAGCAGGCGAGGTTCTCGCGCCGGATCAAGCGGCGCAAGATGCGCCCCGGCGACCTGATGTTCTTCCACACGCGGCGTGGACACGTGTACCACGTCGCCATCTACACCGGCTGGACGCGCCACCACCGGCGGCGGATGGTGCACGCCCCGAGCCCGGGCACCCGGGTGCGCACGAGTACACCGTGGACGCCGCGGTGGTACGCCGGGACACTCCGGCGCCGCCGCTGAGCCGTACTGGCACAGTGGGCGCATGCGTGCGCTGAGGACACCACCGGACCGCTTCGACGACCTGCCGGACTTCCCGTACGAGCCACGGTTCGTGGACGTGCCGGACGGCGACGGCGACAAGATCCGGATGGCCTACGTCGAGTCCGGTCCCGCCGACGGTCCGGTCGCCCTGCTGCTGCACGGCGAGCCGAGCTGGTCGTTCCTGTACCGGCACGTGATGCGGGTGCTGGCCGACGCCGGCGTACGTTCGGTGGCGCCGGACCTGGTCGGCTTCGGTCGTTCGGACAAGCCGACCGACCCTGCGCACCACAGCTACGCGCGGCACGTGGAGTGGGTCCGAGTCCTGGTCTTCGACGCCCTGGACCTACGTGACGTCACGCTCGTCGGCCAGGACTGGGGCGGCCTGATCGGGCTGCGGCTCGTCGCCGAGCACCCCGACCGGTTCGCCCGCGTGGTCGCGGCGAACACCGGCCTGCCCACCGGCGACCAGCAGATGCCGGAGATCTGGTGGCAGTTCCGGCACGCGGTGCAGGGCGCCGACACGCTCGACGTGAGCCGCTTCGTGCAGTCCGGGTGCCGGCGGCCGCTGACCGACGACGTGCTGGCCGCCTACGACGCGCCGTTCCCCGACCAGTCGTACATGGCGGGCCCACGGGCGATGCCCACCATCGTGCCGACGGCGCCGGACGACCCCGCGGCCGAGGCCAACCGGGCCGCCTGGGCGAGGCTGACGGAGTGGCGCAAGCCCTTCCTGGTCGCGTTCAGCGACGGCGACCCGATCACCGGGGGGATGGCGCCGGTCCTGCGGCGCGCGGTTCCGGGAGCCGAGGGTCTCGACCACCCGACGCTGGAGGGCGCGGGCCACTTCCTGCAGGAGGACGCCGGCGAGCGCCTCGGGCAGGAGGTCGCGCGGTTCATGTCCGGACGCTAGGCGTCCGAGCGCGTCGTCAGGCGGCGAGAACGTCCTCAGCCGAAGCGCACGCGCGAGACGACGTAGCGCGGCTCGAGCGGCGTGTTGGCCAGCACGACGACGACCGGGACGCCGCCCTCCTCGCGCGCGAGCGCGGACGCCTGGTCGCCGCGGTGGATGCGCTGGCTCTCGGTCGGCCCCAGGTCGCCTGGACGGTGCACCAGGTGGTACAGGTCACCTGCCGGCAGCCGGCGCTCGAGCCACTCCTGGCGCAGGCGCGGCCCGTACCGGCGTACGAGGTCCCGGAGCGCGTGCGGCGTCGCGGGGTACTCGTCGACCGTGACCGACAGCGACAGCACGTGCGCGCCGTCACGGCGGGTCGATGCCGAGGTGAACTCATAGGTCAGGTTCCAGCGGGGGTCGATCCCGCCGTCCTGGTCGTCCGGATCTGTACGCGCATCATGCGCCTGTAGCTGCCTCACGTCTTGGCCCCTTTTCGGTGGTGCGCCCCAAGCCCTGCAGCCGCGTGCGGCGTCGGCGCAGAGCTGATCATGTGTCGTGCCTCAAGAGTCGGTGCTTGCGCGGGTGCAGACAATCCCGACGTAGGTCCCGGGACCACCGAGCGGCGCCGCCCACCGGGCAACTTGGGTCGGCGTATTGAGAGACACATCACACACCCCCTTGCGGGGTATGCGGCAGAGATGCCGAGATGTCCATTTTCCTGCTCTAGAACGGGTTCTGAGCCAACTTGAGCCTGGCGGGAAAGACTGCTTATGGTCCGTTTCGCCAACTGAAAAGCCGTTCCGGGCACGCCGAACCCTGCCCGCCCGGGCACGGCCCCTCCATGTGAATCTCATTGGGCAGGAGTGGGGGACCCACCTTCCCGCGCCGCGTCTCCGGAACCATCGGCAGCGTGACGCTCGGGGTTAAGTCGCCTCCCGGCGGCCGAGCACCTTCCGCTCGAACCCGACAGCTCACCTCACAGGCGTGGGAAGGGACTTCCGCATGCCTGCGTCCATTCGCGGGCAGCGCTACTTCGCGCTGCCCTTAGCCGTGCTGCTCGCGCTCGTGTTCGCCGTCTCGCTGGCCTCTCCGGCCAGCGCTTCGTTGCGCCAACGCAAGATCCACCACGCCCTCGAGGTGGCCCGCAACCAGAAGGGCGACCCGTACCGGTACGGCGCCAACGGCCCGGGGGCGTTCGACTGCTCCGGGCTCATCCAGTTCTCCTACGGCCGCGCCGGGCTGTTCATGCCGCGTACGTCGGGCAGGCAGGCTCGGCGCGCCCGGCACATCGTGAAGAAGCACATGCGCAAGGGCGACCTGATGTTCTTCTACGACGGCGGAGGCGTCTACCACGTCGGCATGTTCGTGGGCTGGAACGGCCACGGTCATCGCAGGGTGCTGCACGCGCCGCGTCCCGGCGGCCACGTGCACGCCGCGCCGGTGTGGACCCGGCGCTGGTTCGCCGCGACGCTCCGGCGCCGCTGACGCGACTCCCCCGCCGCAGCCCGGTCAGAATGGTCCGGTGGACCTCGACTCCGTGACCGACGAGCTCTACGCCCTGCAGCCCGGGGAGTTCACCAGCACGCGCAACGAGCGGGCCAAGCAGGCCCGCAGCGACGGTGACCGCGAGCTCGCCGAGCAGATCAAGGCGCTGGACAAGCCGACCACGTCCGCCTGGCTGGTCAACCAGCTCGCCCGGCAGCTCGGCGACCAGCTCGAACCGCTGATCGACCTGGGCCGCGAGCTGCGCGAGGCGACGGCGAACATCAGCGGTGAGGAGCTGCGGGCGCTGACCCGCCAGCGGCACCAGCTCGTGCACGCACTGGTGCAGGAGGCACGCAGGCTGGGTGCCCAGCACGGCACGAAGGTGACCGACGCGGTGGCCGGGGAGGTCCAGCGCACGCTGGAGGCCAGCCTGGCCGACCCCGACGTCGCCGAGACCGTGCTGTCCGGGCGGCTCGCGCACGCGACCGAGTACGCCGGCTTCGGCGAGCCGATGGCCGGGCAGGCGACGTCCGCGTCCCGCCGTACGGCCCGCAAGCGGCCGGCCCGAGGTGGGGCCACCGACAAGGCACAGGTCGCCGACCTCGCGACGCGCCGCCGGGAGAGCGCCGAGCGCGCCGTTGCCGACGCCGAGGAGCGGCTGCGGACCGCGCGGTCCGACCACGAGTCAGCGGCGCAGGCGGAGGAGGACGCGACGGCCTCGCGAGAGCAGGCCGACCGGCGGGTGGAGCGGCTGCGTGCCGAGCTCGACACCGCCCAGCAGGACGCCCGGACCGCCGCCCAGGCGGAACGCACCGCCCGGGAGCGGGTGAAGCGCGCCGAGCGGGCGCTGCGACAGGCCGAGGAGGCGCAGCAGCAGGCGTCGGCCAAGCTGGCGGACCTGGCCGACGAGGCCCGCTGACTGGTACTTCCAAGTACCGCGGCCCCCGCATGCCCGAGGCGGTCCAGGGAACTGGACAGGGCGTAGCGTGGTGACCACAGAGGTGATTCGGCATGAAGACCGAGGAACTGGTCGGTGCCTTCGTGCAGCTGGCCGACAAGCTCGTCGACGACTTCGACGTGGTGGAGCTGCTCCAGGTGCTGGCCAACCGGTCCGTGGAGCTTCTCGGCGCCGCCGCCGCGGGGCTGCTGCTGGCCGACCAGAGCGGCGCGCTGAAGGTGGCCGTGACCTCCACCGAGCGGGCTCGGCTGCTGGAGCTGTACCAGCTGCAGAGCGCCGAGGGGCCCTGCCTCGACTGCTTCCGGGAAGGCGTGCAGGTCAGCGCGACCGACCTGGAGTCCGCGGCGCATCGATGGCCCCGCTTCGCCCCGGCGGCCGTCGCCGCGGGCTACACCAGCGTGCATGCGGTGCCGATGAGGGTGCGGAACGAGGTCATCGGCGTGATGAACCTGTTCAGCTCCGAGAACGGGCAGGTGATGCAGACCGAACGCCTGCCGATCGCACAGGCGCTGACCGACGTCGCCACCATCGCGCTCATGCAGGGCCAGCTGGTGCGCCGCCGGGAGACGCTCGCCCAGCAGCTGCAGACCGCGCTGGACACGCGGGTCAACATCGAGCAGGCGAAGGGCCTGGTGGCGGGGCGGCTCCACACGGAGATGGACGAGGCGTTCGAGCTGATGCGGTCCTATGCCCGGCGGAACAACCGCCGGCTGGCCGATGTGGCCGCGGCGGTCAGGGACGGCCATCTGCAGCCGGAGGCCCTGCCCAAGCGGTAGCCACCTGCGTGTAGAGGGACTCAGCGGGTCTCACGGATGCGCCGGCCCGACCGCAGCACGGCGGGCCTGCGACCACGGCTGATCACGTCGGCGCCACGCTGGACCGCTTCGGCGTCGGGGTCGATGCCCCGCCGCTCCAGCGCCGCGGCCAGCACCGGGCGCACCTCGGCGGCGGGCCGCCAGGCGGAGGACCAGTACGTCTCCTCGACGGCGGCTCGCACCGAGCGTACGAAGAAGTGCTCGCGCGCGTGTTCGAACTCGGAGTCGCTGAGCTGAGGCATCCTCAGCATGGTACGAGGTCGTACGCGTGCTTTGTCAGCCTGTGCCCGTCATGTACCGGGAGTGACGACGCGGACACCTCAGCCAGACGCCCAGCTCGGGTGGCGGCCCAGGAAGGCGACCAGCCGGTCACCGGCACCCGCGTGCGCACCCTCTCCGCACGGCGGGCCGAACCGGCACTGCCGGTCCCCCGGGCGCACCAGCAGCGGCGCCAGCTCCAGCAGCTCCGCGGCCAGCGGCGCGGGGATCGTCCGCGGCCGCCCGCAGGCCCGGGCGACGTCCCACCCGTGCACGGCGACCTCGACCGCGCCGGCCGCCGCGAGCAGGCCGGCGGTCACCGACAGACCGCCGACCGACACCAGCGCGTCGGTCTCCCCGGAGCCGGCGGCCGGCTGTGCGCGGGTCCAGTCGCCGAGCAGGTGGCAGGCGCGGGCCCGCAGGCTCGTCACCGCGGCCACCGGGTGCTCGTGCGTGCGCTCCGGCTCCAGCGACACGACGCGACCCGTGGCGACCTCCGAGAGCGCGAGCAGCGAGTCGTTCATGTGGTCCAGCAGCGCGTGCAGGTCCCACCGGTCACAGGGCGTGGGCCTGCTGAGGTCCTCCGGTCGTACCAGGAGCAGGCTGCCGAGCGTGAACCCGATGGCACGTTCGAGCAGCGAGACACTGGCGACCAGCGGGGTCGCCGTACCGCTCGGCGTCATTACCGGCCGGCGCTGACCGGGGTGTCGGCGTCGAGACGCTCGGGCAGCCCGAACAGGGCGAACAGCGACTCGTCGAAGAACGCGGTGACGTGGCCGATGCCGTCGTCGTCGAGCTCGAGCACCTGCAGCTGGAAGGGCCGGAACACGCCGTCGACGAGGTAGTACATGGCGAACGCCGGCTGGCCGTTCGCGCGCGTCGGCAGCATCCGCAGCTCGCCGGGCCCGGCCGGGCAGGCCACATCGATGAGCCGCCCGATGTCCTCGGGTCCCTGGTACCAGCCGATGAAGGGGGGCATCTCCCAGAGCGCGTCCTGCTTGAGCAGCCGCACGATGGTGGCGACGTCCTTGGCCTCCAGCGCGCGGGCGTAGCGGTCGAGCATGTCGCGCTGCGCGGGGTCGGTCGGCTCGGTGACGCTGTCCTCGGTGAGCCCGGCGTCCTTCAGCTGCGCCCGGGCGCGCTGCAGGATGCTGTTGACCGCCGCGGTGCTGGTCTGCAGCGCGTCGGCCACCTCGGCGGCCCGCCACCGCAGCACGTCGCGCAGGATCAGCACGGCCCGCTGCCGTGGGGGAAGGTGCTGCAGCGCCGCCACCAGGGCCAGCCGCACGCTCGACCGGGAGACCACGATCGCCGCCGGGTCGCTCTCATCGGCGCCCACCATGGCATCGGGCACCGGCTCCAGCCACGGCACCTCCCGCTGCTCCACCAGCGGGGCCTCGGGGCTGGTCGCCGGTGCACCCAGGCCGGTCGGCAGGGGCCGCTTGCTGCGGCTCTCCAGCGCGGTCAGGCACACGTTGGTGGCGATGCGGTAGAGCCACGTGCGCAGCGAGGACTTGCCCTCGAAGCTGTGGTAGGCGCGCCAGGCGCGCAGGTAGGTCTCCTGGACCAGGTCCTCCGCGTCGTGGGTCGACCCGAGCATGCGGTAGCAGTGCGCGAGGAGCTCGCGTCGGTACGGGTCGGCCTGCTGCAGGAAGTCGGCCTCGTGCTCGGCCGCAACCCCCGGGGCTGTCATGGTCATGACTCTTACAGACCGCGGGGACGATGAAAAGTCATCGGCGATGAGTTCCCGCGCCGTGCCGGGTCTACCCAGCCGTACCCACCGGAGGAGGGCTGAGCCGAGGAGGCGGCGTGTCGCGGATGATCTTCGTCAACCTGCCGGTGAGGAGCGTCGCGCGGTCGCGGGCGTTCTTCACCAGGCTCGGCTTCGCGTTCAACCCGGAGTTCTGCGACGAGGACGTGCTCTGCATGGTCGTCGAGGCCAACATCTTCGTGATGATGCTCGAGTGGTCCCGGTTCCGTGACTTCGTCGACGGCGAGATCGCCGACGCCCACCGCACCACCGAGGTGCTGACCTGCCTGACCGCCGGGAGCCGGGCGGAGATCGACGACATGGTCCGCCGCGCCATCGAGGCCGGTGGGAGGTCGTGGAAGGAGCCGATGGAGGACGGGCCGATGTACGGGCACAGCTTCCAGGACCTCGACGGGCACGTGTGGGAGCTGATCCACACCGAGCAGCCCCAGGCCAGCTGACCCGAGGCGCGGTCAGCCCTCGACGAGCACCTCGGCGACCG
>CBFGZI010000045.1:0-26647 GCA_965653225.1 uncultured Propionibacteriales bacterium | reverse complement strand
CCCCCGACGCCGAGGTCGCGCAGATCGACCCCGACTTCGCCGACACCGCCAAGCTGAACGAGGCGTACGACGTGCCGATGGAGGTGTCGGCCAACTGCGTGATCGTCACCGGGCGGCGCGCAGGCGTCGAGCGGCACGCCGCCTGCGTCGTGCTCGCGCACACCCGCGCCGACGTAAACAACGTGGTACGCCGTCGCCTCGACGCGCGTAAGGCGTCGTTCGCCTCGACCGACTTCGCCGTCGAGGCGACCGGCATGGAGTACGGCGGGATCACCCCGGTCGGGCTGCCCGACGACTGGCCGGTCTACGTCGACAGCCGGGTGGCCGAGTCGCCGCACGTGGTCATCGGCAGCGGTGTCCGCGGCTCGAAGATGGTCGTGCCCGGCACGTCGCTGGCCGACATGCCGAACGCCGAGGTCGTCGACGGGCTCGCCAACCCGGCCTAGCGGTAGTCCCTAGGCCGGCGTGAGCATGCGCTCGCGCGCGCTGGACAGGTCGGAGACGTTCAGCCCGGCGGCCAACAGGTGCTGCTCGAGGTCCACCGTGGCCATCAGGTCGGCGAAGACCTCCTCGACCGAGCTGCCCTGCTCGCCCAGCAGGCTCTTCAGCTGCCGCTCGTACTCCGGCTCCCTGGCCGCCAGCCTCTGCGCGCTGAGCGCGTAGTCGGCGGCGATGTCCTCGGCCGAGACTCCTGCCAACGCCAGCAGCACGTACGTGGCCAGCCCGGTGCGGTCACAGCCCCGACCGCAGTGCAGCAGCACGCCACCGGGCTGGCAGTGGGCGAGGTGACGAACCAGCGCCGCCAGCCGCTGCGGCCAGCGGGCGACCGCTTCGGCGAAGTACAACGGAGTCCCCCACAGTCCCGTCGCGGCCCAGGCCGCCATGAACTGCTCGTCGTTCCCATCCTCGATGCGGAAGCGCAGATGGGTCAGACCCTGCCGTTCGGCGTCCAGCGAGAGCGGCAGGTTGTTGTGGGCGTAGGTCTGGGCGTCGTCGGCGTCGGTCTCCAGCGAGATCACGGTGCGAATGCCGTAGTCCCACAGCTCGTCCCAGCCGGCACGGGTGAGGTATGACGGGTGGTCACCACGCACCACCGCCCCGAACCGGGTCTTCCCCCCGTCGGAGACGGGCAGTCCCCCGAGATCGCGCATGTTCAGACAGTCTGGCCAGTCAAGGTCACGCTGGGTGGGCATGGGCTCATGCTTGACCTGTCAACGACTTTGACGCAACCCCTACCTCGGTCGGTGTCCGTTCAGTCGCAGTCGGTGACCGGTCGGTGTCCGGTCAGCGACCGGCGAGGAGCTGCTCGAACGGCGTGGGCTCCTCGAACGGGTCCACCGCCGCACGCGGTTGGCGGCCTGCGACCAGCGCAGCCAGCTCCTCGGCGGCGCGACCCACCCGGTCGGTGAGCGCGCGTCCGCCGATGCCGCCGGAGCCCCAGTCCTCGGAGGCGGCGTACACCGCGGTAGGGACCACCACCGCGCGCAGGTACGAGAACAGTGGCCGTACCGCGTGCTCGAGCGCCAGCGAGTGACGCGCCGTACCGCCGGTGGCCGCGACGAGCACCGGCTTGCCGGCCAGGCTGTCCTTGTCGAGGACGTCGAAGAACATCTTGAACAGCCCGCTGTAGGAGGCGGTGAAGATCGGGGTGACGGCGATGACCGCGTCGGCGTCCACGACTGTGTCGACCGCGGCGCGCAGGTCGCCGCCGGGGAACCCCGTCAGCAGGTTGTTGGCCAGGTCGTGCGCGTACTCCCGCAGCTCGACGACCTCGACCTTGGCGTCGACGCCGTCCTCGGCCAGGTCGCGGACCACCGCGTCGGAGAGCAGGTCGGCAAGCAGCCGCGTCGACGAGGGCTGTGACAGCCCCGCCGACACCACCGCGATCCTGCGCGTGCTCATCGGCCCACCTCCACCGTGTCCTGCTTCTCGTTGGCGTTGCTGTCGTTGTCGTTGTCGTTGTCGTGGTCGTTCTCGTGCTCGTGACCCTGCGCCGACTCTCCCGTCGGCGCGGCGTCCCGCAGGCTCGCGTGCGTCGGCGCGTCGGGAACGTGCGCGGGCCGCAGTGCGGCGAACTCCTTGCGCAGCACCGGCACAACCTCCTCACCGAGGATCTCGATCTGCTCGAGCACGGTGTCGAGGGGCAGCCCGGCGTGGTCCATCAGGAACAGCTGCCGCTGGTAGTCGCCGACGTAGTCGCGGAACGACAGCGTCCGCTCGATCACCTGCTGTGGGCTGCCCACGGTCAGCGGCGTCTCCCGGGTGAACTCCTCCATCGACGGACCGTGCCCGTAGACCGGCGCGTTGTCGAAGTACGGCCGGAACTCGCGTACGGCGTCCTGGCTGTTCTTGCGCATGAACGCCTGGCCGCCCAGCCCGACGATGGCCTGGTCGGCGCTGCCGTGCCCGTAGTGCTCGAAGCGCCGGCGGTACAGCTCCACCATCCGCTGCGTGTGCTCCTTGGGCCAGAAGATGTGGTTGGCGAAGAACCCGTCGCCGTAGTACGCGGCCTGCTCGGCGATCTCGGGACTGCGGATAGACCCGTGCCACACGAACGGGGGCACGCCGTCCAGCGGCCGCGGCGTCGACGTGAAGCCCTGCAGCGGTGTGCGGAACTGGCCCTCCCAGTCGACGACGTCCTCTCGCCAGAGCCGCCACAGCAGGTGGTAGTTCTCGATCGCCAGCGGGATGCCCTTGCGGATGTCCTTGCCGAACCAGGGATAGACCGGTCCGGTGTTGCCGCGGCCCATCATCAGGTCCACCCGGCCGTCGGTGAGGTGCTGCAGCTTGGCGTAGTTCTCCGCGATCAGCACCGGGTCGGTGGTCGTGATCAGCGTGGTGGCGGTGGAGAGGATGATCCGCTGCGTCTGCGCGCCGATGTAGGCCAGCGTGGTGGTCGGCGCGGACGCGATGAACGGCGGGTTGTGGTGCTCACCGGTGGCGAACACGTCGAGCCCGACCTCCTCGGCCTTGCGCGCGATCGCGACCGTGGCCTTGATGCGCTCGTGCTCGCTGGGCGTACGGCCCGTCGTCGGGTCCTGGGTGACGTCACCCACGGTGAAGATTCCGAACTGCATGGCTCAACTCCTCCACGCGCCGGTCTGGGTCGCGCGGTAGTACGATTTTCAACTACCTGCCCCAACGGTACCGGCCGCGCGGGTATTCCATCCCGCCCGGGCCCCGCTCCTGCGCGCCCGACCCTCAGGACCGGGCGGCCAGCCAGTCCTCGTACGCCACCGGCGGCGCGTCGTGCTCGAGCTGGCCCACCATGCAGTCGGTGAACCAGGTGCGCAGCGACTCCATCTCCGGCGTGGCGGCCAGCGTCAGCAGCCCGTGCTCGTGGCAGACCTCGTCGGCCTGGCGGGCCAGGCGGAGCAGCTCGCGCACCGAGGGGCTCATCGCGCGCGGCATGGGCATCTCGACGTCGACGTAGTCCAGGCCGTCGGCGGCCGCCTGCTGGGCGATCCGCCGCCCGGTGTGCCGCGCGAAGGCGGCGCGCAGGAGGTTGTCGGTCAGCTCGCCGACGGGTGCCGGCGGCTCCTTGTGCCGGTCGGCGCCGATCAGCTGCAGCTCACGCACCAGGTCGTCGAGGTGCTGGTCGAGCCGCAGCCCCAGCTCGACCGGGCACCGCAGCATCCGCGTCGTCTTCCAGTCCGCCGGCAGGGAGCCCTGGAGGCCGGACTCGGACTCCGCCTCGACGCTGCGCTGCACCTCGGGCGGCCGCACGGCGTGACCCGACGGGGCGTCGGCCAGCTCGGCCCACACCCGCCGGCCGTGCGCCATCTCCTGCACTCCCCAGCTCTCGGCGATCATCGACACGATCGCCAGGCCACGGCCGGTCGTCGGCTGCAGGTCGAGCGGCAGGCCCCCGATCGGGTCGCCCTCGGCCGCCGCGACCGGCGGGCGTACGGCCTCCAGCGGCACCTGGCCGTCCTCGTCCTCGACCGCGACGCGCACCGCCGCTGTCAGGTCGAGCACGACCACGTCCATGAACCGGCTGCCGCTGTGCAGGGCCGCGTTCGCGGCCATCTCCGTGACGCACAGGGCGGCGTCGTCGATCAGGCTGCGCCGGCCCCAGTCGGCGAGCCCGTCGCGCACAAACCTCCGTGCACCGGGCACGCTCGCCGCGTCTGCGGCCAGCCGGACCCGCAGCTCGGCATGCATGGGGTCTCCCAGGTCCACCGACATGTCACCATCTTGCCAACAACAACCGACTTTCCGGGAGCCACTTGTGGCTGAGCTGATCGTCGTGGACGCGGCCAACGTGGTCGGGTCGCGCCCGGACGGGTGGTGGCGCGACCGCGCCGCGGCCGCCGGACGTCTGGTGGACGACCTCGAGCGCCTGGACGCCGGTCAGGTGGTGGTCGTGCTCGAAGGCGCCGCCCGCTCCGGGGTCGAGCCCTCGACCCGCGGCGACCTGACCGTGACACACGCCCGCGGGTCCGGCGACGACGAGATCGTCGCGGTCGTCCGCTCCGCGCTCGACCGGGAGCCCGAGACCTCCGTGACGGTGGTGACCTCCGACCGGGAGCTCCGACGGCGCGTGGAGGAGCTCGGCGCGCACACGCACGGCCCGGGGTGGCTGCGGCGACAGCTGGGCTGACCACAGCCCGTCCGGTCCATCGGACCGCTGGGCGCATAGCGAACCACCCGGGCTGCTTAGCCGGCCTCGAGCCGGTCGCGCAGCCGCCCGAGGTCGGCAGCGATGCTCTTGCGCACCATCCGCGACATCAGCGGCGTCGCCCAGCCGAAGAACCGGCCCGGTGACCCCGTCGAGTGGATCGCCGCCTCGGTGCCGGCCGGGTGGTCGGCGAGCTCGTAGCGCACCAGCATCGGGAACGGCCGGTCCACCTTCATCTCCACCAGCGTGTCGGGCTCGTGTGCGGTCACGACGTAGCCGTAGGTGAACGTACGGCCGAGGAACTTCGCGTCCCGCTCGACCACGGACCCCTCGGTCAGCGTGCCCGGCTGCGCCGGCCTGCTGTCGGTGATGCCGCCGGTCCACGCGGTGTCGTTGGCCGGGTCGAACATGAACGCGGCCACCTCGTGCCGGGGGCGCCTGATGACGATGCTCGGTCGTACGTCGACGGACATGTGTGCTCCTCCTGCGTCGGGTCGTGGTCTCAGACGCGGTTTCACGCGCTCCATGACGAGGTCCGGCCGGTGAACGCGAGGAGCCGGTCGAGCACGTCGGCGTCAGGGCCGACCTCCAGCGCCTCGGCGAACGCGCCGCCGGCGCGGCCCTGCGGGGAGATGACCTGTTCGGCCAGATCCAGCACGTACGCGGTGAGCTCGTCGGAGACGTGCACCTTCTGCCCGGTGGCGACGGCGAAGTCACAGGCGTGTACGAGGAACTCGATCGAGAGGATGCCCGCGGCTTGGGATGCCGGCATCTCGTTCGGGCCGATGCTGACCACGCCGCCCAGGCCCCGCCCGTGCCAGGCATGCAGAGCCTGCTCGGCCGCGAAGGCAACCCGCGCCTCCACGTGGCCGGAGGAGGACAGGGCGACCTCGGCCCCGGCCATCTGGCCCAGCCCGGAGATCGAGCGCAGCAGATGGTCGACCTGCTGCTCGACGGTGAACTCGGTGCACGGCGTCGGGTTGCCGAGCTGCCCCTCGCCCACGCCACGCAACACCTGCTGACAGACCGCCAGCGTGGCGTCCGCCGAGGTCAGCGGGTTCATCTCCCCCGGCGTGGCGGCCCACTCGTCGGGGCCGGCATCACCGGTGACGGCGACACGCTGCAGCCGCTCGAGGTAGTGGCTCCACCCCTCGCCGTGGCTCGCGGCCTGCTGCTCGTCGAGGCCCTCGTGCACCAGCCGCACCAGCGTGCCGCCCTCGACCGGCTCCAGCGTGATGGTGACGGTCGACGCGTCCGGCGGCAGGTCGGGCGAGCCCGCCCATCCCCAGCCGAACACGAGCCGGCGTCCGGGATCGACCTCACGGAAGGTGCCGGCGGCCGCGAACCCCGGCACGACAGTCCAGCGGTACGTGCCGCCGGCCCACAGGTCGACGCGGGCCGTCACGGTCTGCCAGCGGCGCAGCAGGTCGGGCTCGGTGATCAGCGCGAAGGCCTCGTCGGGCGAGACGGGAAGCAGCGCGGTCTTCTCGACGGGCTTGGAGGCCGTCGTCTCATCGGACATGGTTCTCTCCTGTGCTGTGCGCGGGGAGTCTGGGGTCTGCGCGGTCGCCATCCGGGTGGCGTCGGCCACCAGGTGGTCGAGCTCGGTGGTCCAGAAGCGGTCGATCTCCGCCCGCAGTGCGGCCATCCCGTCCGGGACCACCGTGTAGAAGCGCTGCCGGCCCCGCTTGGTGTTGGTGACCAGGCCGGCGTCGGCGAGCACACCGAGGTGCTGCGAGATCGCCGAACGGGTCACCGGGAAATGGCCGGCGAGCTCGTTGACGGTCCGCGGCCCGGACGCCAGCAGCTGCAGCAGCCGGCGGCGGTGCGGCTCGGCAGCCGCGGCGAGGACGTCTGGCACGAGAATACGTTAGCAGCGACTAACGTATCGCGCCACAAGATCACACCCCTTGCCTGGGCTACTGGAGCAGCTGCCAGGCCGCCACGGCACCGACCACCACGATCACCCCGCGCAGCACGACAGGCGGGAGGCGACGGCCCACGCCGGCGCCAATCTGGCCTCCGATGATCGAGCCGCCGGCGATCAGCAGCGCCACCGGCCACTCGATGTGAGCGACCGTGATGAACAGCGCCGCGGCCACGGCGTTGACCAGCAGCGCGAGGACGTTCTTGGCGGCGTTGACGCGCTGCATGCCCTCGTTCAGGCCGATGCCCAGGATCGCCACCAGCAGGACGCCCTGCGCGGCGCCGAAGTAGCCGCCGTAGATGCCCACGAGGAACACGGCCAGCCACACCCACACGGACCCGTGGGCGGGCGCGTCGTGCGGCGCGGCGACCTTGCGGGCGACCCACGGCTGCACGGTGACCAGCACGCAGCCCAGCCCGATGAGTGCCGGCACGATCGCGTCGAACGCGTCGGCCGGACGCGCCAGCAGCAGCACTCCCCCGGTCAGCCCGCCCAGCAGGGAGCCGACACCCAGCCGCAGCAGGCGCGCCCGCTGGCCCTCGAGCTCGCGGCGGTACCCGATCGCGCCGGACAGCGAGCCGGGCACCAGCCCGACGGTGTTGGACACGTTGGCCACCACCGGTGGGTAGCCGAGCGCCAGCAGGGTCGGGAACGTGATCAGCGTTCCCGACCCCACCACGGTGTTGATGGTGCCGGCTGCCATCCCTGCGGCGAGCACCGCGATGGCATGTGTCCAGGTCACGTGACGGGCGGCTCCTCGTCGTCACGCGGCGCCTGCTCCGGCTGCTGGGGCGTTGCCGGCTGTGCCGGGTGCGACGACCGCGCACGGCTGCCCATCGAGGCCTCCCGAGCGTCGGCGATCGCCGCCTGGACAGCGTCGTGGGCCGACGACAGCGTGCCTGCGCTGTCGTCGACAGGCTCGTCGGCGGGGGTCTCCCCGAAGTTCACCCGCCGGCGCGTCCCGCTGGTCTCCTCCGGGATGCCCTGGGCCTTGCCGATCGCCGAGCCCAGGCCCTCCAGCGCCCGGCCGATCTCGCTCGGCACCACCCACACCTTGTTGGCGTTGCCCTCGGCGATCTTCGGCAGCATCTGCAGGTACTGGTAGGCCAGCAGCGACTGGTTGGGCTGGCCGTCGTGGATGGCCTGGAACACGGTCTCGATGGCCTGGCCCTCGCCCTGGGCCTGCAGGATCTGCGCCTCCCGTTCGGCCTGGGCCCGCAGGATCCGCGCCTCCCGGTCGCCCTCGGCGGACAGGATCGCCGCCTGCTTGTTGCCCTCGGCGGTGAGGATCGACGCCTGCCGGTTGCCCTCGGCGGTGAGGATCGCGGCACGCTTGTCGCGGTCGGCCCGCATCTGCTTCTCCATCGAGTCCTTGATCGACGGCGGCGGGTCGATGCCCTTCAGCTCCACTCGGTTGACGCGGATGCCCCACTTGCCGGTGGCCTCGTCGAGGACACCGCGCAGGGCGTTGTTGATCTCGTCACGGCTGGTGAGCGCCTTCTCGAGGTCCATGCCGCCGGTGATGTTGCGCAGCGTCGTCATCGTGAGCTGCTCGATGGCCTGGATGTAGTTGGCGATCTCGTACGTCGCGTCCACCGGGTTGGTCACCTGGAAGTAGATGACGGTGTCGATCGACACCACCAGGTTGTCCTCGGTGATCACCGGCTGCGGCGGGAACGACACCACCTGCTCGCGGAGATCCACCATGTAGCGCACGCGGTCGACGTACGGCGTGATCACGGTGAGGCCCGGTGTGAGCGTCGCCCGGTACTTCCCGAACCGCTCGACCACACCCGCACGGGCCTGCGGGATGATGCGCACTGCTTTGGTCAGAGTGACGATGACGAGCAACGCCACCAGCAGCAGCGGCAGAAGGATGAACAGGCCTTGTTCCACGTCCCCCTCCGTTCTCAGTTGTCTAGGCACCCCTGTGGGCTGCCTACAGTTGCGGCGTCTCCACCGGGAACACCACCGCGGTGGCTCCCCGGATCTCGAAGACGTCGACGGTCGATCCCGCCGGGATCACCAGCGAGTCGTCATAGGGTCTCGCGGTCCACACCTCTCCGGCGAGCTTGACCTGCCCGCTCTGTGAGGTGATCTCCTCGATCACCATGGCCGAACGGCCCACCAGCGCGGCGTGTCCGGTGGTCAGCTCGGGGCCGTTGTGCAGCTGGCGCACGATGGATGGGCGCACGAACGCCAGCGTGCCCATGCTGACCACCACCGCGACGAGAATCTGCAGCGGAAGGGTCGCCGACAGCAGGGCCGCCACACCGCCTGCGGTCAGTCCGACGGCCACCATCAGGAGCACGAAATCCATGCTCAGCAGCTCGGCCACCCCGAGCAACGCGGCGACGGCGAACCAGCCGGCCCAGGGGTTCACCTGCAGCCAGTGCAGCCACTCCGACATACTTCGACCCTATCCGACCCCCGTAGCCCGCCCGGTCAGATTACCTGGCCGGAAAAGCCAGGCCAGCCGGTCAATTCGGCCGGTCAGATCGGCCGGTCAGATCACCCGGTGAGCGGGCACCCGGCGGCGGGCGTGCCAACGGCCGTTGGACGCGGCAAGCTCCAGGTGCATGCCGAACGTCTCCGACAGCGTCTGCTCGGTCAGCGTCCACTCCAGCGGCCCCGACGCGACCACGGCGCCGCGGCGCAGCAACAGCACGTGCGTGAAACCCGGCGGGATCTCCTCGACGTGGTGCGACACGAGGACCGTCGCCGGCGCGGACTCCTCGTAGGCCAGCACCGACAGCGTCTCGACGAGGTCCTCTCGGCCCCCCAGGTCCAACCCGGCCGCCGGCTCGTCGAGCAGCAGCAGCTCGGGGTCGGCCATCAGCGCCCGCGCGATCTGCACGCGCTTGCGCTCGCCCTCGCTGAGGGTGCCGAACGTGCGGTCGGCGAGGCGGGCGATGCCCAGCTCGTTCAGCAGCGCAAGTGCGCGGTCGTGGTCGAGCTCGTCGTAGTGCTCGCGCCACCGGCCGACCACGGCGTACGACGCCGACACCACCACGTCGCGCACCGACTCCGAGCGCGGGATGCGGTCGGCGATCGCGGCGCTGGTCAGCCCGATCCTGGGCCGAAGGTCGAACACGTCGGTGGCACCGAGCACCTCGTCGAGAACGCCGGCGACACCCGACGTCGGGTGCATCTGCGCGCCGACGATCTGCAGCAGCGTGGTCTTGCCCGCGCCGTTGGGCCCGAGGATCACCCAGCGCTCGGTCTCCTCGACCACCCAGTCGACGTCGTCCAGAAGGGTCTGCCCACCGCGCACCACGGAGACTCCCGCGAGCTCGATAACGCCGGCCATCACACTCCCGGGTCGACACCTGTCTGCTGTGCTGCGGCCAACCTACGGCACCGCCGGCACCGCGCCGACACATGCCCACTTCTAGGCTGGCCCGGTGTCACCGTCCCCGTCCCGGCTGTCCGAGGGCCCGCGGTTCGCCTGCTGGTTCGCGGCGTACCTGCGCGGCAGCACCAGCCTCGACGACGCGCTCGACGCGATCACCGGTGACGACGCTGCACACCACATCGTCGGGCTGGACGAGGGCAGCGCCACCGCGACGCCGCTGGCGCTCGGCCTGGGGCCGCTCCGGACCGCCGTACTCGACCGCGCCGACCACGTCGCGCTGAGCCTTCCCGCGGCGGGAGACCCGGCCGGGCTGGCCGGGCCCGCGGACTTCAACGCCGACGCGGTGGAGGCGGGTGCCGCGGTGCTGCTCGGCGGTGCCGACCTCGGGCTGGTCCCGCAGCGGGTGGGGGCCGGCGTGTTCTGGCAGGTGCGCCAGGCCGGGGCGCCGGCGCCGCCGGTCCTCGGCGAGGCCGACCGGGGCCTGCGCGCCGTGCTGCGCGAGGTGGCCGACACCCTCGCCGCGCTGGACGTCGCCCACTGGAACCCCGACGTCGCCGACGCGCTGCTGAACCTGCGGCGTGCGGGCGGACCGCACCTGCCGCCCGGCATGGACCCGAAGTCCGTCGCGGTCGCCACCACCGCGTCCCGCTGCCGGGCGATCGTGGACCTCGCGCTGCGGACCGAGAGCACCGCCGTCACCGGCCACGATGCCGACACGCGCACGGCCAGCCTGCGACCGCTGGACCGCGCGGCCCGGCGCGCGCTGGCCGCCGCCTGCTCGGCGCCGCTGTCTCGGTAGCGTTTGTCCGTGCCCCCAGGTCAGCACCCAGCCCAGCCCGCAGGTGAGTCCACAGCCCAGCCCACGCTGCTGGTGACCGTCGTCGGCAAGGACCGGCCCGGCGTCACCTCGGCGCTGTTCACCGCGCTGTCGGCGTACGGCGTGCAGGTGCTCGACATCGAGCAGGTGGTGCTGCGCCGCAGGCTGGTGCTCGGCGTGCTCGTGACGATGCCGCGCGACGAGAACAGCCTGCGCAGGTCGGTGGAGAAGGTGGCCTCCGACCTGGGCATGGACGTCGACATCGACCGTGGCACCGGTGACAACCGGGCGCGGCCGGAGGGACGCAGCCACGTGACGGTGCTGGGGAGTCCGCTGCGCCCGTCCGCGGTGTCGGCCATCGCGGGCCGCATCGCCGACACCGGCGCCAACATCGACCGGATCGTGCGGATGGCCCGCTACCCGGTGACCGCGATCGAGATGGACGTCTCCGGTGCCGCGCCCGACCTGCTGCGCACGCTGCTGTCCACGGAGGCGTCGCACCAGGGTGTCGACATCGCGGTGCAGCCGGCCGGGATGATGCGGCACGGCCGCAAGCTGATCGTGATGGACGTCGACTCCACCCTCGTGCAGGGCGAGGTGATCGAGATGCTCGCCTCACACGCCGGGTCCGCCACCGAGGTCGCCGAGATCACCGAGCGGGCGATGTCGGGTGAGCTGGAGTTCGCCGACTCGCTGCGGCAGCGGGTGAGCACGCTCGAGGGTCTCGAGGCGAGCGCGCTCGACACCGTGTACGACGCCCTGCAGCTGGCGCCCGGCGCGCGCACGATGGTCCGTACGCTCAAGCGGCTCGGCTACGTCTTCGCGATCGTCAGCGGCGGCTTCAGCCAGGTGACCGACCGCATCGCCGCCGACCTCGGCATCGACTTCTCGCGGGCCAACGAGCTCGAGGTGGTCGACGGCAGGCTCACCGGCCGCATCGTCGGGCCGGTGCTCGACCGGGCGGGCAAGGCCGAGGCGCTGCGCCGGTTCTCCGCCGCCAGCGGCGTCTCCCTGCGCAACACCGTGGCCGTGGGCGACGGCGCCAACGACCTCGACATGCTGGCCGCCGCCGGGCTCGGGGTCGCGTTCAACGCCAAGCCCGTGGTCCGCCAGGCCGCGGACACCTCGCTGTCGGTGCCGTACCTCGACACGATCTGCTACCTGCTCGGCATCTCGCGGGAGGAGATCGAGGCCGCGGACGCCGAGGCCGGCGTCACGACGCCGTCTCCCCCGGTGTGACCCGGTGTGACCGACCCCGTGTGACCGGCCCCGTGTGACCGGCCCGGTGTAGACGACGGTCCAGCCGGACCTCAGCCCCGCGGCTTGTCGACGTGGGTGAGCCGCAGCCGTCCGGCGTTGACGTCGGGCCACGGCACCGGGACGTCGAAGCAGGCGAGCGCAGCCGTTGGCAGGCCCTCGGCGACCGCCTGCTCCAGCGCCGGGTCGGCCGCACCGTCGCTCAGCGCTGAGGCCACCATCGAGATCGTGGGGTTGTGCCCGATCACCAGCACCGACGACACGGTGTCCTCCACCGCACCGACCAGCTCGACGACCGCGCGCGGGCCGTCGTCGTACAGCGACCGGTCGAACCAGGCCTCGGGGTCGGCTCCGTCGGCGCCACCGCCCGGGAGCCCACCGAGTACCCCGTCCCAGGTCTCGCGGGTCCGCTGCGACGTGGAGACCAGCACCAGGGCCGGCACCTCGCCGCGCTCGGCGAGCAGCAGGCCGGCGGCCCGCGCGTCCCGGCGCCCGCGCTTCGACAGCCGCCGGGCGTGGTCGGTCTCGCCCTCCTGCTCGGCCTTGGCGTGGCGCATCAGCAGCAGCCTGCGCCGGACGGGTGGCTCTCCGTGGGTGTTTCCGGTGCCGGTGGTCACGTGGCTCCTTTCAGGTCGAGCGGGATCTGGGCGACGCCGAGGACGTCGTCGCCGTTGGTCTGCACCAGCCAGCCGACCGGCGCGTAGCCGGTGGGGACGGCGGACGCGTCCGGCGGGGACCGGAACGCGACCCGCACGGAACCGCGCTGCTCGGCCTCGACCGAGGCGCCCCGGAAGGAGATGTAGGCGACGAAGGCGATCACCGCGGCCGCGACCACGGCTGCCGGAAGCGCGCCGGCGCGCATCTGCTCGACTGTCCTCTCCCCTGGGCGCGCGAGCGTGTCCGCCCGCTCTACGGCTCAGTGTGCCCTACGGCACGAAGGACTCGAGTCCGGCGGCAACCGCCGGCGCCGGCAGCCCCACCGCGAGCCCGGCCGAGGCCGCGGCCAGCACGTTGAGCACCGCGTAGCCCTGGGGGTCGGCCCTGGTCATCGGCACGTCGCCGACCCGGACCAGCGGGTCCGGGTCGCGGCCGGCCTCGAGCACGCACACCCAGTCGTCGACCAGCGAGGTCGCCCGCGCACCGTCCTCCAGCGACTCGCGGACCGCCGGGGAGTCGGGGTCGCACGAGAACGCCCACGGCCGCGCCGGTGACAGCGACCGCATCGCCCACACCCGCGGGTCGTCGCCGTTGAGTACGCACCAGCCGTCGGACCGGGTGATCCGGGCGACCACGGCCTTGACCTCGGCGAGCCGGTCGGCCGTCTCCGCCTCCGGCACGCCGCCGACGCCGGCGGCGACGTTGGTCACGACCGACACGTCGTTGTGCGTGACCCCGATGCCGCCGAGCAGGATCGTGCTGTGCGCGGCCTCGGTCACGGCGACGTCGACCTCGGGACGCATGAGCAGGCGTCCGGCGCCGCCGCTGTGGTCGGCGGCGTCGACCAGCACGCCGTCGACGAAGATGCCATCGGGGCCGGCCCGTCCGACGTGCCGGCCGGCGGACTGGCCGAGATGGGCCACCAGCCGGCACACCGTCGTCTTGCCCCTGCTGCCGGTCACGGCCACCACCGGGATGCGCGGGTGCAGCGTGCGCGGACCGGACCCCAGGTCGGCCTCGCGCACCCGGCCGGCGGCCCGCTTGACCAGCGCGTCGACGTCGTCGACCGGGAGCGCGTCGATCACCTCGGCGACCGCGTGTCCGAGCGTCTCGGCGCGGGAGCGGTGCCGCCACGGGTACGCCACGACCAGACGGTGCACGTCGCGGTCGGGACGGGCGCGTACGGGAAGACGGCTGGTGCCGGCCTCGGTCGCGACCTGTCGCACCAGCCGCGCGACCGCGCGGGCGGCGAAGCGCTGGCGGAACCCGGTACCCGCCGGCCCCGGTCGCGGGTCGCGGACGCCCAGGCGCAGTCCGAGCCGGAGCGCCTCCTGGGCCGGAAGGTCCACCAGCGCGGACAGGTCCAGCGTCAGCTTCACCGCGGCGCGGGGGAAGTACAGGTTGGGACCGTCGAGGATGCGCAGCTCGACCAGCGCAGGCGCCACATCCCGCACGCTAGTCCTCGCCACACCCCTCGTGACGCGTCAATTCACCTCAGCGCTCGACGCAGCAGGTCCGCGGCCCCGGCCATCTCCTCGAGGACCTCGGCGGCCGACGGCCGGGTGCCGTCGAGCAGGCCGACGCCCTGGCCGGCATAGACCGACATCGCGGCCAGGTCGAGGGACTCGCGGGCCGACCGGTACCGCTGCAGCGCCTCCTGGTCGGTCGCGAGCTCGGACTCGCGTCCGAACCAGGTGTCGAAGAACTCGTTGCGCACGGCGCGGCCGCCGAACTCGGCCGGCCAGCCCGCGGCCGAGGCGGTGTCGAACACGGTGCCGTACGCCGTGCCGGTCTCCTCCACTCCGGCCAGGTGCGCGACGACGGCGTCGGCGGTCAGCGCCTCGCGGCAGGTCAGGAACGCGGTGCCGGCCCAGGCGCCGGCCGCGCCCGCGGCGAGCACGGCGGCCAGCCCGCGGGAGGTGCCGATGCCGCCCGCGGCCAGCACGGGCACGCGGACCCGGTCGAGCACGGCTTGCAGCAGCGGCAGCGTCGCCACCTGGTCGCGTCCGTGACCGCCGCCCTCGCCTCCGCGGGCGACCACCAGGTCGACCCCGGCGTCCTCCGCGGCCAGCGCGTCGGCGAGCGTGCCGGCCTGGGTGGCGACCGTGATGCCGGCGTCCTGCAGCGTCTTCACGTACGGCGCGTAGACGCCGAAGCTCACCGACACCAGCGCGGGGGGTTGCCACGGCCGGTCGTCGGCGTCACCCGAGTCGCCGGCCTCGTCGAGCAGCAGGTCGAGCACCGCGGGCTGGTCGGGCAGCGACCAGGCCAGCAGGCCGACGCCGTAAGGACGACCCGACGAGCCGGCCAGACGAAGCTGCTCTCGTACCCACGCCTCGTCGGCGGCCCCGCCGATGCCGACCATGCCGAGCCCACCAGCGGCCGAGACAGCGGCGGCAAGCGCACCTCCGGACACCCCGGCCATGGGTGCGGCCGCCACGGGGACGGACAGCCCGAACCTGTCGGTCAGCCACGTGCTCATGCCGGGCTGTTGCGCACCCGCCTGCGGGCCGCTCATGCGCCCATGGCGTGGTACCCGCCGTCGACGTGCACGATCTCGCCGGTCGTCGCGGGGAAGAAGTCACTGAGCAGCGCGACCACCGAGCGGGCGGTGGGGATCGTGTCGGTCTGGTCCCAGCCCAGCGGGGACCGGTCGTCCCACATCGACTCCAGGCCCTCGAACCCCGGGATCGCCTTGGCCGCCAGCGTGCGCAGCGGCCCCGCGGACACGAGGTTGACCCGGATGCCCTGCGGCCCGAGGTCGCGGGCGAGGTAGCGGGCGCAGGACTCGAGCCCGGCCTTGGCCACGCCCATCCAGTCGTACGCCGGCCAGGCGACGCTCGCGTCGAACGTCATGCCGACGATAGAGCCGCCCTGCTTCATCATCGGCTGGCAGGCGTTGGCCAGCGACATCAGCGAGTACGCCGACACCTGCACCGACTGGCCGACGTCGCTCCAGGGCGCGCCCATGAACTTGCCGCCGAGCATGGTCTCGGGGTTGCCGTACGCGATCGAGTGCACGACACCGTCGAGGCCGTCCATGTGCTCGGCGAGCTGGTCCGGGAGCCCGGCGATGTGCTCCTCGTTGGTGACGTCGAGCTCGAGGACCGGCGCCTTCTCCGGCAGCCGCCCGGCGATGCGCCGGGTGATGCCGAGTGCGCGGCCGAAGTTGGTGAGCACGACGCTCGCGCCCTGCTCCTGCGCCACCTGCGCGACCCGGTACCCGATGGAGGCGTCGGAGGTCACGCCCGCGACCAGGATGCGCTTGCCGTCCAGGATGCCCATGCTGCTCCCTTCTCGTGGCTGCCCACTTGGCCGACCCAGTGGATGAACCAGTGGCAGCCCTGTGGCTGTCTCGGTGGCTGTGTCAGTGGCCCATGCCGAGCCCGCCGTCGACGGGGATGACGGCACCGGTGATGTAGCCCGCCTCGTCGCCGGCCATCCAGCGGACCACGTTGGCCACCTCTTCGGCGGTGGTGTACCGCTGCAGCGGGATGGTCTGGAGGTACTCCTTGCGCTTCGCCTCGGGGAGCTCCGCGGTCATGTCGGTCTCGACGAACCCGGGGGCGACCACGTTGGCGGTGATGTTGCGACTGCCCAGCTCGCGGGCCAGCGACCGGGCCATGCCGACGAGCCCGGCCTTGCTGGCGGCGTAGTTGACCTGTCCGGCCGAGCCGAGCAGCCCGACCACCGAGGAGATGAACACGACGCGGCCGCGGCGCAGCTTCAGCATCCCCTTGGCGGCACGCTTGGCCACCCGGAACGAGCCGGTCAGGTTGGTTGCGAGCACGCTGTCCCAGTCGTCCTCGGACATCCGCAACAGCAGGGTGTCGCGCGTGATGCCGGCGTTGGCGACGAGAACCTCCACCGGACCCTGCTGCTCCTCGACCTGCTCGAACGCCGCCTCGACCGACGACTGGTCGGTGACGTCGCAGCGCACGGCGTTGAATCCGTCCGGCGGCTCTCCGCTGCGGTAGGTGACCGCAACCGTGTCTCCGGCGTCGGCGAACGCCTGCGCGATCGCCCGGCCGATGCCGCGGTTCCCACCGGTCACCAGTACGGATCTGCCCAACTTGAAGCCTCCCTGAGCTGCCTCGGGCGTCTACGCCTCGGACGCTACCGGCTACCGTCGCGTACCCCGAATCGCGTCAGGATCACTCCTCGTCCTCGAGCCGGAAGCCCAGCTTCATCGTGACCTGGAAGTGCTCGACCTCGCCGTCCTCGAGGTGACCCCGCACCTGGGTGACCTCGAACCAGTCGACGTGCCGCAGCGTCCGCGCCGCCCGCGCGATGCCGTTCTTGACTGCCTGGTCGATGCCCTCGGGCGAGGTGCCGACGATCTCGGTGACGCGGTAGGTCCGGCTGGACATGGGTCCTCCTCGTACTTGGTTTTCAGGTCATGCTCCCGCTCATCATGCCGGTTGGCCTCGGCGTACCGTTGGAGGGAGGAGGATGCCCATGGACCGCAACGGCAAGGACGCCGCCGCGCACGCCGCGGAGACGGTACGCATCACCTCCGCGCACACCAGCCACTCCGAGCGGATCCGTGGGCGGCAGCGCCGCTACCTCATCTCCATGGGCATCCGCACCGTGTGCTTCATCCTCGCCGTGGTGGCCGACGGCTGGCTGCGCTGGGCGTTCATCATCGCGGCGGTCGTGCTGCCGTACTTCGCGGTGATCGCCGCCAACGCCGCCGGCGAGGTCGACGACGGCGGCCCCGAGCCGTTCGTCGACGACGGCCGGCTGATGCTGGAGCCGGGTCCCGGCGCCGACGGGGCCGATCCGAGCCGGCCGGCCGGGCACACCGAGCGAACTCAGCACACCCGGTACACCCAGTACACCGGCGAGACCGGGTGGAACGAGCCGGGCGGATGGGCCGAGCAGCCGGGTCGAACCGAGCAGACCGGGACCTGACCTGCCGGACAGATGCCCGCGAAAGCCCCTGTTCAATAACGCGGCGTGATGTTAGGCTGACTCTGCGTGCACAAAACCTCGGGGTTTCTGCCACCACATGCGAGCGGCCTCGAGGTCACCCGGTGCTCCAACTCCCCCCGGAGAGCACCAAGGAAGTGAAGCCGGACTGCCGCTCTCGCGGTTGTCCGGCTTCCTCCATGTCTGGCTGGCACACCTCGGACGCCGGTCGGGCAGGCGTCGTCCACGCCCGGCACCTAGGCTGTGCGGCGTCATGAGCGCCACTGACCCCAGCGGCGGCCCGAGCGAGGGCCCCCGCGACCCGAGCAGCCCGGAGAGCACTCCCGAGCCGGCGGAGACGGGCCCGGAGCGGCCGATCTGCTCGGCCAAGGACTGCCGCCGGCCCGCCACCTGGGCGCTGCGGTGGAACAACCCCAAGATCCACACGCCCGAACGCCGCAAGACCTGGCTGGCCTGCGACGAGCACCGCGACCATCTCGGGAGCTTCCTGTCCGCACGCGGGTTCCTGCGCGAGACCGAGCCGTTCACCGGCGAAGGCGGACAGCCCACGTAGCCTCCGCGCGCTGCAACACGTTCTGGGGAGGTGTGCGGCCTTCTGGCGCGGCGGTCCCCTACAGCGAACCTATTGGCGCTGGGGACCGCCGCACCAATAGGGACGTGGAGCGTGGCGCCCCAGTCGGAACCAGTCTCAGCCGCCGATGGCCGACATCGACCGGGTCGGCTGCACGAACTTCGGGTCGTCGATGCCGTGGCCGGCGCGCTTGACCGCGACGGCCGAGCGCCAGCGGGCGGCGATCTCCTCGTCGTCGGCGCCGTCGCGCAGCGGCGTGCGCAGGTCGGACTCCTCGCGGGCGAACAGGCAGTTGCGCACCTGCCCGTCGGCGGTCAGCCGGACCCGGTCGCAGTCGCCGCAGAACGGCCGGGTGACCGAGGCGATCACGCCGACCGTCGCCGGGCCGCCGTCGACCAGGAACCGCTCGGCCGGGGCGCTGCCGCGCTCCTCGTCGGCCGGCGTCAGCGTGAACTCCTTCGCCAGCCGCTCGAAGATCTCGTCCGCGGTGATCATGGTGTCGCGGCGCCACACGTGCTGGGCGTCCAGCGGCATCTGCTCGATGAAGCGCAGCTCGTACCCGTGCTCGATCGACCAGCGCAGCAGCTCGCCGGCCTGGTCGTCGTTGACGCCGCGAAGCAGCACCGCGTTGATCTTCACCGGGGTCAGCCCGTGCTCGGCGGCCGCCTCCAGTCCGGCGAGCACGGCGGGCAGCCGGTCGCGCCGCGCGATCTCGGCGAACGTCTCGCGGCGGATGGTGTCGAGGCTCACGTTCACCCGGTCGAGCCCGGCGCGGGCGAGCGCGCCCGCGACCCGCTGCAGGCCGAGCGCGTTGG
Organism: uncultured Propionibacteriales bacterium; assembly: GCA_965653225.1. Lineage (GTDB taxonomy): Bacteria > Actinomycetota > Actinomycetes > Propionibacteriales > Nocardioidaceae > JALZDI01. Next base: position 7,695 of record CBFGZI010000045.1, on the reverse strand, counting down.
TGGTCAGCGCCGTCTTCGGCCGCGGCCGCAGCGCGGTGGTGGCGGTGAGGATGTCGACCAGGCCCCGCCGCAGCAGCGGCTCGCCGCCGGTGAACCGGACCTCGTCGACGCCGAGGTGCGTGACCGCGATGTGGATCAGCCGTACGACCTCGTCGTCGGTGAGCACGTCGTCGGTCGGCAGCCACTCCAGGCCCTCGGCCGGCATGCAGTACTCGCAGCGCAGGTTGCACCGGTCGGTCAGCGAGACACGAAGGTCCGTGGCCCGGCGCCCATATCGGTCGACGAGCCCGTGCGTGTGTGTGAGCGGCATCGCAGTCATCGGCCCCTAGCCTACGTGGTTGGGGTGTGCGGGCTACCGTCGCTGACGTGTTCTGGTTCCTGCTCAGTCGCCGCTGGGTGCTGTTCTTCATCTTCGTGGTGGCACTCGGCACCGCGTGCTGGAGGCTAGGGATCTGGCAGTTCGACCGGCTGGCGGAGACCAAGGCCGAGAACGCCGTCATCGAGCGCAACCTGGCCGCGCCGCCGCTCCCCGCCACCCAGGTCATGAGCGTCAACCACCCGCTGAAGAGCCAGATGTACCGCCACGTCAGCGCCACCGGCACCTACGACATGGCCGACGAGACGCTGGTGCGGTACCGCACCCGCGACGGCCGGCCGGGTGTCGAGGTGCTGACTCCCCTGAAGACCATGCAGGGCAGCACGGTCCTGATAGACCGCGGCTGGATGGCCACGAGCAACGACCCGAAGGCACACGTCGACCCGCCCGACCCGGCAGCGGGCCAGGTGACGGTGAGCGGATGGGCGGTGCCCGACGACGAGGGCGACCGCGAGGACCTCACCCCCATCAAGGGCGAGACGCGGCTGGTGTCCAGCAGAGGGTTCACCGGGGTCATCGACGGCCCGCTGGTACACGGCTACATCGCCGCGCTGAACGAGACGCCTGCTCCGGCCAAGGCACTGGCCGGGCCCGAGCCGCCGGACCTGTCCAACGGCCCGCACTTCTTCTACGGGCTGCAGTGGTGGTTCTTCGCGGGGCTGGCGGTCGGCGGGTTCGTCTACTTCGCGTACCAGGAGTCCCAAGAACGGCGACGGCGAGCCTAGGAGGTCGGATGGCGCGCATCGAGGACTACGCGATCATCGGCGACATGCAGACGGTGGCGCTGGTCGACAAGTGCGGCTCCATCGACTGGCTGTGCCTGCCGCGGTTCGACTCGCCGGCCTGCTTCGCCAAGCTTCTCGGCGACGACGAGAGCGGCGCGTGGAGCGTCGCCCCGGCCGGTGGCGGCGAGTGCACGTCGCGTCGCTACGTCGATGACACGCTGGTCCTCGAGACCAGGTGGGACCTCGAGAGCGGCAGCGTCACCGTCACCGACTACATGCCGCCGCGTGGCAAGGCACCCGACGTCGTACGCATCGTCGAGGGCGTGTCCGGCCGTGTCGACATGACCAGCGTGCTGCGGCTGCGGTTCGACTACGGGCACGTGGTGCCGTGGGTGCGGCGGGTGAAGGACCAGCTTGTGGGCATCGCCGGGCCGGACGCGGTGTACCTGCGCAGCGACGTGCGCCACTACGGCGAGGACTTCGCCTCGACCGCGCACTTCGCCGTCGAGGCCGGGCAGCGGGTGTCGTTCGTGCTCACCTGGCACCCCTCCCACGAGCCGCCGCCGAAGCCGGTCGACCCCGAGCGCTCGCTGAAGGACACCTACGACTACTGGAAGGAGTGGAACGGCCGCCGCGGTGCCGCCGACGAGTACGCCGACGCGGTCACCAGGTCGCTGCTCACGCTCAAGGCACTCACGTACTCCCCCACCGGCGGCCTCGCGGCCGCGGCGACCACCTCGCTGCCGGAGGCGCTGGGCGGGGTCCGCAACTGGGACTACCGCTACTGCTGGCTGCGCGACGCCACCTTCACGCTCGAGGCGCTGATGCACTCCGGTTTCACCGAGGAGGCCGAGGAGTGGGCGGGCTGGCTCCTGCGCGCGGTCGCCGGCGACCCCGACGACCTGCAGATCATGTACGGCCTCGCGGGCGAGCGCCGGCTCACCGAGTTCGTCGTCGACTGGCTCCCCGGCTACGAGGGCTCCGCGCCTGTGCGCGTCGGCAACGCCGCCGCCGAGCAGTTCCAGCTCGACGTCTATGGCGAGGTGATGGCGGCGCTGGCGCTGGCCCGGCAGATGGGCATCCGGGGCAGCATGGACTCCTGGCCCGTGCAGCTGGCGCTGCTGGGCCATCTGGAAAGCGTCTGGAAGAACCCCGACGAGGGGCTGTGGGAGGTGCGCGGGCCGCGGCAGCACTTCACCCACTCCAAGGTGATGGCCTGGGTGGCCTTCGACCGGGCGGCGGCCGCGGTGGAGCGGTTCGGGCTGCGCGGCAATGCGCGCCGGTGGCGCGCGATCGCCGACGAGATCCACCGCGAGGTGTGCGAGAAGGCCTACGACGAGGACCGCGGCGCGTTCACCCAGGCGTTCGGCAGCAAGGCGCTCGACGCCGCCGTGCTGGTGATGCCGCGGGTGGGCTTCCTGTCCGGCGACGACCCGCGCTTCGTCAGCACGGTGCACCGGATCCGGGAGGAGCTGGCCGTGGACGGCTTCGTCCTCCGCTACGAGACGTCGGGGTCGGACGGCTCCGACGCGTCCGGTGACGACGGCAACGTCGACGGTCTGCCCGGGCGGGAGGGCGCGTTCCTGGCCTGCTCGTTCTGGCTGGCCGACGCCGAGCACTACATCGGCGAGCGGGACCGGGCGCGGGAGCGGTTCGAGCGGCTGCTCGACCTGCGCAACGACGTGGGCCTGCTGGCCGAGGAGTACGACCCGGTGAGCGGCCGGCAGCTGGGCAACTTCCCGCAGGCGTTCAGCCATCTGGGGCTGACCAACACGGCCTACCTGCTGACCGGGCGGCCAACCCTCAGCCGGCGGCGCTGAGCAGCCGCGGTAGCGCGTCGTCGATCGGGTCCCGTACGACCGCGTCGGCGCCACCGTCGTACGGCGTGGGCTCGGCGTTGACGACGATGAGCCGGGCCCCCATCCCCTGCGCGAGGTCGACCAGGCCCGCGGCCGGGTAGACCCCGAGCGACGTGCCGACCGCGAGGAACACGTCGCAGTCGCGGGCCGCGTCGATCGCGGCGTCCATGACGTCCTCGTCGAGCGCCTGCCCGAACGAGATCGTGGCCGTCTTGAGGATGCCGCCGCACTCGCGGCAAGCGGGGTCGGGCTCGCCGGCGTCGACGCGGTCGAGCGCGTCACGTGTGGGCATGCGGTCTCCGCAGGACATGCAGTCGACGAACCACATGGTGCCGTGGATCTCGATCACCAGCTCCTTCGACGAGCCCGCGGCCTGGTGCAGGCCGTCGATGTTCTGGGTGACGATGGTCCGGAGCCGGCCCTCGCGTTCGAGGTCGACCAGCGCCCGGTGACCCGCGGTCGGCTTCGCGTCCCAGCCGGCGTTGTCGCGGCGCTCGCGCCAGGAGCGCTCCCGTACGGCCGGGTCGGCGAGGTAGTTCTGCAGCGTGAACAGCTGCTGGGCACTCGGGTCCTTGGTCCACACGCCCTGCGGCCCCCGGAAGTCGGGAATGCCGGAGGAGGTGGAGATGCCCGCGCCGCTGAGCACGGTGATGCGCTCGGCACCGGTCAGGATCCGCTGCGCTTCTCGGCTGGCGTCGTCCATCCGCCGACCATACGTGGGCCCGGGCGTCGCCGCCCCCGCGCGGTCGCGTGTCATGTCTGGACACATGCGCCGCGGCGCGGTTGACACGCGACTGGGGTTGTCGGCTCGGGGCCACACCCGCGTGGTCGCGTGTCATGCCTCGACACACGCCCCGGTGCGCGACTGACACACGACTGGCGACGAGCCCGCGTCGCCAGGCTGGGGTCACCTCCCGCCGAGATTGTGCAATCACCTCGCAGGCGAGGGGCCGCAGCGGCCCAGGCGCAGTCGCGTGTCATGTGTGAGCACACGCGCCGCAGGTGCAGATGACACACGACTCCGCGGGGAGCGCGTCGACGCCACATGTGCGCCGTCGTGGGTCATCTCTGGAGACATTGGGCACGGTACGGATGACACGCGACTAGCCCTGGGCGAGCAGGCCCGGGGGCGAGCGGGCGAAGCGTCAGCTCAGCGCGGCAGGGGCGAACTGGGTGCGGTAGAGGTCGGCGTAGAGACCACCGGCTGCGAGCAGGTCGCCGTGGGTGCCGTGCTCGACGATCCGGCCGTCGTTGACCACCAGGATCTGGTCGGCGTTGCGGACGGTGGACAGCCGGTGCGCGATCACCAGCGAGGTGCGGCCCTCGAGCGCGGTGTCGAGGGCGCGCTGCACCGCGGCCTCGGACTCGGAGTCGAGGTGGGCGGTGGCCTCGTCGAGCACGACGATGTGGGGTGCCTTGAGCAGCAGCCGCGCGATCGCGAGCCGCTGCCGCTCGCCGCCGGACAGCCGGTAGCCGCGGTCGCCGACCACGGTGTCGAGGCCCTCGGGCAGGCTCTGCACCAGCCGCCAGATCTGCGCCGCCTGCAGCGACGCCACGAGCTCCTCGTCGGTGGCCTCGGGCCGGGCGTAGAGCAGGTTGTTGCGGATCGTCTCGTGGAAGAGGTGGGCGTCCTGGGTGACGTAGCCGACCGCGGCGTACAGCGACTCCAGCGTCACGTCACGGACGTCGTGGCCGTCGACACGCACCGCACCGGAGTCGACGTCGTACAGCCGGGTGACCAGGTTGGTGATCGTGGTCTTGCCCGCACCCGACGGGCCGACCAGCGCGACCAGCTGGCCCGGCTCGGCGCGGAAGGAGACCTCGTGCAGCACGTCGGTGCCGCCGGTGCCGGCGTCGAGTCGCGCGACCGACTCGAGGCTGGCCAGCGACACCTCGTCGGCGGACGGGTAGCCGAAGGAGACCCGGTCGAACTCGATCGTCGCGGCTTGCCTGGAAAGGCGGAAGGCGTCCTCACGCTCGCGGATCATCGGCTCCAGGTCGAGCACCTCGAAGACCCGCTCGAAGCTCACCAGCGCGGTCATCACGTCGACGTGCACGTTGGACAGCGCGGTCAGCGGGGAGTACAGGCGGCCCATCAGCGCGGCCAGCGCCACGAGCGTTCCGACCGAGACCGTGCCGGCGATCGCCAGGTGGCCGCCCACGCCGTAGACCAGGGCGGTCGCCAGCGCGGCCACCAGCGTCAGCGCACTGAAGAAGACGCGGCTGCTCATCGCGATCTTGATGCCGAGGATCCGCACCTGGTCGGCTCTCTCGTTGAACTGGCGGTCCTCGTCGTCGGCGCGGCCGAACAGCTTGACCAGCATCGCGCCGCCCACGTTGAACCGCTCGGTCATGCCGCTGGACAGCTCGGCGTTGATCTGCATCTGGTCGCGGGTGAGGCCGGCGAGCCGGCGGCCGGCCCACTTCGCCGGGATCAGGAACAGCGGCACCATCAGGAACGCCAACAGCGTGATCTGCCACGACAGCAGCAGCATCGCCACGGTCACCATCGCCAGGCTGACGACGTTGGAGACCACGCCCGACAGCGTCGAGGTGAACGCGCGCTGCGCGCCGATCACGTCGCTGTTGAGCCGGGACACCAGCGCGCCGGTCTGGGTGCGGGTGAAGAACGCCAGCGGCATCCGCTGGACGTGGCTGAAAACCTTCGCGCGGAGGTCGTAGATCAGACCCTCGCCGATGCGGGAGGAGTAGTAGCGCTGGGCCAGCGTGAGCCCGGTCTCGCCGAACGCGATCAGCGCCACCAGCAGCGACAGCCAGGTGACCAGCGCCGCGTCGCCCTGCTGGACGCCGTCGTCGATGATCTTCTTGAACAGCAGCGGGGTGGCGACCACCAGCAGTGCGTCGACGATGACCAGCACCAGGAAGAACAGGATCACCCCGGTGTAGGGCCGCGCGAACGATGCGACACGTCGCAGAGTGCCCTCGGCCAACCGCTTGGACTTGAGGTCCTCGTCACGGAACGACCGGAGCACCCGCCACTGCGCGCCCACCGAAGAGTTCATACGGCCATTTGAACAGCAGGCGCCGACATTTTGTTCCTGATCAGGGAGATCGCAGCTGCGCCGCCAGGTCGCGCAGGCGGTCGACCTGCTCGTGCCGCTCGGCGGCGCGCTGCTCGTCGTACCCGCGGCGCGACGCAGCCTGCAGCAGCCTCTTGGTGCCAGTGACGGCTCCGTGCGGGGCGGCGGTCAGCGCGGCGGTGAGGTCGTCGACGGTGGCGAGCAGGTCCGCGGCGGGTACGACGACCGTGGCCAGCCCGATCTCGGCCGCCTCGGCGGCGTCGACACTGCGTCCGGTGGCGCAGATCTCCAGCGCTCGGGCGTACCCCACGATGTCGACCAGCGGCTGGGTTCCTCCCAGGTCGGGCACCAGCCCCAGGGTCGGCTCCAGCATCGCGAACCGGGCGTCGTCGGCGACCACACGCAGGTCACAGGCCAGCGCCAGCTGGAACCCCGCCCCGACCGCGTGGCCCTGCACGGCGGCCACGGTGACGATCTCGGGGCGCCGCCACCAGGTGAACGCCCGCTGCCAGTCCTCGATCTGAGCGCTCAGCGCGTCGTCGTCGAGGCCGGTGAGGCCCAGCAGCGAGCCCTGGCCCGGGATGCCCTCGGGGGTGAACATGCGGCGGTCGAGGCCGGCGGAGAACGACACGCCCTCGCCGCGCAGCACCACCACCCGCACCGCGGGGTCGAGCCGGTCGCCGATCTCGGCGAGCGCGTTCCACATCGCCGGCGTCTGCGCGTTGCGCTTGTCGGGCCGGTCGAGCACGACGGTGGCGACCGCGCCGTCGGTGCTCACCCGGACGCCGGCGTCGTCGGCCACGTCGGCCATCTGGGTCTCTTCCATGGCGGTGACCCTATGCGCCGCAACGAGTGGCACGTAGCGTAGGTCTGCTGTCCGGTTCGTCCCTGCGCAGCGCGCCAGCCGAACGGGTGGGGCGTCAGGCCAGCGCGACCAGGTCGAGGTAGCCCTGGTTCCAGAGGTCCTCGTCGCCGTCGGGCAGCAGCAGCACGCGGTCGGGCTCGAGCGCGTCGACGGCGCCCTCGTCGTGGGTGACGAGCACGATCGCGCCCTTGTACGTGCGGATCGCGGCCAGCACCTCCTCGCGGGAGGCGGGGTCGAGGTTGTTGGTGGGCTCGTCCAGCAGCAGCACGTTGGCCGCCGACACCACCAGCGTGGCCAGCGCCAGCCGGGTCTTCTCCCCGCCCGACAGCACCGCGGCGGGCTTGTGGCTGTCGTCGCCGGAGAACAGGAACGAGCCGAGCACGCTGCGGGCCTGGGTGTCGGTCAGCTGCGGCGCGGCGCTCTGCAGGTTCTCCAGCACCGTGCGGTCGACGTCGAGGGTCTCGTGCTCCTGGGCGTAGTAACCGAGCTTGAGCCCGTGGCCGGGTACGACGCTGCCGGTGTCGCCCTTGTCCAGGCCGCCGAGGATGCGCAGCAGCGTGGTCTTGCCGGCGCCGTTGAGACCGAGTACGACGACGCGGCTGCCGCGGTCGACGGCCAGGTCGACGTCGGTGAACACCTCCAGCGAACCGTACGACTTCGACAGCCCCTCGGCGGTGAGCGGCGTCTTGCCGCAGGAGGCCGGGGAGGGGAACGCGATCCGGGCGACCTTGTCGGCGCGTCGCTCGGTCTCCAGGCCGGCGGTGAGCCGCTCGGCGCGCTTGTGCATGCTCTGCGCCGCGCTGGCCTGGGTGGGCTTGGCCCGCATCTT
>CBFGZI010000044.1:0-26746 GCA_965653225.1 uncultured Propionibacteriales bacterium | reverse complement strand
CCGCTCTCCCGCCTGACCGGCGCCTGCTGGGTCATCTCGAACGGCGCCAGCGCCTCCATCAGGAACGCCGCGGCCGCGTCGAGAATGTCGGCCAGCTCACCCACCTCGCGTACCGACGACGCGACGTTCAGGAACACCGCATGGTGCACGTGCACCAGGTCGAGCATCCCCACGCCGTCGGCGATCGCGCCGCGACCGAGCTCGTAGGCCACACGCAACGTGGTCTCGTTGCGGCTGGTCAGGTGCGCCAGCAGCGCCGGCGTGTAGTTGCGCTCCAGACGAGCCACCGGGTCGCGCGACAGCGAGCTCCTCATCGCCGGCTCGGCTGACGTGACAGCCGTCGGGACGGTCCGCCGCGTCCGCCGGTCAGCTGGTCGAGGCACTCCAGCCCCTCGTCGAGGTCGAGCGCGGTGTGGACGGGGTCGAGCACCATGCCGAGCTGCACCATCGTGATGGCCAGCTCCGGGCTGATCCCCACGATCACCGTCTGGGCGCCGCGCAGCCGTGCCATGGTGGCGATGTTTCGCAGCGTGCGCGAGCTGAACGAGTCGACCACGTCCATAGCGCCGACATCGATGATCACGCCCTTCACGCGGTCACGGCGTATCCGCTCGACGAGGTCCTCCTGGAAGCGGACCAGATGGTCGTCGTCGAGTGCGGTGTGCACCGAAGCGAGCAGGTAGGGCCCCTCGCTCAGAATCGAGACGCGCGGCGGCTCCAGCGGACCCGCCCGTGTGTCACGTGACATCGTCGCTCCTCCCCACGGTGAAGCCGAGCAGCCGCTCGGCCTCCTCGATGCCCCCTTGCAGGTCGCCGACCGTGTTCATCTTGCTGAGGTCGACGCCGATGGTCACCAGCGTCTGCGCGATCTCCGAGGAGAGCCCGGTGATGATCACACCGGCGCCCATGAGCCGGGACGCGTCGACGGTCTGGACCAGGTTGTTCGCCACACCGGCGTCGATCTCGGGAACACCCGTGATGTCGATGACGACGACCTTCGCGCGGTGGGTTCGGATGCCTCGCAGCAGCTGCTCGGTGAGCTGCCGCGCGCGGGTGGAGTCGAGGACGCCGATGATCGGCAGTATGAGCAGCCGCTCGCGCACCTGCAGCACGGGAGTGGACAGCTCGAGCAGCGCGCGCTGCTGAGCCCTGATGACCCGCTCGCGCTCCTGGACGAACCCGACGGCCACGGTGTTGGCGATGCGGTTCGCCGCCGGCTCGTATGCGTCCAGCACCCGGTTCAGCAGTGCGAAGTCGTGGTGGTACTTCTCGAACAGCGACCGCGCCAGCACGTCGCGCAGCAGCAGCACGATGCTGACGACCTCCTCGGTCTCGACGCCGCGCGGGATGATCCGCTCGGACAGGTCCTGCGCGTACTGCTGCAGTGCCTCCACGCTGCCGGTCTCCAGGACCTCCACGTAGTTGTCGTAGACGCTGGTTGCCTCGGTGAAGATCTCGTGCGGCGTCATCGACGACAGCAGGTTGGCGTTGGTGATGCGCGTGGCCCACTCCTGGCGCAGGGGGGTGCGGTTGTCGCGCAGGTGTGCGACGAGCTCGGAGAGCAGCCCGTCCGCGTCGGTCTGCCAGGTCGAGGTGACCTGCCCGAGGTCACGCGGTGTCTCAGTGGTCATCGGTTGCCCTCCTGCCTGCGCCCCGCGGAAAGGTTCCCCGGAGTGCGTGAGCTCCACTTCGTCATGGTCACGGTCGTGCCCTCACCCGGCTTGGACTCGATCTCGAAGTCGTCCATCAGCCGCCGGCAGCCCGGCAGCCCCAGACCGAGCCCCTCGTACGTGCTGTAGCCGTCCTGGAGCGCGAGCGCAACATCGGGTATACCCGGTCCGGCGTCACGAGCCACCACCCGCACCCCGTCTCGGTCGTCGGCGTGGACGACCGCGATCGTCACCTCGCCGGACCCGGCGAACTTCACGATGTTGCGTGCGACCTCGGAGATCGCGGTCGCGATGATCGTGCAGTCGGTGGCGGAGAAGCCGAGCGGTCCCGCGACCTCGCGGCCCTTCTGCCGTGCCTCGACGACGTCGGAGTCCCTCTTGATGCTCACGCGGTACTCGCCCTCTGCCGGTTCGGTGGCCCGCTGGCCGTTGAGCGCGGCATTCAGCCGCGAGCAGACGGCGCACGCGAGCAGATGCCCCTGCGCGTCCAGCTCGCGTGCGCGTCGCCGGTCGCCGGCCGACAGCGCGCGCAGCACGGGCCGGCAGTGCTCGGTGGGCGGCTCGACACGCTCGTGGATGAGCAGGTACTCGACGCGCAGCTTCGCGCGGGTGCGGGCCAGCTGCGCCGCGACAGCGCCGGCGGTGCTTTGGCGGCGCTGGGCGATCGACGCCGTGGTCTCGCCCTGCACCTCGTGCGAGACCAGCAGGTCGCGCTCGCTCTCGGAGAGGTGTGTGAGCGCCATCTGGACCGCGGAGCGGTCCTCCTGGCGGAGCAACCCGTCTCCCGGCCGCTCGGAAAGGTCCACGTCGACGAGAAGGTGCGCGTTGCGGCGTGCACGCTCGTTGCGCTCGGCGTGGGAGGCGATCAGGTTGCGGGCGGTGACCACGGCGTACGGGGCCAGGTCGGTGCCCTCCACGCGATGGCGGGATGCCACCACGCGGGCAAGTGTCTCCTGTACGAGGTCCTCGACCAGGTACGGGTCGCGGATCCGGGCCGACACGACTCGGCGCACAACAGGGACCAGATCGACGATGTCGTCGTCTGGTCCCGTACGTGGTTCTCCCACGCTCACCCGCATCCTCCCTTGCGGAAAGCGCCCTGCTCCAGCCCTTCCCGCATCGTAGACCCGCTGCGCGAGACGGCGTCTGGGCGGCGCGGGAGCACATGCTCAGCACCATCACGTGGAGTAGGACCGGCCCACGGTAACGGCATGACGCGAGCGCCGGACACACCATGTGACCGCGGCGTCTGCGGGCTTGGCCGACATGACCCCGGACAGGCGAGAAGACCGTTGCTCGCGTCATACAAGCGCCGGCGGGCGGTCACACAGGGTCAGAACATCTCGCCCGTCCAGCAGAGCCCGTCACCGGAGGAAGCACACGTGACCGAAGCCGACGCGACGTACAACTGGCGGGTCACCGTGGTGTCGGAGCGGCGGCAGCAACGAGTCACCTTGTACCTCCAGACACCCAGGGCCGATGCCCGCCAGGCCTACGACCTCGCGGTAGCGGTGGTGAAGTCCTGGCCGCCCGGCACACGCATCGTCGAGATCGTGCCCACCGGGCGCAACGTCGGCGTCGAGGACGCCTAGGGCCTGCGGAACCGCGGTGCCCCCTATCGCCCGGTCCGGTCGGTATGGCAGGGTCTGGGGCGGCCGCAGTGCACGGGAAGCCGGTGAGAGTCCGGCGTGGTCCTCGCCACTGTGACCGGGGAGCTCCCAGCTCATCCCGCCACTGGACCGGCGACGCCGGTACCGGGAAGGCCGAGCGAGCGAGTGTCGATCCGGAAGCCAGGAGACCGGCTGCGGCGTGATCTGTCCACGAGGTATGGAAGAAGGGGTCAGTTTCATGGCCAGCATGCCGTCCGCAACACCCGTTCCCGCGAGCATCCACGTTCCCGCCTGGGCCTGGGCGATGGCCGCTTTGGCGCTGTTCACGCTCTACCTGCTGGCGCAGGAGAACGGTGCGCTGCTGCCCGCGCACGCGGCGCAGTACCTGCACGAGTTCACCCACGACGCCCGGCACGCGCTGGGCGCACCGTGTCACTGATGACGCAGCCAGAGATGACACTCGGATATCTGCTCCGGCGTGGGCTCGCGGCCGGAGCGGCCGCCGGCGTGGTCGCGGCGATGGTCATCTGGCTCGTCGTCGAGCCGGTGCTCCGCCGCGCCCTGGCGCTGGAGTCGGCCGAGATGGCCCAGGCCGGCCACCACGAGGAGCCGCTCCTGAGCCGCGGCACCCAGGTCGTCGGGGGCCTGCTGACCACGGCGGTGGTCGGGGTGCTGTTCGGTGTCGTGTTCGCCGTCGTCTTCGCGCGGCTGCGCCACCGGCTTCCGGCGAGCACCGACTTCGGCCGGGCGGTGCTGCTCGCCGCCCTGGGCTTCGGCGTGTTCTCGCTGCTGCCCGCGGTGGCCTACCCCGCCAACCCGCCGGGGGTCGGCAACCCGGACACGGTCACCGAGCGCACGCTTCTGTACGTGCTCAGCATCCTGATGGGGCTGCTCGTGGTGACGGTGGTGGCCATGGTCCACCGGGCCGTGGCACACCGCCTGAGGCCCGCGCATGCCGTCGGCGTCGGCGTGCTCGTTGCGGTGGTCAGTCTGGTGGCGGTGCTGACCCTGCTGCCGCCGAGCCCGGACGGCATTCCCGCCGACGTCCCGGCAGACCTGCTGTGGGACTTCCGGCTCGCGTCGCTGGCCCAGCTCGCGTCGATGTGGGGCACGTTGGGACTGTCCTTCGGGCTCCTGCTGGAGGCGCGTGCGGCCAAGGCTGAGGCGCGCGAGCACGCGTCGTCGGTGCTGCAGGGCACGACCGCGGGCTGAGAGCCCGCAGTCCGCGGTGCCCGCGGGGACGGATGCGCCCGTCACCGTTGCCAGCAAGCGACGGTAGATCGTGGCGGGCAGAACCGTCCGAGCCCGGTCAAGGGCGTGTCCGGCAGCGCCGGACCCGGCTCAGGACGGGCTCAGGTGAGGGTGGTGCCAGCGGCCACCTGCGGCGCCAAAGCCTCGGTGTGCTGCTCCACCAGCTCGGGCCTCCCGTGGTACTGCGCAGGCGTCGTCTGGAACAGCACGATGCGCCAGCCGTTGCCGTCCCCCTGCGCGACCAGCGTCTGCAGCGCGTTGACGGCCGGGTTGAGCTCGGACTGCCCGGGCGGCAGCATGCCCACCATCGCGCGCAGCATCATGTGGTCGTCGCCGATCGCGCGGGCGCCGGTGACCTTGGCGACGTAGCGGCCGGTGGGGTGGTCGCGGAAGACCGGGCTCAGGTGGCCGAACACGTCCTCGCAACCGGCGGCCTGGCTGCCGTCGAAGCCGATCATCGCGCCGTCGTCGCCGAAGGGCGCGGCGAACCCTTCCGCGTCGCGCTCGTTCCACGCCACCAGCAGCCCCTCGTACAGGTCGCGGGCGCCAGCCTCAGCCGTCGGGTTGTGGGTCCGGTCAGCGGTCACGATGTGCAGCCTCCTGTGCCGTCTGTCGCTGCGTGTCGGCGGGCGGCGACCATTGAACCGCACCCGGCCGACGGCCGCGCCCACGCCCGGTGGGCGGCGTTTCGGGCGCGAGGAGCAGGGTAAGGGCCGCATCGAGGGACTGGAGGGACACATGGCGGACGACAACCGGGTCGAAGAGCTCGAGATGGAGGTGGCCCGCCTCATGAAGGAGGTGGACCGCTACCGCACGGCGGCCGAGGACGCGCTGCAGCAGCTCGACTGGTGCATCGGCTACTTCGCGGGCGCGCACAAGGCACAGATCGCCCGAGAGCTCGGTGCCAACCGGGTGCAGATCCGCCGCGACTTCATGCGCCGGGCGAGCCAGGCGGTGCCCGCGTCACCCGGCGGAAAAGCGAGCTAGACACCTGCCTGGGGGACATGGCGATGCATCCGATCACGTTCATGTGGAGCGTGCCGCGGTCGGTCTCGACGTCGTTCGAGCGGATGATGACCGCACGCGGCGACCACACGGTGTTCGACGAGCCGTTCTCGCTGCGCTACTACTTCAGCCCCGAGCGCAGTTCCGCACGCTACGACGAGACGCTGCCGCGCAGCACGGCCGCCGAGCTGATGGAGGACATCGAGGCCGCTGCGGAGGAACGGCCTGTCTTCGTCAAGGACATGGCCTACCAGGCCGCCGACCTGCTCGAGCCCGCGCTGCTCGAGCGGTTCCGCAACTGCTTCCTGGTGCGTGACCCGGCCGCGACGCTGCGGTCGCTGGAAGGCCACTGGCCGGACTTCACCGACGAGGAGAGCGGCTGGGAGGCGCTCGACCGGGCCGCCGACATGGTCGAGAAGATCGGCCAGCCACTGGTCGTGGTCGAGGCGGCCAGGCTGTGCGACGACCCGCGGGGCGTCGTGTCGGCCTGGTGCGACGCGGTCGGCCTGCCCTTCGTCGAGGAGGCGCTGACCTGGGACCCCGGCATGCGCCCGGAGTGGGCGACGTGGGAGGACTGGCACGACTCGACGGCACAGTCGACGGGGTTCCGCGACCTGGGCGATCCGCCGCCGGAGCCGACGGAGGACGAGCCGCGCCTGCTCGAGGCGTACCGGGAGGCGCTGCCGGTCTACGAGCGCCTGGCGGCGCACGCCCTCGGGTCGCCAGGTCAGTAAGAGCAGGTCAGTAGGCGCTGGCGACGACGGCTGCCATCACCGCCGCGGCCGTGGAGCACACCATCGCGAACAACGCGACCCAGAACGTCGCCCACGCGGCGCGTGACGTCGAGCGCGCGGCCAGCGTCGCCCCGCGGGTGAGCTCGGTCGCGGTGAGATACTCCAGCCGAAGCTGGATGGCGCGCTGCTCCTCCGTACGGACCCGGATCGTCTCGCTCCACAGCTGCATCGCGTCCTTCTCGGCGCTGATGCGCACGGCGTCCCGGGAGCCGAGCAACCCCTGGAGGTTCTGGACGCAGGACTCGAAGGCCTGTGACGCCTTGTCCAGGTCTCCCTGGACCTTCTGCAGCTGCTCTTCGAGTTTGGCCCGCTCGGTCATGGGCCGGAGAGTACTGCCCCGGAAGCCGGAGCGGTTCCGGGGTCGGTCCCTGTTCTGCACTGGCGGGTGCGGTCAGGGGTGGTAGGCGTGCTCCACGGAGAACACCTCGTGCGAGTGCTCCGCACCCACCCGGTCGAAAAGGGCCAGCGCAGAAGGCCTGTCACCGCTGCTCCGCATGGCCTCGAGCGCCGCGCGGTCACGCCACACCGACTGGATGCGCCACACGCCCTTCTGTCCTCGCAGCAGCTCGCTGCGGACCAGGCCGTCCGGCTTCGGGCCGGCCGTCAGGTCGCGGAAGCCGTCGGTGAGCTCGGACTCCTTCTCCGGCGCCACGATGGCCGTCACCGCCGTCATCACCTGGGTAGCGTCGCCCTCGGACATGCCGCCTAGCCTCGCATGGAACCCGATCGCGAGGTAGTGAGCCCGTGCACACCCGCGGCGAGTCGGCGTTCAGACGGGGAGGTCAGGGCGCGTCGTCGAGCTGTGTGCGGACGGCCGCCGTGTGCTCGCCCAGCGCGGGCGGCGGGGTCGGCGTACGCAGGCTGCTGCGTGACCACGTCACCGGATGGCGAACCTGGTCGGGGTGGCCGTCGCCGACCGCCACGGTCGGGCCGAGGCCGAGGGAGTCGGCCAGGCGGAGCGCGCTGCCGATGTCGTTGACCGGGCCGGCCGCCACGCCGACGTCGGTCAGCCGTGCGGCCCAGTACGTCACCGGGTGCGACTGCAGGGCTTGCTCCAGCGCGGCCACGAGCGCATCGCGGTTCGCCACCCGCGCCGGGTTGGTCGCGAACCTGGCGTTCAGGGCGAGCCACGGCAGCCCCAGCACCTCGCACAGCCGGGTGAACTGGCCGTCGTTGCCGCACGCGACGGCGAGCCGGCCGTCCTGGCAGCGCAGCGTCTCGTACGGCGCGATCGACGGGTGCCGGTTCCCCATGCGCACCGGCGGCGTCGACGTGGTGAGGTAGGCCGACGCCTGGTTGGCCAGCGAGCCGAGCAGGCTGGAGAGCAGGTTGAGCTCGACCAGCTGACCGCGTCCGGAAAGGGTGCGCTCCTGCAGTGCCGCCAGGATCGCGATCACCGCGTCCTTGCCGGTGAGCACGTCGACCAGTGCGACCCCGGCCTTGGTGGGCTCGCCGTCGGGGTCACCGGTGATGCTCATCAGCCCGCCGACGGCCTGCACGACGAAGTCGTAGCCCGGCAGCGATGCGCCGGTGCCGCTGCCGAAGCCGGTGATCGAGCAGTAGACGAGCCCGGGGTTGTCCCGGGCCAGGTCGTCGTAGCCCAGCCCGAGCCGCTGCATCGTCCCGGTGCGGAAGTTCTCGACGAGGACGTCGGCCTCGAGAGCGAGCGCGCGTGCGGTGCGCAGGTCCTCGTCCGACCCCAGGTCGAGCGCGACGCTGCGCTTGGAGCGGTTGGCGCAGGCGAAGTACGACGAGGAGTGCTCGGTCCACGGAGGTCCCCACTGGCGGGTGTCGTCGCCGGTGCCGGGGCGCTCGACCTTGGTGACCTCGGCACCGAGGTCGGCCATCGTCATCGTCGCCAGCGGACCGGCCAGCACGCGGCTGAAGTCCGCGACGCGGATGCCGCTCAGCGGCGGCTGGTCGGTCACGCCCGGCTCACGGGCTGGCTCATGGCTGGGTCACGACTCCGTCGACGCGGCGCGGGAGGCGCCACGGGTTGTCCTCACGCAGGGCAGGCGGGAGCGCGTGGTCGGGCACGGACTGCCACGTGGTCGGCCGGGTGAAGCGGTCGAGCGCGGCGGCGCCGACGGACGTCGCCCACGGGACGGTGGTGGCCGGCCACGGGCCTCCGTGGTGCTGGGCCCAGGTGAACGCCACACCGGTGGGCCAGTCGTCGACGGTCACCCGGCCCGCGTGCGCGGCCAGGGCGTCCACGAGCCCGGCCGTCTCCGGGTCGTCGGGCCCGGCGGTCATCACGCTGCCGGCGAGTGCGCCCGGCAGGGCCTCCAGCACGGCGAGGAGGTCGGTGCGGTCTGCGTACTCGACCACGAGCGCCACCGGGCCGAAGCACTCCTCCAGCAGCCGTGACCCCGCACGCAGGCGGTCGGCCGGAGCGGTCAGCAGGGTGGTGTCGGCGCTCCAGCCGTGCTCGGGTCCGGGTACCGTCGCCAGCACCTCGGCGCCGGCGGCGCACAGCTGCTCGACCCCGGTGCGGAAGTCCGCGGCGATCTGCTCGGTGAGCAGCCACCCCCCGGGGGCGGACAGCACGAGCGTCTCGGCCAACAGGCGCGGTAGGTCGCGGCCGGCTGGTACGAGCACCAGCCCCGGCTTGGTGCAGAACTGCCCGGTGCCGAGACTGAACGAGCCCACGAACCCGCGGGCGATGTCCTCGGCACGCTTCCCGGCCGCCGACGTCAGCAAGACCGGGTTGATCGTGCCCATCTCGGCGTACACCGGGATCACGCCGTTGCGCTCGTTGGCCAGCCGCCACAGGGAGAGACCGCCGCGCAGCGAGCCGGTGAAGGCGACCGCGGTGACCCCCGGTGACTCGACCAGCGACCTGCCGGCATGGAACCCGGCGACCACCTCGAAGGCTCCGTGGGGCGCGCCGGCGGACGCTAGCGCACGCGAGGCGAGCTCGGCGAGGGCGCGGCTGGTCGCGGGGTGCGCAGGGTGCGCCTTCGCGACCACCGGGCAGCCGGCCGCGAGCGCGGCGCCGGTGTCGTTGCCGAGCAGGCCGAACGCGAACGGGAAGTTGCTGGCGCCGAGCACGGCCACCGGACCGAGCGGGACCCGCATGCTGCGTAGGTCAGGGGTCGTGGCGGTCGCGTGGTCGACCGTGGCACGCAGGTACGACGACTCGGCGGCGACCTCACCGTAGAAGCGCAGCTGGGCCGCGCTCCGGGCGAGCTCGTTGGTGAGCCGCGTCGTGCCCAGCCCGGTCTCGAGGTCGGCGACCTGCACGAGGTCCTCGACGTTGCGGGGCACCTCGAGCGCGTCGGCGATCGACCGCAGCCACCGCTGGCGCTCCTCCGGCGGCGCCGCCGCGACCTGCGGTGCGGCTGCGGTCGCGCGGCCGAGGGTGACCTCGACCTGGGTGTCCGTGCTGGACGCGAGCTGGTCGAGGGCCTTGCCCGTACGGGCCGCGTAGCTGGTGTCGGTGGAGGTCACTGGGCTGCTCCCGGTGCGCGTACCGCGGCCTCGAGGACCGTGAGCGCCTCGTCGAGAAGGGCGTCGGTGATGACCAGCGGCGGCAGCAGACGGATCACGTTGCCGAACGTCCCGCAGGTGAGCGTCAGCACGCCCTGCTGGTGGCACGCACCGGCGATGTCGCGTGCCGTGTCGGGCGCCGGGTCCTTGGTCCCGGGGTGCACGAGCTCCAGCGCCAGCATCGCGCCCCTGCCGCGAGCCTCACCGACGTGTGGGCTGGCGGCGGCCAGGTGCTGCAGCCGCGGCATCGCGATGGCCTCGATCTGCCGGGCGCGGCCGGGAAGGTCGCGACCCTCGATGATCTCCAGGGCCGCCAGCGCGGACGCGCAGGCGACCGGGTTGCCGGCGTACGTGCCGCCCAGGCCGCCCGGGGCCACTGTGTCCATGACCTCGGCCCGACCGGTCACCGCCGCCAATGGCATTCCCCCCGCGAGTGCCTTGGCGGTTGTGACCAGGTCGGGCACGAGGCCCTCGTGCTCGCAGGCGAACATCGACCCGGTCCGGCCGAAGCCGGTCTGGATCTCGTCGGCCACGAACAGGATCTTGTGCTTGCGCGCGAGCTGCTGCACCCGCGGGAGGAAGCCCTCGGCCGGCACGATGAACCCGCCCTCGCCCGAGATCGGCTCCGCGACGATGCACGCGACGTTGTGTGCACCGACCTGGGTGAGCACCAGCTCCTCGAGCGCGGCGAATGCCTCTTCCGCGGCCCGCTCGGGACCGCCCGGCCAGCGGTACGGGTACGCCGTCGGCGTCCGGTACACCTCCGGGGCGAACGGCCCGAACCCCTCCTTGTACGGGACGTTCTTGGCGGTCATGGACATCGTCATCAGGGTCCGGCCGTGGTAGGCGTGCCCGAGCACGACCACGGCCGGACGCCCGGTGTGGGCGCGGGCGATCTTGACGGCGTTCTCGACCGCCTCGGCGCCGGTGGTGAACAGCGCGGTGCGCTTCTCGTGTTCACCCGGTGTCAGCCGGTTCAGTGCCTCGGCCACCCGTACGTACCCCTCGTACTCGGTGACCAGGAAGCAGGTGTGCGTGAACCGCTGCGCCTGCGCTGCGACCGCCTCGGCCACCTCCGGGATCGCCGCCCCCACGGTTGTGACGGCGATCCCGGAAGCCATGTCGATCAGCCGGTTGCCGTCGACGTCGACGAGCACTGCCCCCTCGGCATGATCCACGAACACCGGAAGCACGACACCGAACCCCCGCGGCACGGCGAGCTCGCGGGCCGCGTGCAGCTCGCGCGACCGCGGGCCGGGTACCTCGGTGACCAGACGGCGTCCCTGCGTCGCCGTGGTGTCGACACCCATGGTTGTCTCCACGTTCGTTCGTGTCCTTCGTGCTTCGGGTCCGGTGTGCGTGCGTCGGCCGGGGTCAGACCAGGGCCGGCTCCGGCGTGCCCTGCTCGGGCGCGACCGGGTACTCCGTGCCGGGGGCGCCCTCGACCTGGTGCGGCAGGGCCGGCTGGGCGGCGGCCGCGGGCGCGTCCGACTCCTCGAGCTGGACGTCGGCCACCTTGCGGCCGGCGAACTTGCTCAGCACCAGCGCGTAGACCAGGCCGATGGAGCACCAGACCAGACCGGCGATCAGGGCGTCCTTGTGCAGGAAGCTCCACAGCACGGCGGTCATCCCGGTCGAGATCAGGGGGAGCCCGATGTTCATCGCGACCTGCTTGGGGGTGCGGTACTCGCGGCGCCGGAAGACGAAGTAGGCGATCACCGACAGGTTGACGAAGGAGAACGCCACCAGGGCACCGAAGTTGATCATCGAGGCCACCAGCTCCAGGCTGGGCGTGATCGCCAGCAGCGAGACGGCGCCGACCACGAGGATCGCCCAGACCGGGGTGTGCGTACGCGGGTGGACGTAGCCGAACAGGCGCTTCGGCAGCACGCCGTTGCGGCCCATCACGTGCAGCAGGCGCGAGACGCTGGCATGCGAGGCGAGGCCGGAGGCCACGGTCGCGGCGAACGCGGCGGCCAGGAACAGCACCTGGAAGAGCTTGCCGCCCACGTACAGCGCCATCTCGGGCAGCGTGTCGTCGGTCAGGTGGAAGCCCGACACGTCGGGGAACACGGCCTGCGCGACGTGGCCGGTGACCAGGAAGATCAGCCCGCCGATGAGCAGGGTGAGGATGATCGCCTTGGGCACGAGGTTCTTGCTGCGGGCCTCCTCGGCGTACATGGTGATCGCGTCGAACCCGATGAAGGAGAAGCAGACGACGGTCGCGCCGGTCAGGATGGCCGAGGCCTCGATGCCGGAGTGGAAGAACGGCTGGGTGGTGAACAGCGTGCCCTCACCCATGCCCCGTGACAGCTGGACGACGGCCAGCACGATGAAGGCCACGATCATGACGATCGCGAAGATGACCAGCGCGGAGTTGACCTTCGACGTCGAGTTGACGCTCCAGAGGTTCAGCCCGGTGACGAGCGCGACGCCCAGCACGACCCAGATCCAGCCCGGGACGTCCGGGAACAGCGAGGTCATGTACAGCCGGATGATCAGTGCGTTGACCAGCGGCAGCAGCAGGTAGTCGAGCAGCGCCGCCCAGCCGACCATGAACCCGAGGCGGGGGTGGATGGCCTCGCGGGTGTAGGTGTAGGCCGAGCCGGCGGTCGGGAAGATCTTCGACATGCGGCCGTAGCTGATGGCGGTGAAGAGCATCGCCACCAGCGCGACCAGATAGGTCAGCGGGACCGCCCCGTCGGTCTCCTTGGTGACGATGCCGAAGGTGTCGAACAGGACCGTGGGCGTCATGTAGCCCAGGCCGAGGCCGACGATGGCCCAGAGGCCGAGTGAGCGCTTGAGCCCGGAGGTTGGGGCGGTGGTGGTGGCCATCTCGTCCATTTCGCGGATAGAGGGTGGGTGTGGTCGGAGCTGCTGTGAGCCCAGCCACGTGCTGGTTTTTCGAGAGTAAGGTTGAGGGCGTCACCGACTGATGGACAGAACGTCGAAGTTCTGCCGCCTTCGCTGTGCGAAGTGTCGGGTCGGCGCAGGGGAGGGTCCATGCCGGTCACCCTCGAGTGGCTGCTGGCACAGCCGGAGCTGCACCTGCGCCGCGTCGTCGGCGACGACGTCACCAGGCCGGTCGCCTGGGCGCACCCGATCGAGGTGGTCGACCCGACGCCGTTCCTCACCGGAGGGGAGCTCGTCCTCACCACCGGCCAGCGGCTCGGCGGGTCCCGGGCCGCCCAGAACACCTACGTCGAGCGGCTGACCGAGGCCGGGGCGGCCGGTCTCGGGTTCGGGGTCGGCGTGCGGTACAACCGGATCCCGCGCGGCGTCGTCGACGCCTGCTCCCGCGCCGGCCTCGCGCTGGTGGAGGTGCCGCTGCCCACGCCGTTCATCGCGATCACCCAGGCGGTGGCGCGACGCATCTCCGAGGACGGGATGCAGGACCTGCAGCGCGCCCTCGACTACCAGCGGCGGGTCACCCGGTCCGCCGTCCGCGGCGGTCTCTCCTCGCTGGTGTCCGTGCTCAGCCGGGAGCTGCACTGCGACGCCGTGGTGCTCGACGAGTACGGCGCGGTCATGGCGACGTCGCGGCGCGACGACGGCCTGCTGGAGCTGGTCGACGCCCAGTGGCGCGAGTTCGCCTCGCACGGACGCGGGGGTTCCGCTGGTGTGGCCACCGGTGCCGGAACGCTGGAGATCCAGACCCTGCGCGGCCGCTCGGCGGTCGTGGGCTGGCTGGTCGTACGACTGCGCGGCACACCGTCCAGCACCGACCGGCTGCTCCTCAACCAGGCCGCCGGCCTGATCACCCTGCAGCTGGACTGGCCGGCGGAGCTGATCGCGGCCTACCACGCCCTGGGCGGCACGCTGCTCGACCTGCTGCTCGACCCCGCCCAGCCCGGGGCTGCGCTCGTGCCCCATCTTCGGCACTTCGGTTTCGCGCCCTCCGACCCGGTGATGCTGGCAGTGGCGACGGCGCCCCGCGGGCGCGCCCGTCTGCTCGACGTGCTGAACGACAAGCTCGAGTCGATCGGACGGCCACACGTCGTGACCCGGGTCGACAAGGGGGTGGCTGCCCTGCTGCTGGCCCGCGATGCTCGCCTGCTCGTCGACCTGCTCGACCAGGCGGTGCGACACGCGAACCTGCGCTCGGTGGTCATCGGGGTCAGCGGCGCGCTGTCGCAGGACGCGGTCGCGTCAGGACTCGCGCCGGCTGAGCAGGCTGCGGCGGCGGCGAGCAGGGAACAGCGCAGCATCGGGTGGTTCGACGACCTGACCCTCGGCGCGGTGATGGCGGACGAGACCGTGCGCTCGCGTGTCTGGGAGCTCGCCGGTCCCGCGCTGGACAGCCTGGTGCGCAACGTGACCCAGCGCGAGTCGGACCTGCTGCCGTCGCTGGACGCGTTCCTTCACCACAACGGGTCGTGGGAGGGCGCCGCGCGGGCGCTGGGGGTGCACCGCCACACGCTGCGTGCACGCATCGACCGGGTGCAGGAGCTGACAGGTCTCGACCTCGACGTCGCCGAGAACCGGGCCGTGCTGCTGCTGGCACTGATGAGCCGGCCCGGTCTGCAGCCCGGTCTCCAGCCCGGCGTCGTGGCCGCGCAGCGCTGAGCGGAGGGGGACATCGGCATGGTCGCGACGCAGCGCGCCGATCAGGCGTACGTGCTCGACCTCGGGGCGGTCGGCGGCGGGATGCTCGGTCTGGTCGGCGGCAAGGCCGCCAACCTCGGCGAGCTGACGCGCGCGGGGTTCCCCGTGCCCCGGGGGTTCTGCGTCACGACGGCGGCGTACCGGCGGGCGACCGAGCCCACCCAGCTCGGCGACATCCGCAAGGCGCTGGCGCACACCGAGCCGTCGGACGCGGCCGCTCTCGCCACGCATGCCGCGCGGGCGCGCGAGGTGGTGCTCGGTGCCGCGATGCCCGCGGACGTGGCGGAGTCCGTGGCCGCGGCGTACGCCGCCCTCACGGCCGAAGCGGCAGACCCGGACTGCCCGGTCGCGGTCCGGTCGTCGGCGACCGCCGAGGACCTGCCGACCGCCAGCTTCGCCGGCCAGCAGGACACCTACCTCAACGTCGTCGGCACGACGTCGGTGCTGCACGCCGTGCACCGGTGCTGGGCGTCACTGTGGACCGACCGTGCCGTCGCCTACCGCGCGGCGAACGGCGTCGACCACTCCGCGGTCGAGCTCGCCGTCGTGGTGCAGAGCATGGTCGACGCGCAGGTCGCGGGAGTGCTCTTCACCGCCGATCCGGTGACGGGACGACGCCATCGCGCGGTGATCGACGCGAGCCCCGGCCTGGGGGAGGCGGTGGTGTCCGGTGCGGTCAACCCCGACCGCTTCGTGGTCGACGTGGACACCGGCGAGGTCGTCGAGCGCCGGCCCGGTGACAAACGGGTCGAGGTGCGACCCGTGGCCGGCGGCGGCACCGAGCAGGTGTTCCGCTCGAGCTCGAGTGACTCGGTGACACTCGGGGACACCCACCTGCGCGAGCTCGCGGCGCTGGGGTCTCGCGTCGAGCGGCACTACGGCGCGCCGCAGGACATCGAGTGGGCCGTCGACGACCTCGGTGCGGCGTGGCTGACGCAGGCACGTCCGATCACCACGCTGTTCCCGCTGCCCGAGGCGGCCGCGGCCTACCCGCCGGGGGACACCTCGCAGGTGCGGGTGTACTTCTGCTTCAGCCTGGCGCAGGGGCTGCACCGCCCGGTCACCCCGATGGGGCAGTCGGTGTTCGGTGTCGTGGGGTCGGCGGTGGCGCGCGTCGCGGGACTGCCGGCCGTGGACCCCTGGGACGGTCCGCGCGCGGTGACCTCGGCGGCCGGACGGCTGTTCCTCGACATCACCGCGATCCTGCGGCACCCGGTCGGGAGGGTGGTGTTCCCGCGGGTTCTCGACGTGATGGAGGCGCGTGGCGCCGTGGTGCTGCGCGGCCTGCTCGACGACCCACGGCTGGGGAAGCGGCGCGGCGGCCGGGCGACGTTCGCCGCGCGGTTCGCACGCGCGGCGGTGCGCTATCGCATCCCGGCGGTGGTCGTGCAGGCGGTCGCTCGTCCCGACGCGGTGCACCTGCGGGTCGCGCGCGTCGAGAACGAGCTGCGGCGGAAGACCCGGCCGTTGCGCGGCGTCGACGCGGACGAACGTCTCAACGCTGCGGTCAGGCGGATGGCCAGCGACGTGGTGCCCCAGGTCCCCCGCCTTGCGCCGGCCGCGCTGGCGGGCTTCCTTTGCCTGGGGGTGGCGCGCCGGCTGCTCGGTGAGGACGCCCGTCCCGGCGACCTGCAGACGGTGCTGCGCGGCCTGCCGCACAACGTGACGACGGAGATGGACCTCGCCCTGTGGGACCTGGCGGTCCGGATCCGCGACGACGCCGACTCCGCCGCGCTGGTGCGGGACGGCGATGTTGGCGACCTGGTCGCGCGCTATCGCGCGGGGACGTTGCCCGCTGTCGTGCAGGACGGGCTCACCCGGTTCCTGCAGCGGTACGGGCACCGCGCCGTCGCAGAGATCGACATCGGCATGCCGCGCTGGCGGGAGGACCCGAGCCACCTTTTCGGCGTGCTCGCGAACTACCTCCGGCTGCCGGTCGACGCCGCCGACCCCGCCGGAGAGTTCCGCCGCGGTGCCGAGGCGGCAGACGCCATGATCGAGACGCTGCAGGGCCGTGCGCGGCGACGGGGCGGACCTCGAGCGGAGGTCGTCGGCTTCGCGCTGCGTCGCACGCGACAGCTGGCCGGTCTGCGGGAGATGCCGAAGTACCTCCTGGTGCTCGGCCTCGCGGGTGTACGCGCCGAGCTCGCGGCCGTCGGTGAGGAGCTCGCGTCGGCCGGCCGGGTCGCCGCGGCCGACGACGTGTTCTTCCTTGACCTCAAGGAGGTGCGTGAGGCGCTGTCAGGGACCGACCAGCGGGAGCGTGTGCGGCAGCGGCGTGAGGAGCACACGCTCGAGCTGCGGCGGCGCCACGTTCCCCGGGTGCTGCTGTCCGACGGAACCGAGCCCGAGGCAGCGGCCGGTCCCGTCGTCGCAGGTGAGCTGCGGGGGACACCGGCCTCGGCGGGCAGCGTCACGGCGGCGGCGCGTGTCGTCCTCGACCCGGCCGGAGCGCATCTCGAGCCGGGGGAGGTGCTGGTGGCGCCGTCGACCGACCCCGGCTGGACTCCGCTGTTCCTGACCGCTGGCGGGCTGGTGATGGAGATGGGCGGGGCCAACTCGCACGGCGCCGTGGTCGCCCGCGAGTACGGCATCCCCGCCGTGGTCGGCGTGCCCGATGCCACGACGCGGATCAGCACAGGTGACGAGATTTTCGTCGATGGGACGATTGGTGTCGTCGTGCCGGGCCCCGTACCTGACCCTGCGGAGCCGGAGGAAGCGAACAGCACATGAAAGTTGCGACATCGCCGACGACGGGACTTGACGAACGCGCCGACGATCTGCAACATGTTCCGCGCCCTCGTTGCTCACCCAGGTGGACTTTCTGGGATGCGGCTGGGCGGCGAGGCTCCTGTCAGCGGCACCCCTGTTCGCTGGCCATGCGGTCGCGCTCCAGCGGTCGCGTCGGCACCCTCGGTCCTACCCCTGTCCGAGGGTGCCGTGCGTCTTGTTGCGTCAGCTAGGTGAGAACTGCCTGGTCATACCCGGCGTCGGACGGCACATCGACGTCGAGCAGGTCCCAGCTCTGCATCCAGCGCTGCGTCACGTCGAACATCTCCCGGGTGTAGGGCTGGAAGACGATGCGCTCGCCGGGACCGAAGCGGCGCACGTCGACGATCTCGGCGAGGTCCTCGGGCATCTCCCGCAGCCAGTACTGCTTGTAGCGCTCCGGCTCGAGGTCGATGTCGCGCTGCGCCTTCTGCAGTGCCCGGAAGTACCGCTCGGTGTCCTCGAGGTTTGCGGTGTCGGGAACGAGAAACCCCATCACGAAAGTGCTGTCGACGAGCTTGCGGTAGCCCCGCTGCTCCAGCAGGTAGTACTGCGCGCCGAAGACGTTCGCGGCCGGGACCTCGCCGCGCATCAGCAGACGGACCCGGTCGTAGGGAAGACCGGAGAACGACACCTTGATGTCGTCGCGCGGCAGGAACGGCTCGAGCCCCTGGATCGCCGAGTAGTGGCTGCCCGAGTGGTAGCCAACCGCGACCGGGACGCCGGCCAGGTCCTCCGGCCGCGTGCAGGGCGAGTCGGGCGCGACGAAGATGCCGGACGGGCTGACCGAGTACGCGTGGCCCCACATCCGTCCGGCCCCGCCGGTCGCCGCCGCGTTCACCGCCCAGTGGCACGCGGCCGAAACGTCACAGGTGCGGTCCTGCATGTCCTCGAACGCCCCGCTGCGCGCGTCGACGGGAACGCTGTCGGCGGGCTGCACCGCCGACGTGGTGCGGGAGCCTCCGGCGAAGCCCTCGTGCATGAACTCGTAGTCGAGGCCCTCCTCGGCGAAGTACCCGTGCTCCTCGGCCACCCACTCCTGCAGCCTCACGTGAGGCTGGATCACGAACTTGCCCATCGCTCTCGTCCTCCGTCCTGCGGGTACGGCCGACGCTAGGCAACGTCGGTTGCTGAAATCAACGGTGTGGGTTCGGCCGCACTTCGGGGCCGAAATGAGCCGACTCGCCGGGTGGCACCCGCTGACCTGCGCTGTTGCGTCGGCGGCGGCACCCGAGCGCGCGCGGCATCTCAGCACCGCTACGGTGGCCTCCCCAACCCCTGGGCAGTCGTCAACCCGGAGAAGCGATGTCCCCCCAGCCCGCCCGAGGCAAGCGTCGAGCCGAGCCGACCAAGAGGCGACGACGCCAACCAAAGCCCAAGGGCGGGAAGCGGGCAGACAGGCCCAAGGAGCACGAGGGGCTGACACCCGAGTTCCTTCAGCAGCTGCGCGAGGTCGAGATCGAGGCCGAGGGGGAGGCGCCACCGGTGCGGATCGCGCCGGGCGGTCCCGGTGTCCGCGCGGTCCTGGCTGGAATCGATGGAGAGCTGCGCGCCGACCAGGAGTACCTTCAGGCGCTCGGGCGGCTCGCGTACGGCTGACTCCTGAGCCGTCTCGGTTCGGAGTGCGCGAAAGGTGACGAGATGAAGCGGGCGGTGACGTGGGGGCTCGGGCTGTACGTGCTGTGCGCGGTGGTGGGGCGGCTCGTAGAGAGCGTGGGCGTGATCGGCTGCGGCTGTGCGCAGGACTGCTGGTGCCGGAGACCGGGGCTCAGCACCTTCCGCTGGGTGCTTCCGCTAGGGCATCGGCCCGCACCGCGGGTCGTCGGAGCGTCGCCGGCGGCCGGCGATGGCCCTCCTGCCGACGCGCAGAGGGTTCCGCGTTACTGGCTCTACAAGAAGAAGGACGGGGAAGGGGTGGATCCCTTCGCGAGCCCGGGGGAGATCGAGTGGTGCGGCCACTACTCGACCCGCTCGGCAGAGGTCGCGAGGACGCTCAACGACGATGTGGTGGTCGGCGATGTCGTCGTGTCGTACCAGACAGACCTGAAGGCCGTCATCGGCTTCCTTCGGGTGACGCGTATCGAGGGTCTACGTGACGAGAAGAAGCTGTTCGTGCAGCCGGTTCATCGGCTCGACCCGCCGTTCCTGATCCACCAGCACAAGGCCGGTACGTCACTCGCCGGCTCCCGAGCGGTCGGGGGCATGGTGATGCTGCGTGAGCTGAGCGCCCAGGAGATGGGCGACCTGGTGCGGCTCTCCGGGGCCCCGCAGCACGTGCTGCGCGCCCACCAGCCGACCGGGAGTCAGCCGTCGAGCTGAAGGATCAGCCGACCCCGGACACCGCCCGCCTCGAGCAGCCGGTGAGCCTCCGAGGCCTCTTCCGCCGGCAGGGTCCGCGCGACTCGCAGGGTCACCTGGCCGTCCTCCACCTGCTGCCGGAGACGGTCGAGCTCGGCCTGCTCACGTGCGTAGTCGCGGACCATAACGGGATGGAAGGTGACGCCGCGTTCCCCGGCGTCGGAGAAGCCACGCACGGTCGCTATCCGGCCGCCGTCACGGACCGCCGGCAGCGCGAGCCGGTCGAACAGCGCGGCGTCGACCAGCCCGTGAACGCCCTCCGGGACCGCCGTACGGATGCGTTCGGGGTAGTCGTCTCCGCGCGGCAGCACGATGTCGGCGCCCAGCTCCTTGACCAGCGACTCGTCGCGCGGCGCGGCGTCGGCGACAACGCGCAGACCGTCGGCCTTGGCCAGCTGGATGGCGTAGCCGCCGAGCGCGCCCGCCGCTCCGGTGACGCCGAGGGTCTGGCCACGATCGAGGTCGAGCAGGTGCAGCGCCAGACGCGCGGTCAGGCCGTTCATCGGCAGCGACGCGGCCTCGGCGTCCGACGCCCCCTTCGGCACGCGGGCCACCGACTCGGCCGGCACCACGATGCGCTCGGCGTAGGCGCCGTGTGAGCCCCGCGGCACCACGATGGCCATCACGTGGTCACCCGGCTGCAGGTCGGTCACCACGCCCTCACCGATCTGCTCCAGCACACCGGCGGCGTCCATGCCCGGCACGTACGGCGGCGGCACACCCTTCACCCGCCGCGCCTGGGCGCCACTGCGCAGCAGCGTGTCGGTCGGGTTGACCGCCGCTGCGTGGACGCGGATACGCACCTCGCCCGGCCCGGCCTGGGGGTCTGGGAGATCCAGGACGTGCAGCACGTCAGGTCCGCCGAACTCTGTCAGTCCCACAGCTCGCATGCCCACCAGCATGGCTTGTCCGCCGGCCGCCGCAAGGTCAGGGGCTCAGAGTGACCGGCAGTCGCTGGTAGCCGCGCAGGATGCGGGTGCTCCGGCGCTCGGCTCCCTGCTCGACGCGTAGGTCGGGGTAGCGCTCGAACAGCGTGCGCAGCCCGACCTCGCCTTCCATCCGGGCCAGCGCCGCGCCCAGGCAGTAGTGCCGCCCGGCCGAGAACGAGACGTGCTCGCGCGCGTTCTCCCTGGTGACGTCGAACCTCTCGGGGTCCGGGAAGACCTGAGGATCGCGGTTCGCGCCGGCCAGCAGCCCGACCATCACCGAGCCGCGCCGCATCGGGACGCCGACGACCTCGGTGTCGGCCATCGCCATGCGGCCGGTGAGGAGCACGGGCGGGTCGATCCGCAGCACCTCGTCGACGGCGTTGGGCCAGAGGTCCTCTCGCTCCGCGAGCAGCCTGCGCTGCTTCGGGTCGCCGGCGAGCAGCATGATGCCGTTGCCGAGCAGGTTGACGGTGGTCTCGAAACCGGCCGCGAGCACCAGCCCGGCGGTGGACCTCAGCTCGCCGTCGGTGAGGCTCACCCCGTCCTCCTGAGCGGCGACGAGCTGGCTGAGCAGGTCGTCGCCGGGGTGCCTGCGCAGGCCCTCGAGGTGGTGCCCGAGCCACTCGTCGAACTCGCGCAGCGCCGACTCGACCTTGCGGAACTGCCGCCAGGAGAGTCCGAGGTCCAGGCTGGGTGCGGCCGCGGCGCCGAACCGGAGCACCCGGTCGCGGTCGCGTTCGGGGACGCCGAGGATCTCCGCGATCACGGTCACCGGCAGCAGGCTGCAGTAGTGCGCGACGAGGTCGACCGGGCTGCTGGGGTCGATCTGTTCGAGGAGCTGGTCGGCGATCTCCTGGGTGCGTACGCGCAGCTTCTCGACCGCCCGCACGCTGAAGACGCGCGACACGAGCTTGCGGTAGCGGGTGTGGTCCGGCGGCTCGGTCACCAGCAGAGAGGGCGGCGTCAGCGGGCCGATCGGGGCGTCGACCATCGACCAGGCCTGCAGCCGGGCGAGGCGGCTTCCCCCGTTGGCGGGGACGAACCCGGAGCTGACGTCAGGGTTGGACAACAGGGCCCGGACGGTGGCGTTCTCGGTGCTCACCGCGGCGTACTTGCCCCGGTAGAAGTGGCCGTGCGTGCGCAGCTCGTCCATGACCGGCGCGAGCGCCGTCGTCGCGCTGGACTGGGTGGCGACGAACATCCGGCCGTGCAGGTCGCCCTGTCTGGCCGCACGTCGGAGCAGGGTGCGGGGCAGTGCGTGCCCGAATGACCAGCGCACGGCAGCGCGGGCCGTCGGAACGGGGCTGAGGTCGGTCACGCGGGATCTCCTGGTTTCGGGTGCTCCGCCCATCTTGCCTGGCGCGTCCGAGCCGCGAACGTTGGCCCGGGCGCTTCCCATCGGTCAGAGCGGGTGCCGGCGCAGGCCTAGGTGCCGGTTGGTCAGCCCTCGGGTGGTCCGACGTTGCGCACGACCCATTCGTTCAGCGGAACGAGCCGCCGCCAGGTGTCGCGCACGTGATCCACCGCTTCTCTGGTCAGCAGCCAGTCGGGAGCGCCGAACCGCTTGAGTGCCGTGAGCGACTTGAACCGCAGCAAGTCGATGCGCGGGTGGTCGGCGTCGTACCCCCGCGGCTTGGTCTTCAGCCGTTCGCCCTCGATGTCGAAGTCCGCGTCGCGGAGCCCGGTCAGGACTCGTGACAGGCCGGTCCCGCTGGACTCGTCATCCACCGCCCTGCGGTAGCGCTCGACCTGTGCCGGCGCGTGGTGGTGGAAGCCCCCGCCCGCCAGCAGTCCCTCGGTGTCGATCTGCAGGTAGTAGCCGATGCCGGGCTCGACCGCGACGAAGGCGCCCTGGTGCGTCTTGTACGGCGACTTGTCCTTGGAGAACCGCACATCGCGGTAGGGCCGGAACAGCTTCGCATCGCCGAACTCCGGTGCTAGCTCGGCCACCAGCGCCTGCATGGGGCCGCGCACCTCGGTCTCGTAGACCGTCTTGTGCTCAGCCCAGTACGACTTGGTGTTGTCGGCGACAAGCCCGTCGTAGAACTCGAACACGCGGTCGGAGAACCCGTTGAACGTCGGCACGGCGTCGACTCTCACACCTGGTGTCTCGGCGGACAAGCCCGGGGGTGGTCACCAGGCGCTCAGTAAGTGCCCTTGATGACGAAGAAGGAGCCGCGGATGGTGCCTGCCAGCTTGGACTTCTGCCGCGCGAACTTGAAACGCGTGGCGAGCTCCTCGGGTACCTCCATCCCGTCAGAGAGCTTGAACCCGACAGCGCGCTTACCCGACTCCGCGATCGTGTACATCACGTTGATCGACAGGCCGGACTCGTAGAAGACGTAGGCCATGCGGATCCCGTCGACCTCGAATGCCGTCGCCTCGAGCGGGCGAGCCGCGATGACGAGGTCGCGCTCTTCTTTGAGGATGTGGTGCACCCAGTCGATGACGTCCTTCGCCTCGCTGGCCGCTTCGACGGTGAACGTGTGGGAGTACTTGTTCTTGAAGTACCGTGCCTCGTTCGCTCTCAGTCCGGCAAGCGCCTCCGCGACCGGTGACGACTCCAACCCGACCGTGGAGACATCCGCGAAGTCGACGACGTAGGACATGACCACCCACCTCCCAAACCAGGACCTGTCGACGTAACGCTAGCGGGCTGGGCTGGAGGGCGCGCCCGGGCCATACTGCGCAGCGCTTCCAGGTGTCGGCGTGGTGCCCGGTCGTTGATGCTCCGGGTCGCGAACGCGTAGCGCACCTGCGCGGCGATGCGTCGGTGCGTACGGTGTCGGCATGACGGAGATGACGTACCGCCCGCTCGGCTCGTCGGGCCTGATGGTGAGCACCGTCGGGATCGGGTGCAACGCCTTCGGCGCGCGCATCGACGCCGATGCGACCACGGCCGTGGTTGACGCGGCGATCGATAGCGGGATCACCCTGTTCGACACCGCGGACACCTACGGCGACCGGCCCGGCGCCAGTGAGGAGCTGCTGGGTAGGGCGCTGGGTTCTCGTCGAGAGGACGTCGTCGTTGCCACCAAGTTCGGGATGGACATGCGTGGCGCCAACGGCCCGGACTGGGGAGCGAGGGGTTCGCGCCGCTACATCCGCAAGGCAGTCGAGGCCAGCCTCAGCCGGCTCGGCACCGACTGGATCGACCTGTACCAGATGCACCAGCCGGACCCGGTCACGCCGATCGAGGAGACGCTCGCGGCCCTGCACGAGCTGGTCCTGGAGGGAAAGGTGCGCAACGTCGGCAGCTCCAACTTCGCCGGCTGGCAGGTGATCGACGCGAACTGGGTGGCGCAGACGTCGGGGTTCGAGCGGTTCGTCAGCGCCCAGAACAAGTACTCCCTGTACGACCGGCGCGCCGAGGCCGAGCTGGTGCCCGCGGCTGAGCACGTGGGGGTAGGCATCCTGCCGTTCTTCCCGCTGGAGTACGGCCTCCTCACCGGTAAGTACCGACGTGGCGAGCCCGCACCGCCGGGAGCTCGGCTGGAGGCGCAGTCTGCCCGGCTCGAGTCGGCCGACTTCGACCGGATCGAGGCCATCGCGGCCTTCGCCCAGGAGCGTGACCTGAGCATGCTCGAGGTGGCGATCGGCGGTCTGGCAGCCCAGCCCGCCGTCAGCTCGGTGATCGCCGGTGCGACCCGGCCCGAGCAGGTCCGGGACAACGCACGGGCCGGGCGATGGGAGCCGTCGGCGCAGGACCTCGTCGCCCTCGACCAGGCCACCGGAACCGGTCGGCTCTAGGCGCACGGGTGCGCGTCATGTCTTGTGCAACATTCGCGGCCAAAAGAAGCGCCTGGGGCGCCGATGACTTGTGTGCAGCCACGGAGTCATAGTGCTGGCAGCCGTGTTGTCGATGGCGCGCACGAGCTGCTGCCGGGGCTCCGGCTCGTCCCGACCCCAGGCCACACGCCGGGCTCGCAGGTGGTCGTGGTCGAGACGGGCGGGCGTTCGGTGGTCATCGCTGGCGACACGGCGGTCTTCTTCGCCGAGCTCAACGAGCCGCGCACCGAAGGCCAGCGGCTGGTCCGCGAGCTCGACCCTGCAGAGGTGTGGCTCTCGCACGAGCACAAGCCGTGGCGGCCGCAGCTTGACCAAGACCTCTGATTTCGGGGGCCGGCTAGCTGGCCAACAGCCGTCTGTCTTCCCGCGCCTCACTCGAGAGGGTTCGCACGCAAGAACCGCACCTCCTCCTGGTCGAGACGTGTCTGCACGCGGCGTAGGACGATGTCGTCGATGCGCTGTTGGTCGCGCAGTTCAAGGAGCGCCTCGCGCCGTCGGCCGATGAGAGCGAGTGAGAGGCTTCGGTACTGGTCGTCGTGCTGGATGATGGGGTCGCCCTCGGCACCGCCGGACGCCAGCAGCTTCCGCTGCTTGTCCAGCTCGTGTCGCACCCGCTCGACCACCGTGTCGCCGCTGCCGAGCTCTCTGGCCGTGGTGTCGAGATCAGCGATTGCTGCGTCCAGGGAGTACTCGTCGGCCAGCTGGACTTCCTCGGCGACCGAGGTATCGACTGGCAGTCGCGCGAACCGCACGGCTGCCGGCAGGAACAGCGCTTGGAGAAGGGTCAGCACGATGACGCCGCAAGCGATCAGCACCATGAGGTCCCTGTCGGGGAACGGGGCGCCAGAGTCCAGTGCGTGCGGTACGGCGAGGACCGCGGCGAGGGACACGGCGCCGCGGAACCCGGCGACCGCGTTGACGATGCGTTGCCGCGCCGGGACCCGACGCAACCGCTGAGCGGGACGGCGATCGAGGAGCCGGATGAGGTACGGCGTGGTGTAGACCCACGCCCACCGCACCCCGATCACGACGGCGGTGACGACGAGGACGTCGACGAGCGCCCGCAATATGGACGTGCTGTTCAACTCCCGGAATGCCGACTGAGCCGAGATTCCTACCAGTACGAAGAGCGCACTGCTGAGCACGGTGGTGGACAGCGCCCAGAACGGCAGGGCGATCTGGCGCGTCACGGCACCGGTGATCCGTGGCGCCACCTGACTCATCAACAGTCCGCAGACGACGACGGCCAGCACGCCGGAGGCGCGGGCAGCGTCGGCCAGCAGGAACGCAGCGAACGGGGTCACCAACATGGCGATGCTCTCGAGCATCGGGTCGTCCATCCTGCGGCGGAGCTGCCAGCTGAGCAGTCCTATGAGTGCGCCGGCGAGCACGCCTCCGATGTAGGACCACACCAGCAACCCGGTCACGTGCCAGCCGCTGAGCTGCTGCTCGCCGACCGTAATGCCCACAGCCAACCCGTAGAGGACGAGGGCTGTTCCATCGTTGACGAGGCTCTCGGCACGGAGCACGGTGACCGTGCGGCGCGGCAGGTCGCCGGCCAGGACGCCAACCGCCGTCGCGTCTGTCGGTGCCAGCGCGGCACCGAGGACCCACGCCGGCCCCCATGCGAGGCCGAGTCCGTGCGCAGTGGCGGCGACCGCGGCCGCAGTGGCGGCGACCAGCGCGGTGCTGCTGAGGACCACGACCCGCAGGTTGCTTCGGATCTCCCGCAGCGAGGTCGTCAGGCTCTCCCAGTACAGCAACGCGGGGAGGAACAGGAGTAGCACAACCTCCGGTGGCAGCTGGGCTTGCCGTAGGTAGGGCACGAACCCGACCAGCAACCCCACCAACACCAGGAGGATGGCCGGCGCGATCGGGTAGCGGCGCGCGAGCGCGCCGCACGCGACCAGGGCGACACCCACCAACACGACCATCTCGAGTGCAAGCACGAACTCATCTTGATACGCCTGCGTGTCGACCACATCCCCCGGCGCAACTAGTCCCGGTCGTCAGCCCCACGCCGTGCCTGGCGTACTCGATGGGCGTGGTCCTGCGGTCTGTCAACGCTGCTCGAGGGAGGTCGTCGCCCACCTGCCGCTCCGAGTCGACGCCGGTCGAGCGAGCTGCCACTCTTGACACAGAAACATGGTTAGGAGAAACCATGAGCGGACAGCCTGCCCGGCACAGCACCGGTCACGACCTCGACGACACCCGCCTGGCCGACCTCGGCTACCAGCCGCAGCTGCGCCGGGTGCTCGGACTCTTTTCCAACTTCTCGGTCGCCTTCACCTATCTGTCACCGATGGTGGGCATCTACTCTCTGTTCGTCTTGGGCCTCGGCACCGGGGGGCCGGCGTACATCTGGCTGAACTTCATCCCGGTCATCGGGATGCTGTTCGTCGCGCTGGTCTTCGGCGAGCTCGCCAGCCACTACCCGGTCGCGGGCGCGCTCTACCAGTACTCGAAGTTCTCCGTCG
>CBFGZI010000043.1:0-26755 GCA_965653225.1 uncultured Propionibacteriales bacterium | reverse complement strand
GGCTTCCGCTGCCACGACCTGCTCCACCACAACGCCAGCATGCTCATCGCCAGCGGCGCCGACGTGAAGGTCGTGCAGGCACGGCTGAGGCACGCCAGCGCCAGACGACACTCGACACCTACGGGCACCTCTGGCCCGATTCCGACGACAGCACACGAGCCGCCATCGATGCAGTGATGACGGCTCGTGCGGACTATCTGCGGACTGCGGACACGCTCTAGGCGCGTTTATGCAGGTCAGCGGGGGTGCCTGGCCTAGATATCGAAGTACAGCTCGAACTCGTGCGGGTGCGGACGCAGCTGCAGCGGCGCGATCTCGTTGTCGCGCTTGTACTCGATCCAGGTCTCGATCAGGTCCTCGGTGAACACGCCGCCCTCGAGCAGGAAACCGTGGTCGGCCTCGAGCGCGTCGAGCACCGCGTTCAGCGACGCCGGGACGTGCGCGATCTCGCCGTGCTCGTCCGGCGGCAGCTCGTACAGGTCCTTGTCGATCGGCTCCGCCGGCTCGATCTTGTTCTTGATGCCGTCGAGGCCGGCCAGCAGCATCGCGGAGAACGCGAGGTAGGGGTTGGCCGACGGGTCGGGGCAGCGGAACTCGATCCGCTTGGCCTTGGGGTTGGCGCCGGTGATCGGGATGCGGATGCACGCGGAGCGGTTGCGCTGGCTGTAGACCAGGTTGACCGGAGCCTCGAAGCCCGGCACGAGGCGGTGGTAGGAGTTCACCGTCGGGTTGGTGAAGGCCAGCAGCGACGGCGCGTGCGCGAGGATCCCGCCGATGTAGTGGCGCGCGGTGTCGGAGAGCCCGGCGTAGCCGCTCTCGTCGTAGAACAGCGGCTCGCCGTTGTTCCACACCGACTGGTGGCAGTGCATGCCCGAGCCGTTGTCGCCGAAGATCGGCTTGGGCATGAACGTGGCCGTCTTGCCCGCCTGCCACGCGACGTTCTTGACGATGTACTTGAACTTCATCAGGTTGTCGGCGGTCGTCAGCAGCTCGTCGAACCTGAAGTTGACCTCGGCCTGCCCGGCCGTGCCGACCTCGTGGTGCTGTCGCTCCACCACGATGCCCGTGGCCTCGAGGGTCTTGGAGATGAGTGCGCGCAGGTCGGAGAAGTGGTCGTACGGAGGTACGGGGAAGTAGCCGCCCTTGTAGCGCACCTTGTAGCCGCGGTTCTCCTCCTCGACGCCGGTGTTCCAGGCGCCGGCCACGGAGTCGACCTCGTACATGCCGCGGTTGGCCGTGGTCTCGAAGCGCACGTTGTCGAAGACGTAGAACTCGGCCTCGGGCGCGAAGTACGCGGTGTCACCGATGCCGGTGCTCTTGAGGTACGCCTGCGCCTTCCGGGCGATGTTGCGCGGGTCACGGGAGTACGGCTCGCCGGTGAGCGGGTCGTGGATGAAGAAGTTGACGCACAGCGTCTTGTCCTCGCGGAACGGGTCGAGGTAGGCGGTCGTCGGGTCCGGGAACAGCGCCATGTCGGACTCGTGGATCGCCTGGAAGCCGCGGATCGACGACCCGTCGAACATCAGGCCGTCCTCGAACACGTCCCGCCCGAACGACGAGACCGGCACGGTGAAGTGCTGCATGATGCCGGGCAGGTCGCAGAAGCGGACGTCGACGAACTCGACCCCTTCCTGTTCGACGTAGGTCAGCAACTCGTCGGCGTTCGCGAACATTCGTTCCTCCTTTACCGCGCTTACGCGGCATGGGCAGCTCGGCCCGACAGCGGGCACTCCTCAGCGCGGTGCAACGCTGCACCAGGGGGTGACGATATCGGGGGACCGTTTCTCGGTGGTGACTCGACTGTTTCGCCGGTGTTACGCGCAGGGCGACCGACAAGGGGACAAAGTCCACCAAGCGAGACGGCGTGCACGCGCTGTAGCGTTCATCGCGTGACCGAGGGGATGAGCGTCCAGCGCTGGCCCGGCGAGCGGCTTGGCCTGCCGCAGACCGGCCGCGGCGCGATCGCCGGATGGGGCCGCAGGACGCTGGCGCTGCTGCTGGACTGGGTCGCCTCGATGATGGTCGTCGGGCTGTTCGTCGGGCCGGACCTGTGGAGCGGTACGGGCTCGGTGCAGTGGGCGCCGCTGGTGGTGTTCGCCGCCGAACGCTGGGTGCTGACCAGCCTGACCGGCGGCTCGCTCGGGCAGCTGCTCACCCGCATCCGGGTCGTGCGCACCGACGGCACCGCGCTCGGTCCCGGGCGTGCGCTGGTACGCACGCTGCTGATCTGCCTGGTGATCCCGCCGGTGGTCTACAACCGCGACCAGCGCGGGCTGCACGACCTCGCGGTCGACTCGATCGCCGTACGCATCTGAGCGCGGAGCCAGCGCCGGTCAGCGGCCGCGCATGGACTGCCCGCGCATCATCTGCCGGGCGGCCTTCGCGCTCTGCGGCATCGGGCCCCTCGGGATCGGCGCCTGCGGGCGCATCGCGTCGAGCGCACGCAGCCGCTGCAGCACGTCGGTGACGTCGGCGGGCCGCAGGCTCTGCGGAAGCTTCATGATGTGCTTGGAGAGCTTCTTGATCGGCACCTCGCCCTTGCCGTCCCCGGCGACGATGTCGAAGATCGGCACCTCGTCGACCATCCGCGCGTGCTTCTTCTTCTCCACCGTGAGCAGGTTGCGCACACGGTTGGGGTTGCCCTCGCCGACCAGCACGATGCCGGGCCGCCCGACCACCCGGTGGACGATGTCCTGGTTCTTGGTGAACGCCACGCCCGGCTTGACCTCCCAGCCCTTGCGCAGCATGCCCAGCGCCGCGGCCGCGGCCCCGGGCTGCCCCTCCACCTGGGCGTAGGCCGCCCTCTCGGCGCGCCGGCCGAACACGATCATCGCCAAGAGCAGACCGGACGGCACGCCGAGCATCACGCCGATGACCGGGGCGACGAGGACCCAGGCGAGCCCGCCCACGACGAGTGCCCCGAGCAGGAACAGCCCGAGCAGGATGATCCCGATCTTCGGGTCGGACTTCTTGGTGATCTGGTAGGCCTGCAGCAGCTGCTGGCGCCGCTTGGGCTTGTCTGGCTGGTCCTTCTTGGCCATCGGCGGGGTTCTCGTCTCGGGGTCGTGCGGGCGGGGAAGGCGGCGTCGCGTTTCTGCTTCAGTGATGGGTCAAGCGCTGACCTCGGAGGACTGCCGGGAGTCGAGGGCCTGCTGGTACAGGCGCCCGGCACGGTACGAGGAGCGCACCAGCGGACCGGACATCACGCCGGCGAAGCCGATGTCCAGCGCCTCCTGCTGCAGCTCGACGAACTCCTCCGGCTTGACCCAGCGGTCCACCGGGTGGTGGCGGACGCTGGGCCGAAGGTACTGGGTGATGGTGATCAGCTCGCAGCCGGCGGCGTGCAGGTCGCGCAGCGCCTCGCTGACCTCGTGCCGCTCCTCGCCCATGCCCAGGATCAGGTTGGACTTGGTCACCAGGCCGTCCTCGCGGGCCCGGGTGAGCACGTCGAGGGAGCGCTGGTAGCGGAAGCCGGGGCGGATGCGGCGGAAGATGCGCGGCACCGTCTCGACGTTGTGCGCGAGCACCTCGGGCCGCGACCCGAACACCTCGGCGAGCTGGTCGGGCTTGGCGTCGAAGTCGGGGATCAGCAGCTCGACGCCGGTGCCGGGGTTGAGCTGGTGGATCTGCCGCACGGTCTCGGCGTACAGCCACGCGCCGCCGTCGGGCTGGTCGTCGCGGGCGACGCCGGTGACGGTCGCGTAGCGCAGGTCCATCGTGCGTACGCTCTCCGCGACCCGGCGCGGCTCGTCACGGTCGAGCTCGGCGGGCTTGCCGGTGTCGATCTGGCAGAAGTCGCAGCGGCGGGTGCACTGGTCACCGCCGATGAGGAAGGTGGCCTCGCGGTCCTCCCAGCACTCGAAGATGTTGGGGCAGCCGGCCTCCTGGCAGACCGTGTGCAGCCCCTCCGACTTCACCAGATGCTGCAGCTCGCGGTACTGCGGCCCCATCTTCGCCCGGGTCTTGATCCACTCGGGCTTCTTCTCGATCGGGGTCGTCGCGTTGCGCGCCTCGAGGCGCAGCATCTTCCGGCCTTCTGGAGCAACAGTCACGGCCCCCAGGGTACGCCGCGGCGGGTTATGTCACGAACCGCCCGGGGCCGAGCTTGCGTCCGTCAGAGGGTGAGTCACAGCGCCCGGTGTGGCGGACGCAACGGCGGGGCGAGGCGGGCGTCAGCCGGAGGGGAGCGGCTGCAGGCCGTAGGTGATGCCGTCGCGCGAGCCGCCGTCGGTGCGCGCGATGTCGGGGGAGGGGGTGTACTCCTCCCACGCCAGCATCCGGGTGAGGTGCCGCTCGGCCGGCGGCAGCAGCTCCTCGACGCCCACCGGCCGGCCCAGCTCCTCGGACAGGCTGGTGACCCCGGCGTCGCTGATCCCGCACGGCACGATCGACGAGAACCAGTTCAGGTCGCAGTCGGCGTTCAGCGCGAAACCGTGCATGGTCACGCCCCGGGACACGCGTACGCCGATCGCGCCGATCTTGCGCTCCTGGCGCCGCTCGTCGGCCGGCAGCCACACCCCGCTGCGGCCCTTCACCCGTCCGGCCTCGACGCCCAGGTCGGCGCAGATGCCGATCATCGCCTCCTCCAGGCGGCGCACGTAGTCGACGACGTAGACGTGCGAGGGCAGCCGGCAGATCGGGTAGCCGACCAGCTGGCCGGGTCCGTGCCAGGTGATCTTGCCGCCGCGGTCGACGTCGACAACCGGCGCGCCGTCGACGGGACGCTCGTGCGGCTGGGTGCGCTTGCCCGCGGTGTAGACCGGCGTGTGCTCCAGCAGCAGCACCGTGTCGGCACGCTCGCCCTCGGCCACCTCGGCGTGCAGCTCGCGCTGCCGCTGCCAGGTCGCCTCGTAGTCGACCGCGTCGGCGCCGAATCCCAGTCGGGTGAAGGTCGGTCCGGTCACTACGACAGACTATCTTCCGGCCCGAAGGGCCGTCGCGCCGTGAACGCGGAGGGCTGTGGGGAGGGTCATGAGCGACCACGTGGACTGGCCGGAGGGACCGCACGAGGTCGACACGGCAGCGGACCGCCGCCGCTGGTGGCTGTGGCCCGTGGTCGTCGCGCTGGTGTGGGTCTTCGTCGGCGCGCCGCTCGGCTCGTTCGCCGGCCGGCTCGGCGAGGTCCAGACCAACGACAACGCCGCGTTCCTCCCCAAGAGCGCGGAGTCGACCGAGGTGCAGGACTGGCAGCGGCGGTTCACCGAGCAGCAGGTGCTGCCCGCGGTCGTCGTCTACGAGAACAACGCCGGCCTGGGACCCGACGCCGTCGCGGCGGTGAGACGCGACCTGGCCGCCGTCGCGGACATCCACGGTGTCCTCGGCGTCTCCCCGCCCATCCCGTCCGCCGACGGCAAGGCGGTGCAGGCGGTCGTCGCGCTCGACGCCACCCTCGGCGACGACCTGTCCACCGTCGTCGACCAGGTACGCCACACGCTGGCCGACTCCGGCACCCAGGCGAAGGTGTACGTCGGCGGGCCGGCCGGCGTGCTCGCCGACTTCGTCACGGCCTTCGGCGCCATCGACGGCCTCCTGCTGCTCGTCGCCCTGGCCGTGGTGCTGGTCATCCTGCTGGTCGTCTACCGAAGCCCGCTGCTCCCGTTCGTGGTGCTGTTCTCCTCGCTGCTGGGACTGGGCGTGGCCTCGGCGGCGATCTACGTGCTCGCCAACAACAACGTCCTGGACCTCAACGGCCAGAGCCAGGGCATCCTGTTCGTGCTGGTCGTCGGCGCCTCCACCGACTACGCGCTGCTCCTGGTGTCGCGGTTCCGCGAGGAGCTGCGTGAGCACCGGTCGCGGGTCACGGCGATGGGACGCGCCTACCGCGGGGTCGTCGGGCCGATCATCGCCTCGGCCGTGACGGTGATCCTCGGCCTGCTGTGCCTGCTGCTGTCCGACCTCTCCTCGAACCAGGGCCTCGGACCCGTCGGCGCGATCGGCATCGCCGCCGCGATGCTGTCGGCGCTGACCTTCCTGCCCGCAGTCCTCGTGCTGCTCGGTCGTGCGGCGTACTGGCCGTTCACCCCGACGCTGGGGTCGCCGCACCCCGAGGAGCGCGGCCTGTGGGGGAGGGTCGCCCGCCTGGTCGGCAGGCGGCCGCGCGCGACCTGGCTGGTCACGTTCCTGGTGCTGGCGTCGGCGACGGCGTTTGTGCCCACCTTCAAGGACGAGGGCGTACCCCAGACCGACGTCTTCCTCACCGACGTCGACTCCGTACGCGCCCAGCAGGTGCTCGAGCGGCACTTCGAGACCGAGACCGGGACGCCCGTGGTCGTCGTCGGGCGGGCGAAAGAATTGCCACAGATCCTGCGCACGGTCAACGCCGAGGACGGCGTCGCCGGCGCGGCGCCCGTGACCGCCACATCCGGCAGGCCGGGCGGCCCGCCGCGAGTGGTGGACGGTCACGTGCAGGTCGACGCGACGCTGTCGGTGCCCTCGGACAGCACGCGAGCCCAGGACGTGGTGCAGTCGCTGCGCGAGGACCTCGACCGGGTGTCCCCTGACGTGCTGGTGGGCGGCCAGACCGCCATCCAGCTCGACGTCATTGAGACGACCGTCCACGACCGCAACCGCATCATCCCCGCGATCCTGCTGGTGATCCTCGTGGTCCTGGGCCTTCTCCTCCGGTCGCTGGTCGCGCCGCTCATCCTGATCGTGGCCAACGTGCTGAGCTTCGGCGCGACGCTGGGGGTCAGCGCCCTGGTGTTCAACCACGTTTTCGGCTTCCCCGGCGGCGACCCGGGCATCACCCTGTTCGCGTTCGTGTTCCTGGTCGCGCTGGGCATCGACTACTCCATCTTCCTGATGACGCGCACCCGTGAGGAGGCGCTCAAACGCGGCACCAGACCGGGGATCATCAAGGCGCTGACCGTCACCGGCGGCGTGATCACCAGTGCGGGTGTCGTGCTGGCGGCCACGTTCGCGGCGCTCGGCGTGCTGCCGATCCTGTTCCTCGCGCAGATGGGGTTCATCGTCGCGTTCGGCGTGCTGCTCGACACGTTCGTGGTGCGGTCGCTGCTGGTGCCGGCGATGGCGTACGACGCGGGCGACGTGATCTGGTGGCCCAGCCGGCTCGGCCGCCGGCGCCGCGGCCGCTGAGCACGCCACGGCCTGTGGACAGCGCCCGCGCGCGACCGCCTGAGTACGCAAGGGTGGTCCGGTGCGTCATCGCGCCACCACTGTCCCGTCCCCGCGCCATGGCCGGGCACGCCTGGGCGCGCGGCTCACCGCCTGCGCCAGTGTCGGGGTGATGCTCGCCAGTGGCGTCGCGCTCTTCTGCGCGGTGTCTGGTCTGCCGGGCCGTGCACCCGCCGACGCGGAGGTGGCGGTCGGCGGTCGTCACGCCGACGCGGTTCTGCCCCCGCATGTCGGCGCCACGCACCCCGCGGCCGAGACGCCTCGCGGTGTGGTGCCGGCCGATCACGGAGTCGAACACTGGGCGACTGTGCTCGCGCGACTCGACCGGCGACGCGCGCAGGCCTACGCCGCGGCCGACCCCGCTCTGCTGCGGACGGTGTACGCCCCCGGCTCGCCCGTCATGCGACGTGACCAGCGGCTGCTCGCGCGCTACGCCGGCCGGGGCCTGCGCGTCCACGGCCTGCGGATGCACATCGCTGACCTGCGCGTGCGGAGTCGGCGGCCCGGCGCGGTCGTGCTCGAGGTCCGCGACCGCGTGGCCGCGGGAACCGTCACCGGTCACGGGCACCGACCGCTACCGGCCGACGACCTCGACACCCGGCTGCTCACCCTGCGCCCCGTCGACCGCGGCGTCTGGCTCATCGCCGCCGTGCGGCCCGTCCCGCAGCGGCGACGAGAGTGACCGTGACCGTCAGCTGAGGCCCGCGGCCACGACGTCGTCGACCGTGCGATGCCGGAAGGCGAACCCCGCCGACTGCAGCCGCGCTGGCACCACCCGCAGGCTGCCGAGCAGCTCGCCGGAGGCCTCGCGCAGCGTCGTACGCAGCACCGCCTCGGGCACCCGCAGCTTGGTCGGGCGGTGCAGCTGGTGCCCCATGGCCGTGGTGAACTCGTCGTTCGTCGGGGGCTGCGGCGCCGTCAGGTTG
The DNA here is from genome assembly GCA_965653225.1 of uncultured Propionibacteriales bacterium. Lineage (GTDB taxonomy): Bacteria > Actinomycetota > Actinomycetes > Propionibacteriales > Nocardioidaceae > JALZDI01. Next base: position 18,695 of record CBFGZI010000043.1, on the reverse strand, counting down.
TACGGACCGGCGGTCGCGTCGTTCTCACCGAGGTAGAGCACCGCGGACGTCCAGTCCGTCAGCGACACGATGGAGAAGTACTGCTCGCCGCTGCCCAGCGGGCCGCCCAGACCGAGCCGGAACACCGGCAGCATCAGCGGCAGCGGGCCGCCGCGCCGGTCGATCACGATGCCGGTGCGCAGGTGGCACACGCGGGCACCGGCCTTCTCCGCGGTCAGCGTCGCCGCCTCCCACTCCTGCACCACGTCGTGCAGGAACCCACCGCCCTGAGGCGGCGTGGTCTCGTCCAGCTCGGTGTCACCCCGGTCGGAGCCGTAGTAGGCGATCGCGCTCTGGGCGAGGAACGCCGGCCGGTTGCCGACTGCCGAGATCGCCTCGGCCAGCGTCGCGGTCGTGCGCACCCGGCTCTCGCGGATTGCCTTGCGGTGTGACGCCGTCCACGGCCGCGTGAGCGGCGCGCCGGCCAGGTTGACCACCACGTCGGCGGCCTCGATGACCGACAGGTCGACCTGCCCGGCGGTGGGGTCCCAGCGCGAGTCGTACCGCGACGGCGAGTCGCCCCGCATCAGACGTATGACGTCGTGCCCGGCGCGCGCGAGCGTGTCGCGCAGCGCCGTGCCGAGGAACCCGGAGGACCCGGCGATCACGTACCGCATCGTGCTCTCAGACGTCGAACTGGCCGTGTTCCAGGCGCTGCTTCACCTCGGACAGGAACCGGGCCGCGTCGGCGCCGTCGACCAGCCGGTGGTCGTAGGTCAGCGCCAGGTAGGCCATGTGCCGCACCGCGATGGTCTCCCCGAGGTTCGGGTCGTCGATCACCACCGGCCGCTTGACCACCGCTCCGGTGCCCAGGATCCCGACCTGCGGCTGGTTGATGATCGGCGTGTCGAACAGCGCGCCACGGCTTCCGGTGTTGGTCAACGTGAACGTCGCGCCCTGCAGCTCGTCGGGCTTGACCTGGTTGTCACGGGTACGCCGGCCGACGTCGTCGATCTTGCGGGCCAGCCCGGCGATGGACAGGTCGCCGGCGTCCTTGACTGTGGCCACGAGCAGGCCGCGCTCGGTGTCGACCGCGATGCCGAGGTGCTCGGCGTCGTAGTAGGTGATCTCGCCCTTGTCGGTGTCGATCGCGGCGTTGAGCTTCGGGTGGCCCTTCAGCGAGTCGACGACGGCCTTGGCGAAGAACGGCGTGAACGACAGCTTCACGCCCTCGCGACGGAGGAACTCCTCCTTCTTGCTCTGCCGCAGGCGCGCGATCGGGGTCACGTCGACCTCGACCACGGTGGTCAGCTGCGCCGAGGTCTGCAGCGACTCGGTCATGCGGGCCGCGATGACCTTGCGCAGCCGGGTCATCTTCTCGGTCTTGCCGCGCAGCGGGCTCGGCTGAACCGGCGCCGGCGCCTCGCCGGCGGCGGGCTGCTGGCTCGGCTGGCTGGGCTCCTGTGCGGCTGCCGGCTCCTGCTGGGACTTCGCCGCCTCCAGCACGTCCTGCTTGCGGATGCGGCCTCCGACGCCGGAGCCGGTGACCTTGCCGAGGTCGACGTTGTGCTCGGCCGCGAGCTTGCGGACCAGGGGTGTCACGTACGCCGCCCCGTCACCGGAGGGCTGCTGCTCGCGCGCGTGCGCCGGCGCGCCGTCGTGCGAGGGGGCTTGGGGGGCTTGGCCCGGGGTCGGTGCCGGGGTCGGCGCCTCCTGGCGCTGCGCGGCCTCGGTCTCGGCCTGCTGCGCGCCCGCCTGGCCCGACTCGGCGCGGTCGGTGCTCGGGGTGTCGCCCTGACCGGGTGCGGTCTCGCGACCCTGCTGGGCCGTCGCCGCCTCCTCCGGCTGCGCCTCGGCCTCCGGCTCGGCCTGCTGGGGTGCCTGCTGGGGTTCCTGCTGGGCAGGGGCCTCCTGCTGCTGGGCCTGCTGCTGCGGCTGCTGCTGGCTCTGGGCGGCACTTCCCTCGGGCCCGATCGTGGCCAGCTCGGCGCCGACCTCGACGGTCTCGTCCTCGCCCACCTTGATCTCGACGAGCACACCCGCGACCGGCGAGGGGATCTCGGTGTCGACCTTGTCGGTGGACACCTCGAGCAGCGGCTCGTCGACCTCGACGCTGTCGCCGGGCTGCTTGAGCCAGCGGGTGATGGTGCCCTCGGTGACGCTCTCGCCAAGCGCCGGCAGGGTCACCGACGTGGTGTCGCCACCGCCGCCGGACGGGGCCCCGCCGCCCGACTCCTGCTGAGCGGGCTGCTGTTCCTGCTGGGCCTGCTGTGGTTCCTGCTGCTGCGGCTGCTCCTCTTGCGCAGGCTGCTGAGCCTGCTCCTGCTGCTGAGGTTGTTCCTGCTGCTGAGGTTGTTCCTGCTGGGCCTGCTGGCCGCCGTCACCGCCACCGTCGCCGCCGGCCTCGGACGCCTCGCCGATGGTGGCCAGCTCGGCGCCGACCTCGACGGTCTCGTCCTCACCGACCTTCTGCTCCAGCAGGGTCCCGGCGGCCGGGGACGGGATCTCGGTGTCGACCTTGTCCGTGGACACCTCGAGCAGCGGCTCGTCGACCTCGACGTTGTCACCGGGCTGCTTGAGCCAGCGGGTGATGGTGCCTTCGGTGACGCTCTCGCCGAGTGCGGGGAGAGTTACGGAGACCGGCATGGTGATCGTGTGCTCCTTCGTCTGTGCGTCGAGGTCGTACTCGCTGCCCGGTGCAGGACACGCTATTACGACCGCGTTTTCGAGTGCGCGTGCAGTGGCTTACCCGATCTAGGAGTGCGCGTGCAGTGGCTTGCCCGCGAGTGCCAGGTGGGCCTCGCCGAGGGCCTCGTTCTGGGTGGGGTGCATGTGGACGAGCTGGGCGACGTCTTCGGGGAAGGCGTCCCAGTTGTAGATCAGCTGCGCCTCGCCCACGAGCTCGCCGACCCGCGCGCCGACCATGTGCAGGCCGACGACGGGGCCGTCGGTGCGGCGCACCAGCTTGATGAACCCCTGCGTCTTCAGGATCTGGCTGCGCCCGTTGCCGCCGAGGTCGTAGGTCAGCGACTCGACCGCGTCGCCGTACCGCTCGCGGGCCTGCTCCTCGGTCAGCCCGACGGAGGCGACCTCGGGCTCGCAGTAGGTCACCCGCGGGATGCCGTCCTCGTCGATCGGCGCGGGGTCGAGCCCCGCGATGTCCTCGGCCACGAAGATGCCTTGGCCGAACCCGCGGTGCGCCAGCTGCAGGCCCGGCACGATGTCGCCGACCGCGTAGACGCCCTCAACGTTGGTGCGCAGCCGTTCGTCGGTCAGGACGAAGCCGCGGTCCATCGCCACGCCCTGCTCCTCGTAGCCCAGTCCCTCGGTGTTCGGGCCGCGCCCGACGGCGACCAGCAGCAGGTCGGCCTCGTAGGTCTCACCGGACTCCACGGTGACCGCGACCCCGGTCTCGCTGGTCTGCACGCTCTTGAACGGCGTGCCGGTCTTGAAGTTGATCTTGCGCTTGCGGAACGCCCGCTCCACCAGCTTCGAGCTGTCCGCGTCCTCCGCCGGGACGAGCCGCGGGAGGGCCTCGAGGATGGTCACCTCGGTGCCGAACGACCGCCACGCGCTGGCGAACTCGACGCCGATCACGCCGCCGCCGAGCACGATCGCCCGGGCGGGCACGGCGTCGAGGCTCAGCGCCTGGTCGCTGGTCAGCACGCGCTTGCCGTCGACCTCCAGTCCCGGCAGCGACTTGGAGTACGAGCCGGAGGCGAGCACGACGTGCCTGCCCTCGATGCGCCTGCCGTCGACCTCGACCGTGTGCGGTCCGGCCAGTCGACCGGCGCCCTCGACGACGGTGATGCCGCGGCTCTTCACCAGGCCCTGCAGCCCCTTGTAGAGCCGGCTGACGACGCCGTCCTTGTAGGAGTTGACGCCCGACATGTCGACGCCGTCGAGGGTGGCCTTGATGCCGAACTGGTCGGCCTCGCGCGCGGCGTCGGCGATCTCGCCGGCGTGGAGCAGGGCCTTGGTGGGGATGCAGCCGCGGTGCAGGCAGGTGCCGCCGAGCTTGTCCTTCTCGACCAGGGCCACGGAGAGACCCAGCTGCGCCGCCCGCAGCGCGCACGCGTAGCCGCCGCTCCCGCCGCCGAGCACGACGACGTCGAACGAGTCCTCGGCCTGTCCTGCCTGCTCTGGCTGCTCTGCCACTACGTGCCTCCCAGCACCGAACGTGTTCGGACGCTCCTGGCGGCTCATCCTTCCACCACGGGCGGGAGTGGCTCCAATCACCCTGGCGGACACCCCGGGTGAGCATTCTTGCGATGACCCCTGAGACGACTCTGTGACCGTCGGCGTACGCGCGAGTAGCCGGCGGGCGGTTTGTCCGGAACCGGTCCGGCGGGTTTGCGCGTGCGCGACACTTGAAGGTGTCAAGACAGCATGGGGAGGGTTCGACGATGGCGCTGGGATGGCTTCGCCGGCGGTCGCAGCGTGGCGTGAGACGACACGACGACGCGGACAGGCGCTACCTCGAGGAGTTCATCGCGGCGCGCACCGGGGTCGAGGCCTACGTAGAGCCCCGCACCACCGTCACAGAGCCGACCGTCGTGCTCGTCGCCGAGGACGGTGAGTGGACCCGGCGGCGCGTGCCGTCGCCGGAGTGGGTGCGCGACTTCGCCCGCAAGCAGGGCATCCCGTCGTTCGACGCCCAGGTGGCCGGCTACCCCTCGCGGATGCGGGAGTGGAACCGGCGCCGTTCCGAGCAGCTGAAGAAGCTCGACATCCCCGACGACCTCGGTGGCCTGTAGTAGCGGTCGCCTGTCGAGCCCTGGGCGACCTCAGCAACGCTTTGGCGACCCCTCAGCGGCCGGCGTGCGAGGCGGCGAGCTGCACCAGCGTGCGGACCGCCGAGCCGGTGCCGCCGTGCGGGGTGTAGCCCCACGGGCCGCTCTCGTTGAACGCGGTGCCGGCGATGTCGAGATGCGCCCACGCGACACCGTCGCCGACGAACTCGCGCAGGAACGCCCCGGCGAACAGTGCGCTGCCCGCACGGTCGGTGCTGTGCTGGGACAGGTCAGCCACCTTGGAGGCGCGGACCCGCTCGTTCATCTCCTCCGGGATCGGCAGCGGCCACATGTTCTCGCCGACGGCGGCGGCCTGGTCGCGCACCGTCTCGGCCAGCTCGTCGCGGTTGGACATCACCCCGGACGTGCGTGAGCCGAGCGCGATCACGCAGGCGCCGGTGAGGGTGGCGACGTCGACGATCACGTCGGGCTTGAGCTCGCTGGCGGTCGTGATCGCGTCGGCCAGCACCAGCCGGCCCTCGGCGTCGGTGTTGAGCACCTCGACGGTCTTGCCGCCGTACATCTTCAGCACGTCGCCCGGACGCGTGGCCGTGCCCGAGGGCATGTTCTCGGCGAGCGCGGCGTACGCGGTCACCTGCACCGGCAGCCCGAGCTCGGCGATCGCTTGTGTCGCAGTGACGACAGCGGCAGCACCGGACATGTCGCACTTCATCGTCGCCATGCCCGACGTGGGCTTGATGGACAGGCCGCCGGAGTCGAACGTGATGCCCTTGCCGACCAGGGCGATGTGCGCCTTCGCGCCGCGAGGCTTGTAGGTCAGGGTGACCAGCCGCGGGGGAGTGGCCGACCCCTTGCCGACGGCCATGATGCCGCCGTAGCCGCCGTTCTCCAGGTCGGTCTCGTCCAGCACCGACACCTTCACCTTGCTGCCCTTGGAGCGCTCGACGACCTGGTCGGCGAACGTCACCGGGTTGAGGTCGCTGGCCGGCGTGTTGACGAGGTCGCGCGCGGTGTTGACGGCGCGGCAGACGACCTCGGCGTCGTGTACGTCGGTCTGCACGCCCTTGTTGCGGGCCAGCGGCGTGAGCACGACCGCCTCGTCGGGTGCCTTGCCGTCGTCGTCGCTGAGGTAGCGGGTGAAGGCGTATCCGCCGAGCAGCACGCCCTCCGCGACCGCGCACACGCGCGCCGCGGTGTCGGCGGGCACGGCCAGCGCGACGGTCTCGACCTGCGACAGCGACCGGACCGCCGAGCCGACCGCCCGGCGGATCGTCTCCGGCGTGATGTCGGCGGGGTCGCCGAGGCCGACGAGGACGACCAGCGGCGCCTTGACGGCACCGTTGCCGGGCAGCTTCGTGACCTCACCGGCCGAGCCCTTCACGCCCAGCGACCTGCAGGTCGCGGCGAACGAGCGGCCGAACGCACCGGCCACCTCCTCGCCTCCGGTTGCGACGGCCACGTCGGCGCCGTCCTTGACGACACCGACCACCAGCGCGTCGGCGCGGGTCTTGTGGGCTGCGGCCTTGCTCAGGCTGATGGTGGTCACGCTGCGTCCGTCCCTCGTCGTCGCGGGTGCTGTCCGGTGGTTGTCCTGTGGCTGTCCTCGCGATGCTAGCCCGTGCCGTGTGACGCGTCTGCTGCGGTAGCGTCGCCGACATGTCAGATCTGCTCCGTTCACCGTTGCACGACCGGCACGCCGCGCTCGGTGCGAAGACGGCGGAGTTCGGCGGCTGGGAGATGCCGCTGGAGTACGCCGGCGGTGGGGTGCTCAAGGAGCACGCCGCCGTACGCGAGGCGGTCGGCGTCTTCGACGTGAGCCACCTGGGCAAGGCCACGGTGTCCGGGCCCGGTGCGGCCGCGTTCGTCAACTCCTGCCTGACCAACGACCTGGGCAAGATCGAGCCGGGCAAGGCGCAGTACACCCTGTGCTGCGAGGACGAGACCGGCGGCGTCATCGACGACATGATCCAGTACCTGCGTGGCGACGACGAGGTCTTCCTCATCCCCAACGCCGCCAACACCACCGAGGTGTGCCGCCGCCTGTCCGATGCCGCGCCCGAGGGCGTGTCCGTGGTCAACCAGCACCGCGACTTCGCGATCATCGCCGTGCAGGGGCCGCGCAGCCAGGACGTGCTGGCCAAGGTCGGCCTGCCGATGCCGTCGGACTTCATGGCGTTCGCCGACGCCGAGTACGCCGACGAGCAGGTGGTGGTGTGCCGTACCGGCTACACCGGCGAGCACGGCTACGAGCTCGTCGTACCCAGCGGTGTCGCGGGCCAGGTGTGGGACGCGGTGATGGACGCCGGCGCCGCGCACGGCATCCGCCCGTGCGGGCTCGGTGCGCGCGACACCCTGCGTACCGAGATGGGCTACTCGCTGCACGGGCAGGACATCTCGCCGACGATCACCCCGATCATGGGACGCCTGGTGTGGGCGGTCGGCTGGGACAAGCCGTCGTTCTGGGGCCGCGAGACGCTGACCGCAGAGCGCGCGGCGAAGTCCGGGCCGCTGATGCGCGGGCTCAAGGCCGCGGGGCGCGGCATCCCGCGCCCGCACATGACCGTGCTCGACACGGAGGGCGAGGAGGTCGGGGAGGTCACCTCCGGGACGTTCTCGCCGACGCTGCGCACCGGCATCGCGCTCGCGTTGCTCGACCGGCGCATCCGCGAGGGCGACCAGGTGCGCATCGACGTACGCGGACGCACCGAGAGCTTCGACGTGGTCAAGCCGCCGTTCGTGCAGCCCGGCGTGCGCGACTCCTGACCCCGGCTCCCGTGGTCAGGCCGCGGCGGCGAGTACGACCAACGCGACCGCGGTCGTGGTCTCCACCAGCGCGCCGAGGGTGTCGCCGGTGACGCCGCCGACCCGGCGCCGAAGGAGCTCGGTCGCGCCCAGCGCCCAGATCGCGGACACGACCGCGGCGACGAGCGCCGACAGCCAGCCCAGCACGTCGCCGAGGACGACCGCCAGCACGATAACGACAACGGCGGCGACTCCTGCGACGGCGAGCTGCGCCACGCCGACGGAGCCGGCGACCGCCGAGCCGAGTCCCCGGGACCGGGCGGCGGGCTGGCCGGTCCGGCAGGCGACGGCCAGAGCCAGCCTTCCGAGCACCACGGCTACCACGATCGCGGACAGGTCGAGGCCGAACGGAAGCGTGTCCGTCGGCCCGAAAACGGCCGAGCCGACGCCCACCAGCTCGTGCGGGGTCAGCAGTGCAGTGACGGCCGCGACCTGCACCGCGAAGACCAGCACGACGCTGAACACCCCGAACGGGCCGATGTCGCTGCGCCGCATGATCTCCAGCGCGATCCCGGGGTCGTCGCCGCTGCCGAGCCCGTCGGCGGTGTCGGCCAGCCCGTCCCAGTGGATGAGCCGCGTCGCCACCGCCAGCAGACCGACGAGGACCACCGCCACCAGCAGGGGGGACCACAGGAGCGACAGGGCCCACGCGGCCAGCGCCGCGAGCAGGCCGAGGACAACCCCGACGACCGGGCCCAGCGACATCGCCCAGCCGGCGACCTCTTTGTCCACCGTGGACGGTGGCTTGACCGGCACCGCGGTGAGTGTGCCGAACGCCAGCCGTAGCGCGTCTCGCAGCTGCGTCCACTTGGGAGCCTTCACAGCCGGACCACCCGTCCGGCCACGCACAACAGCACCTGCTCGCTTTCGGCCGCGACGGCGGCGTTGAGCGCACCGAGCAGGTCGCGGAAGCGGCCGCCCGACACCGTGCCGGGAACCACGCCGCTGCCGACCTCGTTGGTGACCGCCACCACCCGACGCGGCGTCTGCCGCCACGCCCGCGCCAGCGTCTCGACCTCGGCCATCGCACCCTTCTCCACCCGCTCCGCGTCGGCGTCCTCCGACCACGCATCCAGCCGGTCCAGCACGCCGGCCAGCCACAGTGTCAGGCAGTCCACCAGCAGCGGCGGGCCGGGCTCGGCCAGCAGCGGCACGAGGTCGAGGGTCTCCACCGAGCGCCAGCCATCCGGCCGGCGCTCACGGTGCCGGGCGACCCGCCGCTGCCACGCCGGGTCGTCGGCCCGGCCGACGCCGGTGGCGACGTAGACCACCTCGGGCTCGGCCAGCAGCATCGACTCCGCCTCGCGGGACTTGCCCGACCTGGCGCCGCCGGTGACCAGCGTGCGACGCGGCGGCGTGGTGCGTCCGCGGGTTCCGTGCCGCCGTACGTCGCCCGCCGCGGCCCCGCCGCCGACGGACGCGCCGTCGGGCACCACCCGTGCGCCGAACCCGCCCAGCCGCCGCTGCAGCTGCTCGGTCGGCGGGTTGTGGTGCGACAGGTGCACCGCGACCACGTCGGTGTGCTCGTCGACCGCGCCGGTCGCCCGAAGTCCGGCCAGCACCCGCGGGAACGTCGCCAGGTCGAGGTGGTCGGTGGCGTGGGTGGTGTGGTCGCCGAACGTCTCCTCGAGCAGGACCACCGAGTAAGGCGTGCCGCCGTCGAGGCTGGCGACCTGCTCGGTGTCGAGCGGGCCGGTGTCGGTGGCGTAGAGCAGCCGTTCGCCGTCCGGGGCGGTGACGTCGTACAGCACTGCGCCGCCGGGCGCCTCGTGCGCGGCGGCCAGCGCACGCACCCGGTAGCCCGCCACGTCGACCTCGTCACCGGGGGCCAGCGGGGTTAGCGTCACCGGCGACCCGGGTGCCAGCCACGGCTCGCATGCGTCGACGACGTGCTGCGGGCCGAGCACCTGCAGCGGTGCGTTGCAGGCCCAGCGGCGGTAGAGCAGGAACGCCGGGTCGAAGTGGTCGGGATGGGCGTGGGTGACCAGGACCGCCGCCAGTCTGCGCAGCGAGGCGCCGCAGCGTTCGGCCTGCCGCGGTGTCTCCGGTCCGCAGTCGAGCAGCAGGACGTCGTCGACGAGCGCGCTGGTCTGGGCGCGCACCTGTCCCGCCGCGCGTGCGGTCTGGCAGGACGCGCATCCGCAGAACGGGTTCGGCCAGCCGTCGGCAGACCCGGTGCCGAGCAGCGTGACGCGCATCAGACGCGCTCCGCGACGTTCTCGCGCGCCTGGGCTTCGGCTGCCGGGGCGAACTCCGGCCGGGCGTCGAACGCGGCCCGACGCGCCGTACGCCGCAGCGCGCCCAGCACCGGCCGGCCGGCGAGCATCACCAGCACGGCCGACAGCAGCCCGCGCGGCACGTCCCACCCGAGCGAGGTCGTCAGCCAGAACAGCAGGTAGCGGTGCAGGTTCTCCGACATCGGGTCGCCGGGCACGAAGCTCACCTCGGGGCCGTAGGCGGCGAACGGCCAGAACCACATGTTCAGCAGCATCCCGTACGCGATGCCGGACACGATGCCGTAGGCGGCGAGCACCAGCACCTCGCGGCGACCGCGCCAGGCCGGCAGGCAGCCGGCGAAGAAGCCCACCCAGGCACAGCCGAACATCTGGAACGGCAGCCACGGCCCGATCCCGCCGGTGACCAGGCCGCCGGCGAACACGGCCAGCGCGCCCAGCACGAACCCGAAGCCGCGGCCGAACACGCGGCCGCCGAGCAGGATGACCACGAAGCTGGGCTCGAGCCCCACCGTGCCCGGTCCCAGTGCCCGCAGTGCCGCGCCGACCGCGGCGAGCATGCCCAGCAGCGCCACCGCCTTGGCGTCGATGCCGCCCTCGGTCAGCTCGGCCAGGACCACCGCGGCGAGCAGCGGCAGCAGAAGTACGAACAGCCACGGCGCGTCGGCGGAGTGCGAGGTGTCCAGTGCGCTGGCCGGGTCGGTGAACAGCGGCCAGGTGAACGACACCAGCCCGACGACCGACGTGACCGCGAGGATGATCGCGGAGCGGGGGCGCAGCCGGAGCAGGTTGTGCGCGCCCGTACGCGCCTGCGTGGCGCCCGTCATGACGCCTGCTCCAGGGCGGTGCGTACCTGCGCGACCGTGAGCCACGGCTCCGGGGCGAGCACCTTGGACACCTGCGGTGAGAACGCGGGCGAGGCGACCACGACCTCGGTCGCGGGCCCGTCCGCGACCACCTCGCCGTCACCGAGGACGACCACCCGGTCGGCGACCTCGGCGACCAGCTCCACGTCGTGTGTGGCCAGCACGACCCCGTGGCCTTCGGCGGCCAGGCCGCGCAGCACGTCGACCAGCCGTCGCTTCGCGGTGTAGTCGAGCCCGCGGGTGGGCTCGTCCAGCAGCACCAGCGGGGGACGGGCGGTGAGCACGACCGCCAGCGCCAGCGTGAGCCGTTGCCCTTCCGACAGGTCGCGCGGGTGACGCTCGGGCGGCACGCCCGGCGACAGCCGGTCGAACAGGTCGCGGCAGGTGCCCTCCGCTGCGCCGGCGTCCTTGTCGGCGGTCGCGCACTCGGCCGCGACCGTGTCGGCGTACAGCAGGTCGGCGGGCTCCTGCGGCACCAGCCCGACCGCGCGGATCAGTCTCTGCGGGCGGGTCCTGGCCGGCTGGAGTCCGCCGACCTCGACGCTGCCCGCGGTGGGCTTGACCAGCCCCACCAGCGACCGCAGCAGGCTCGACTTGCCCGCGCCGTTGCGGCCCATCAGCGCGACGACCTCGCCGCCGTGCAGGGTCAGGTCGACCCTTCTTAGCGCCGGCACCCGACCGTAGGTCACGGCAAGCCGCTCGACCCGCGCCAGCGGGTCGGCGGTGCCGTCGGCCGGGGCGTCGGTCGGCGCGTTGTGGCTGGTTCGACCGGCTCCGACCCGACCAGAACGCGCCACTCGACCGAGGTGGGCGGCGTCGGCCAGCCTGCTGCGGAGGGCACCGGCCTGGCGGCGAGCGTCCCGCACCGACAGCGGCGGCGGCGACCAGCCGGCCACCTTCGCCAGCTCGACCACCGGTGGCGCAAGCGTGGACACGGCCATCACCGCGGCCGGCTCGCCGGCCACGACCGGAGCGCCGCCTCCGGGCAGGTAGACCACGCGGTCGGCGTACTGCAGCACCCGTTCGAGCCGGTGCTCGGCGAGCAGGACGGTGAGCCCGAGGTCGTGCACGAGCCGGGTGAGCGCCGCCAGCACCTCCTCGGCGGCCTGCGGGTCGAGTGCGCTGGTGGGCTCGTCGAGCACCAGCACCCGCGGGTGCGTGGTCAGCACCGAGCCGATGGCCACGCGCTGCTGCTGGCCGCCGGAGAGCGTGGCCAGCGGCCGGTCGCGCAGGTCGGCCAGCCCGAGCAGGTCGAGCGTCTCCTCGACGCGCTTGCGCATCACGTGCTGGGGGAGCCCGAGCGACTCCATGCCGTACGCCAGCTCGTCCTCGACGACGTCGGTCACGAACCCGTCCATCGGGTCCTGGCCGACGATGCCGACCACGTCGGCGAGGTCGCGCGGCCGGTGCGTGCGGGTGTCGCGCCCGTCGACGCAGACCCGGCCGGACAGCGTCCCGCCGGTGAAGTGCGGCACCAGCCCGTTGACCGCGCGCAGCAGCGTGGACTTGCCCGACCCGGTACGTCCGATCACCAGGCACATCTCGCCCTCCTCCACCAGGAGGCTCACGCCGGAGAGCGTCGGGCGGGCGGCGCCGGAGTAGGTGATCGTGACGTCGTCGAACTCGATCACGCGGCCACCTCCTCCCGCTCGGGCTCGGACGCCGCTAGGTCGGCGCTCCCCGCCCGCGGGGGCCGCGGTGCCACCGCCGCCGGCAGCAGCGCGACCAGCACGGTCACGACCGCGAGCCACGGAACCGGGGGTACCACCAGCGGCCCGGCGAGCTCCAGGGACCCCGGGTCGACAGCAGCGGTGACGAACAGCCCGGTCGCGGCGACCAGCCCGCTCCCGGCCACCAGCCACTCCGGCAGCGCCCACGGGTCGGGGCGGTAGCGGGTCCGCCGCGTGCGCCGCCCGCCGAGCGCCAGCCCTGTGGCGGCGAGCACCGCGCCGACCAGCAGGCTCGGCAGGCCCAGCAGGGGCGACGCGCTGGCGTCGAGCAGCCCGTACACGCCCACGCACACGCCGAGCAGGCCGCCGAAGGTCAGCAGCGCCGTCACCCGGCGGTCGACCCGGCCCGCGTCGGTCGTGCGCCCGGAGCCGCGGGAGTCCATGGCCGCGGCCAGCTCGACCGAGCGGTCCAAGGCTCCCTCCAGCACCGGCATCACGGTGCGGGCCATCGCCCGCAGCCCGGTGTCGCTCTGCCCGCGCAGCCGGTGCGCGGCCCGCACCCGGGCCGCGTCGCTGACCAGCTGGGGGGCGAACGTCAGCGCGACCACGGTCGCGACCCCGACCTCGTACAGGGCGGCGGGCACGCAGCGCAGCAGCCGGCGCGCGCTCGCCAGCGAGTTGGCGGCGCCGACGGCGCAGATGATGGTGGCCAGCTGCAGCCCTTCGTACAACGCGCGCAGCACCGCTTCCGCCGTGACGATGCCCCCCAGCTTGAGGCCGGCGAACACCGCCGGTAGCGGGATCTCCGGCAGCGAGAACAGCACGGTGACGCCCTGCGCGCTGCTGGACAGCACAGACACCAGCACGATCCTGATGCCGATGATCACCAGCGCCAGCTTCAGGAACGCCGCGTAGGAGTTGCCCCAGGGCGCGTCGCTGCGACGGGCGGCGACCACCAGCCCGGAGACGGCGAGGACGAGCACCAGCACGACCGGGTTGGTCGTGCGGCTGGCCGCGGCCGCCAGCCCGATCGCCCACAGCCACCACGCGCCCGGATGCAGGGCGCGGGGTACCAGTGGGCTCAGCATCGCGGCGGAACCGGGTTACCTGCGCCTGCGCGCGAGGATCGCGGCGCCGCCGCCGAGGAGGAGGACGAGGGCGCCCACACCCACCAGGGGCAGCACCGCGCTGTTCTGCGAGTCGGACGCGTCGCCCTGGCCGGGCATCGCGAGGTCGACCGGCTTCTCGTTCGCCGGGACGGTGGCGTTCTTCACCTGCTCGGCGCAGCCGGACGACGGGTACCCGTCGATCGCGCAGATCAGGCCCTTCTCGACCCGCAGCGGCTTGACCGACTCCAGCGCCTGCTGGGTGCTGGCGTTGGCGGGCACGACCGCGCACTCCGCCTCGGCCTGCTGCGGCTTGTCGCCGTCCGGCGCGTCCTGGGTGGTGCCGTAGTCGAGCACCAGGGCGACCCGCTTCTTGCCCTTCGCGGGCTGGGTGCCGGCGCAGATGTCGGCGAACGACGGCGTCGCCCGCGGCGGCCGGTCGAAGTCGGACTGGGTGGTGGTGGCGTAGCGGAAGCCCTCCACGGAGCCGTCGGCCGGCGTGAAGCCGCCGGCGCCCTTCGACGACGCGACCCACTTGCCGCCGGTGAGGTGGTAGTAGCCCCAGAACTTGTAGCCGGACTCGGCCTGCGCCGGGGCGGAGAGGGCGACCACGCCGGCGAGCGCCGCCAGCAGGGTGAGCATGGTGAGTACGACGTTGGTGGGTCTGGCGGTGCGCGCCATCGGTGTGGTCCTTTGCGGTGCACGGTTCCGAGACCGAACCGGGCTCCCGGCCAGCGATGTCGCCTTGCAGCTGTGTGGGTCGACCCGGCTCCGCCCCGCATCCCTCGACGGTTGTCTGGAGCCGCGACCACGCCCAGGTGCTCCGGCTTGCCGCGCACTCCTTGGCTACAGGGGGTGGCGACGGCCTACGGTTGCGGGTCAGCGCCGGACTTCGACCGGCTTTCCCTGCGCATGGCATCGTTGCTGCGCACGACCGTATCACCGGGAGGACGTGACCCATGACCTGGAAGTGGCACTTCGAGGACGCCTCGGGCAAGGAGGTGTCCGCGGGTGACAACGACGGGCAGGAGTTCCCCGCCCAGGGCGACGCGGAGAGCTGGCTGGGCGAGGTGTGGCGCGACCTGGCCGACGAGGGTGTCGACGCCGTGCGCCTCTACGAGGACGGCCGCGAGGTCTACGGCCCGATGCCCCTCCACCCCTGACCAAGCCGTGACGCGCCAAGGTTCCGGGTGACGCGCACCCCCACCAAGCGGTGACGCGCCATATTTCCTGCAAACCGCTGCAAGAGATATGGCGCGTCACGCCCTCGTGAGCACGCGCACCCACCTAGTGACGCGTCAATGCGCCTTCAGGGGATCACCCGAAGACGCGGCGCGGGGGTGACTTGGTCTCGGCCGGGTCGCGCTCCACGACCGGGTCGAGCACCTCGTCGATCTTCTTCAGCAGGTCGGCGTCGAGCTTGACCCCGGACGCCTTCACGTTGTCGGTGACCTGCTCCGGACGCGAGGCGCCGATGATCGCCGCCGACACGTTGCTGTTCTGCAGCACCCACGCGACCGCGAGCTGGGCCATTGAGAGTCCCGCGTCCTGCGCGAGCGGCTTCAGCTGCTGGATGCGGGACAGCACGTCGTCGTTCATCCAGCGCGCGATCATGTCCGCGCCGCCCTTGTCGTCGGTGGCCCGGGAGTCGGCCGGCGGCTTCGCGCCCGGCTCGTACTTGCCGGTCAGCGCGCCCTGCGCGATCGGCGACCACACGACCTGACCCACGCCGAGCTCCTCGGAGGTGGGGACCACCTCGGCCTCGATGACCCGCCACAGCATGTTGTACTGCGGCTGGTTCGACACGAACGGGATCTTCAGCTCGCGGGCGAGACCGTGCGCCTCGCGGATCTGCTGCGCGGTCCACTCCGAGACGCCGATGTAGTGCGCCTTGCCCTGGCGTACGACGTCGGCGAACGCCTCCATCGTCTCCTCGAGCGGCGTCTCGTGGTCGTAGCGGTGCGCTTGGTAGAGGTCGACGTGGTCGGTCTTGAGGCGTCGAAGCGAGCCGTTGATCGACTCCTGGATGTGCTTGCGCGACAAGCCGTGGTCGTTGTGCGCACCCGGGCCGGTCGGGAAGTAGACCTTGGTGAAGATCTCCAGCGACTCTCGGCGCTCACCCTCCAGCGCACGGCCGAGCACCTCCTCGGCCCTGGTGTTGGCGTAGACGTCCGCGGTGTCGAACGTGGTGATGCCCTCGTCGAGTGCCTGACGCACGCAGGCCTTCGCCTGCTCCTCCTCGACCTGCGAGCCGTGCGTGAGCCAGTTGCCGTATGCGATCTCCGAGATCTTCAGACCGCTTGAACCCAGGTTGCGAAATTCCATGGGCTCGACCTTACGCAGACGTGTTTGCACGGTCCAAGCGCGCGACGTCCGCCGGCCTGGTCACCGGCAGCGTCGGTAGGGCCTGTCAGTAGCGGTCGGACAGCTGCTGTCCGGGCTTGACCTGCGGCTTGGGCATGCGCAGCGGGCGCAGCTGGCTGCTGCGCAGCGTGCCGTAGAACTTCGCGCCCCGGGTGGAGGTGTCGGGGAACCGCACCTTCAGCTGGCGGCCCAGCCGGACCGTCATGAACACGGTGTCGAGCGCGGTCAGGACGATGGTCATCGTCCAGATCGTCGCGGTCGCCTGCTGCGCCCACAGCTGGGTGTTCCCGACGAAGCTGAGCACCAGGATCAGCACCAGCAGCGGCAGCAGCAGCTCACCGAAGTTGCGCCGGGAGTCGACGAAGTCGCGGGTGAAACGGCGGACCGGGCCCTGGTCGCGCGCCGGCAGGTACCGGTCGTCGCCGGACTGCATGGCCTTCATCCGCTTCTCGCGCTCGACCCGCATCCGCTCCCGCTGGATCGCGCTGGCCTCCTTGCGGTTGCGCGGGGGCGACATCCGCTTCTTGCGCTGGCGCTCCGCGTCGCTGCGCTTGGGTGTTGGGCGGCCCTTGCCGGCCGCCGTTGAAGACGTCTGCTCGGCGACCGGTTCGTCGCTCTTCTTCGTCGTACGCCAACCGAACACGAGTGCTGCCTCACTACCTGCTGCCACCTGCGGGACGATCCAGCCTACTCACCGCAATCCTCCCCCGCCTCGCGCTGCCCGACGTAAGGTTGAATTGTCTCCGCCCGGCAGCCGTGAACACTGAGAAGGGGGCGCCGCTCCGCCATGAGCATCATGAAGCGCATGGGCCTGATCTTCCGGTCCAAGGCCAACAAGGCACTCGACCGCGCCGAAGACCCGCGCGAGACGCTCGACTACAGCTACCAGAAGCAGCTCGAGCTGCTGCAGAAGGTACGCCGCGGCGTCGCCGACGTGGCCACCAGCCGCAAGCGCCTCGAGCTCCAGCTCAACCAGCTCCAGCAGCAGCAGCAGAAGCTGCACGACCAGGCCCAGAAGGCGCTGTCCATGGGACGCGAGGACCTGGCGCGTGAGGCGCTGACCCGGCGCTCGGGCATCCAGCCTCAGCTCGACTCGCTGCAGCAGCAGCACGCCCAGCTGCAGGCCAAGGAGGAGGAGCTCACGGTGGCCTCGCAGCGGCTGCAGGCCAAGGTGGAGGCGTTCCGCACGCAGAAGGAGACGATGAAGGCCACCTACACGGCGGCCGAGGCGCAGACCAAGATCGGCGAGGCGTTCTCCGGTATCTCCGAGGAGATGGGCGACGTCGGCTACGCGCTGCAGCGGGCGCAGGACAAGACCGCGCAGATGGAGGCCCGCGCGGGCGCGATCGACGAGCTGATGGCATCCGGTGCCCTCGACGACGTCACCTCGCCGGGCGGCCAGGACGACATCGCCCGCGAGCTCGACGCGATGTCGTCCAGCTCCGACGTCGAGCTGGAGCTGGCCAAGATGAAGCAGCAGGTCGGCGGCGGCGCGGAGGCGCCGAAGCAGATCGACCAGGCCGCCGATGCCGGCACCGGTGAGCAGGCCGACACGGCGCAGCAGTCCAGACGCGAGGGGGAACAGGCATGATCGTCCGGATCCTGGCGGAGGGGCAGTGGCGCCTCGACGACGGCGCCGTCGACGACCTGAACCCGCTCGACGCCAAGGTCGAGCAGGCGGTCGAGGCCGGTGACGAGGCGGCCTTCCGGGTGGCGCTGGAGGACCTGCTGGCGGCCGTACGCCGCGGCGGCGACCAGGTCCGCCTCGAGGAGCTGGTCGACTCCGACCTGGTGCTCCCGCCCGCGGACGCCTCGATCGACGAGGTCAGGGACCTGCTCAGCGACGAGGGGCTCATCCCCGGCTGAGGAACGCATAAGAACCGCCTGTGGAAGGCGTAACAAGAGGAACAAAAGGCCGGTGCCGAGCGTCGTACCAGGTGACCGGAACCAGAAGGGGCGCGTGACCGTCGCGATGGCGCGTACGAGATTCATCAAGGACCGGGGCCTGACCTCGCGGATGACGCTGGTCATGGCCCTGATGGCAGTGCTGTACCTGGCGTTCATGGCGCTGCTGATCAGCCAGGGCGCGGGCACCGGCTTCGTGCTCGTGCTGGCGGCGGCGATGGCCGTCGGCCAGTGGTACTTCTCCGACAAGGTCGCGCTGGCCGCCATGCGCGCCCGTGAGGTGTCGCCGCAGCAGGCGCCCGAGCTGCACGGGATGGTCGATCGGCTGTGCGCGATGGCGGACATGCCCAAGCCGCGGGTCTACATCGCCGACATGGACATGCCGAACGCGTTCGCGACCGGACGCTCGCCCAAGCACTCCGCCGTGTGCGTCACCACCGGCATCATGCGCCGGATCAACGCCGAGGAGCTCGAGGGAGTGCTCGCGCACGAGCTGTCGCACGTGGCGCACCGTGACGTGGCGGTCATGACGGTCGCGTCGTTCCTCGGCGTGGTGGCCGGCCTGATCACCCGCTATGCGCTGTTCTTCGGCGGCGGCAACCGCAACAACCAGAACGGCATCCCGTTCCTGGTGATCTGGCTCGTCAGCCTGGTGGTGGCGGCCATCAGCTTCGTGCTCACCCGGGTGCTCTCGCGCTACCGCGAGCTGTGCGCGGACCGCTCCGGCGCGTTCCTCACCGGCAAGCCGTCCGCGCTTGCCTCGGCGCTGACCAAGATCTCCGGCGAGATGGCCCGCATCCCCACCCGCGACCTGCGCTCGAACGAGAAGATGAACGCGTTCTTCATCGCCCCCGCCGTCAAGGGCGCCAGCCTCAACTCGCTGCTGGCCACCCACCCGCCGCTGCAGCAGCGGCTCGACCAGCTCGCCCAGGTATCGGCCGAGCGCGGCCGGCCGATGGGATGGCGGCCCGGTCCACGGATCCCTCCGGCCCCAGTGGTGCCTCGGTCGGCCGGG